>CAYIUX010000015.1:10978-15267 GCA_964366795.1 uncultured Gammaproteobacteria bacterium | reverse complement strand
CAAAGCCGAGCAGGCAAAGGTAACCGCTTCATTTCTATCCGGCGTTACCTGAAAGCTCGTCCCTTTTAGTTTTTTCACTCCTTTAATAATAATTTTTCGTCCCTTAATTCTTTTGATTTTTGCTCCCATTGAATTTAGAAAACCAATCAAATCATCAACTTCAGGTTCTAAAGCCGCATTTTCCAGGATGGTTTCTCCTTCGGCTAAAACCGAGGCAATAATCATAACATCGGTTCCTCCGTGAGTAATTTTAGGAAAGTGGAAGATAGCTCCTTTAAATTTATTAGCGGTGATTCGGTAATAATCACCACAATCCTTAATTTTTGCTCCTAAAGCTTTAAATCCGGCAAGGTGACGGTCAAGAGGGCGCTGCCCAATTTTGCAACCTCCGGGAATTGGGATAATCGCTTTACCAAAATAATAAAGAAGGGGACCAACAAAATAGGTTGAGGCTCGGGAAAGCCGACCAGTCTTTTCGGAAAACTCAAATTTTTTTAATCCTCTTCCCTCAACCTCAAGAATATGATTTTTTTGAAAACTAACTTTTCCGCCAAGCTCCTCAATTATTTTTGCTGTCGAATAAACATCACCAATCTTTGAAAATCCTTCAATTCGGCTTTTTTCTCCGGATAACAAAGAAGCAATCATCAGCTTAAACCCTGAATTTTTGGCGCCCGCCAGGGCTACTTCACCTTTAAGAGGAACTCCCCCTTGGATAACAAATTTTTCCATCTAAAATTCTCCGACAATTTTAATTTCTTCGTCCAAGACAATCCCAAATTTTTGTTTAACCTTCTCTTTCACCAGTGAAATTAATTTTAACACATCCTGGCAATTTGCTTGACCTAAATTGACAATAAAATTAGCGTGTTTGGGAGAAATTTGGGCATCACCAATCTTTTTGCCTTCCAATCCACATTTTTCAATTAACCAGCCAGCTGGTTTTTCTTTTGGATTTTTAAAAATTGACCCGGCACTTTTTTCTTTTGGTTGATTTGTTCTCTTGGCGATAATTTCTGCCATCCTTTGTTTAATTTTTTCTTGACTGTCCTTTTTAAGTTTTAAAACTACTCGTAAAACAATCTCTTTAGTTTTTTGGAATCGACTACCCCGATAGCCAAATTGACAATCAGCTCCAGATAACTTCTTAATCTCTCCATTTTGGTCTAAAACTTCAACCTCCTCAATCACATCCCCAATCCATTTGTCAGCCGTTCCAGCATTTCCGACTACCGCTCCTCCAATTGTCCCTGGAATCCCGACGGCAAATTCCAAACCTGACAAAGAATTTTTGACTGCTTCTTGAACCAATTTTTTTAGTGGAGTTCCTGCCTCGGCGATTATTTTAGAATTTAGAATTTCGAATTTAGAATTTAGAATTTTAATTACTATTCCCCTAATTCCTTTATCGCTAACCAATAAATTGCTTCCGTCACCGAAAATAAAGAAAGGAATATTTTGGCGACGACAAAATTTAATAATCTCCACCAGCTTGGGAATAGTTTTTATTTCACAAAACCAATCAGCTGGTCCACCAATTCCAAGGGTGGTATGTTTAGCTAATGGTTCGTTTTTCTTTAAACCCTTAATGCTTCCAAAATTGATTTGTGCCATTGGAAAATATTCCCTGCTCCTAAAGTCATTATAATATCGTTGGGTTTAGCTTCATTTTTAAGAAATTCCACCACTTCTTTTCCCGAAGATTTATAAACTACATTTGAATGACATTTTCTAGTTTCTTCAGCTAATAATTTCCCGCTTATTCCTAAAGTATCAGTTTCTCTAGCTGAAGAATAAATATCAGTAATAACAACCATTCTTGCTAGAGAAAACGCCCTGGCAAATTCATTGAATAAAGCCTTAGTCCGGCTAAAAGTATGGGGTTGAAAAATAGCAATGAGACGATTTTGGGGAAACCATTTTTGGGCAGCCATTAAAACTTCTTTAATTTCATTTGGATGATGGGCATAATCATCATAAATTTTAATTCCATTAGTCTCACCAATAAATTCAAATCTTCTTTTAGTCCCGGCGAATCTCCCCAATCCATCTTTAATTGTTTTAACGTCAAGGCCCAAAAATGTCCCCACGGCAAAGGCAGCGGTGGCATTTAAAACATTGTACCTCCCAGGAACTTTAATTTTTATCTCATCAATAATCACTTTTTTATGAGAAAGGCTAAAAATTGTTTGTCCTTGACCAAGATAACTGCTAACAACTTGCCAATCAGCCCTGGGTGAAAAGCCATAGGTTTGCAGGTTGCCTTGAAAATCCTTGACCGCATCCCAAGTATTAGGATTATCAACACAAGCCACCAGCAAACCATTGGTGGGCAGGACCTGAAAAAACTTTTTAAAAACCTCTTTTGTCTGTTCAAGATTTTGATACATATCTGGGTGGTCGTATTCAATATTGGTAACCACGATTACTTTCGGTTTTTGAAAACTGAAGCGTGGTCGATTATCAATCCCTGGCGAATTGGCGTATTCATCTGCTTCAGCGATAAATTCTTTTCCCTTATCATACCTCCCTCCCGGACCTAAAGAGTTTATTTCCCCAACCCCAATGGCAAAACTGGGATTTCTTCGGGCATTGTCTAATACAGTGGCAATCATTGAGCTAGTGGTAGTTTTTCCCCCAACACCGCAAACGGAAATTCCTTCTTTTCCCTCCATAAATTTTCCCAAAGCTTGAGCATGGGTTAAAATCGGAATTTTTAACTTACCAGCAGCGACTACTTCGGGATTGGCTAAACCACCATGAGCACCCGTGGTTATTACCAAATCTAGTCTCGGTTTAAGATGTTTTTCCTCAAATCCAATTTTCCAGTGGATTTTTCTTTGTTTCAAAATTTTATCAGTGACAAAAATTTCCTCAACATCACTACCGCTAACCTTAATCCCCAAATCTTGGGTGTAGCAAGCCAAAGCAGTCATTCCCACTCCTTTAATGCCTACAAAATGAATATGTCTTATTTTTTTAAAAAACTCTGGTTTTTTCATACTACTTTAAATATTTAAACTGATAATCCCCAGCATTTCTCCATAAGTTTTTTTACTGTCTTTTCGATAGGAAAAAAAATCTTTATTTTGGCAAGAAGTGCAAATCTGGGAATTAAAAATATTTTCTTTTGGAACCCCACTCTGAACCAATTGATTTAAAGTAGGAACAGCTAAATCTAAATATAAACCTTTTTGATTAGAATATATCATTGAAGGTAAATCGCCAAATTCTCCAAGAAATTGTCCTGCTCGTTGGTTATCCGCCGAATAACAACAACCACCAATATAAGGACCAATCCCAATCAAAATATCTGAAGGAACAGAACCCATTTTAATCATTAAATCAATCACTTTTTGGGCAATTCTTGCCAATATCCCTCGCCAGCCGGCATGAGCAACACCAATGATTTTGCCTATCGGATCATAAAATAAAATTGGCAAACAGTCAGCTGTTTTTACTCCTAAAACTATTCCAAATGTATTTGTCACCATCCCGTCAATCCCGGGAATTATTTTTCCCTTATCGTCTTCATTAACCACTTTAATTTTATTTCCATGAACCTGTTCCATCAAAACCAAATTTTTTTTCTGAAGATTCAAAACGCCTAAGAAATTATCTAATTTTTTAGTCTTCATGTCTCCGAACTTTCGACTAGAAAATCCATGAATTAAACCCTTAAATTTTTTTAACTCATTAAACTCATAATAACCTTTTTGAGTTTTCTTAAACATTCTTTTTAAAGTTTCTTAAAGCCTCTCTGGTTTCATTTCGGTCACTCCAAGGATATTCAGTTTTTCCAAAACACATTGATTTCTCGTGTCCCTTACCGCAAATGACAATCACATCTCCTTTTTTGGCTAATTTTTGAATAGCAAATCTAATCGCCTCTCTCCGATCCGGAATTCGAAAAAATGTCTTGCTCTCTATCCCCCCTACTTTTTTACAACCCTCGGCTATTTGGTCAATTATTTCATCAACATCCTCAGTTCTCGGATCCTCGGCAGTTAAAACAGTAAAATCTGCATATTTCACGGCAATTTCGCCCATTATTGGTCGTTTTTGAACGTCACGCAAACCAGCACAACCGAAAATAGCAATTAGCGAATAGCGGTTAGCGATTAGCGGTTTGAGAGTCCTCAACACATTTTCTAGAGCATTGGGGGTATGGGCAAAATCTATAATCACCTTAAAATCTTGACCTTCATTAATCTCCTCCATCCGACCCCCCACCCCCTTAAATGAAGCGACTGCCTTCTTAATTTTATCCTTAGGAATGCCTAATGAGG
>CAYIUX010000015.1:9444-10878 GCA_964366795.1 uncultured Gammaproteobacteria bacterium | reverse complement strand
CCCTTAAATGAAGCGACTGCCTTCTTAATTTTATCCTTAGGAATGCCTAATGAGGAAGCAGCGGCAATAGCCGCCAAACAATTATATTGATTATATTCACCAAGTAAAAGAGTTTTAAATTTAAAAGTTTTCGGAGTAAAATCGGCTTTGTTTTTAATTCCATAACTGACACACTTTACACTTTGCGCTCCCTCGACCTGAGCTCGGGACGAAGGTTTGCACTTTGCACTTAAGTATCCATACGACTCATCATCTCGATTTATAATCGCAATTTTCACCCCGCGAAAAAGTTTTGCTTTGGCTTTCAAATAATTCTCATAAGTCTGGTGATAATCAAGATGTTCGTGGGTAACATTGGTAATCACTCCTAAATAAAATTTGGTTCCTGCCAGCCGATGTTGATCCAATCCGTGAGAGGTTACCTCTAAAACAACATATTTAATCCCTTTATTAACCATTTTCCGAAGTAAGCCTTGGAGTATCCAGGGGTCGGGCGTGGTGGTGTGTAGTCCAGGAGCAGAGATGCTGGAGATCAAATCAGACGCTAGTCCTGCTTCTTCTAAAATATGATTGATAAGATGGACGGTGGTTGTCTTTCCATCTGTTCCGGTTACGCCAATGACAATTAAGTCTTTTGAAGGGAATCTATAAACTATGTTTGCCAAAATGGCAATAAGAAGATGATAGAAATTCTTCAATTTCCGCATCATTTAGAGATATTATATCCTATTTCGCAAGAAACAAAACAGAATGTTTTATTAGGGCAAAATTCCGTAATAAATGAAAAGTTCTTTGGCGATATCAAACCATAAAGGGGCGGCGGTTTCTGAACCCCAAGGAGAGGAAGCAGGCTCTCGTAGAGTAACTAGCATCACAAATTTTGGTTCATCAGCTGGGGCAAAACCCACAAAAGAGACTATTGTTTTTTCCTTATCGTAGTGCCCAGCGACAGGAATTTGAGCAGTCCCAGTTTTACCGGCAATTCGATATCCTTTTGGTTTTGCCCATTTTGCCTCCCCCTTATCAACAGCATTAACCATTATTTCCGTCATCACTCTGGCAGTGTTTGGTTTAATTACCTCTGTTTGGACTTTTGGAGAGATTTCACTTATCTCCTTTTCGCTAATTACCTTTTTTACCACAAATGGTCGCATTAATTTTCCCCCATTGGCTATTGCTCCAACTGCTCTAACCATTTGAATTGGGGTAATGGCTATTCCCTGACCAAAGGCGGCGGTGGCTAAATCAATCGCCCTCCATTCATCCTTTGGCCGTAAAATAGGTGAGCTTTCGTCTTGAAGATCTACCCCTGTTGGCTTGCCAATGCCAAACTTCTCAAGATAGGCCATCATTTTTTCCACTCCCAATTTTTCGCCAACGAAAACCATCCCCACGTTATTTGATTGCTGAATTACTTCAATCATCGAGGGCTGG
>CAYIUX010000015.1:7647-9344 GCA_964366795.1 uncultured Gammaproteobacteria bacterium | reverse complement strand
GAACCACTAACAGCTCCATATCGCTTGAGGCCTTCTTGAAGTTTTTTTTCAGCAATATATTGGACCGCCCGATCGATAGTTGTCACCAAATCCCGACCATTTTTTTGTTTTTCTTCTTTTGTTTCTCCAACTAAAATTGGTTTTCCCGAAGCATCTTTTTCTCTTCTTAAAATACCGGCCTGACCCTTTAGTTCCAAATCATAAAAACCCTCAAGACCAAAATAACCTTTATCTTGGCCATTGATGTCCGAACCAACAAATCCCAAAAGATGAGCGGCAGTCGAACTCTCAGGATAGCTTCGACGACTCTCTTTCTGAAAGCCAATTCCCTTTATTTCCAACTCCTCAACTATTTTCTTTATCTCCGGAGAGACTTTGTGTTTTAAGGGAGCCCAAACTAAATCCTGACGATCCAACCTTTCCTTTATTAAGCCGGACATTGTTGAAGGGTCCTCGGAATTAAGAATTGGAGCAAGTTTTTCTGCTATTTCGATTGAATTTTTGTTTAAGTCTGGTAGGGAGGCAAAAACTAAAAATACCTCTTCATTGGCTACTAAAGGAAATTCATCGCGCGCCAAAATTTTACCTCTTTCTGCCGGAATCTCAAAAGAAATCCAGTGTTGACTTTCGGCAATGGCGGTTAATTTTTCTCGTGAGATTACCTGCCAGTAAAAGAGCCGACTGATGATTAAAAATCCAACTAAGAAAAAACATCCCACCAGTAAATTTAATCTAATATTCAGGCTCATTTTAGAGCTACTGGAATTTCTGGGGTTAGATGAAGAACCTGGGTGGCTTTAACCAAACCCAATTTTTGGGCCTCTTCAGTAATTCTTGCCAGCGAGCCGATTTTATTAATTTCGGCGGTTAGGGTGGCGTTTTCCTCTTCCAATTGATCTGCTTGAAGCTCCAATTGGCGTACCTTTTCTCCAGTGGTCGCTAAATTATGAGAAATCACCAATTGAGTAAGGCTTAAGATTACCACTAGTCCAACAATCAGAAATAACAATTTTGACCTAATCATAATTTTTCTCCTACCCTAAGCTTGGCACTTCGGCTTCGTGGATTGGCGCTTAGCTCTTCAGCCGATACTCGAATCGGTTTTTTTGTAATCAGTCGCAACTTGCCTTCTTTTGCTTGGTGCCTCAAAAATTGTTTAACGATTCTATCTTCACCCGAATGAAAACTAATCACTGTCAATCTACCGCCCGGGTTTAAAAGTGCCATTGCCTGCGGCAGGGCTGCTTTTAAATTATTAAGTTCATCATTAACGGCAATCCGCAGCGCCTGGAAAACTTTTGTTGCCGGATGTAGTCTGCCCCTTCGCGGGACTGCATTTTCTATAATTTCCACCAGTTGTCCAATGGTTTTAATCGGCTTCAGGCGACGGGCGTTAATAATAGCTTCAGCAATGCGCCCAGTAGAGTATTCTTGAGCAAATTTTTTAAAAAGTTCTTCAAGTTCCCCCTTATTTAATCCATTAACTAAATCAGCTGCTGTCACCTCCAAGCTTGGGTCCATTCTCATATCTAAGGGACCTTCAAGATTAAAAGAAAATCCCCGCTGGGGTGTTTCCACCTGATAACTAGAAACGCCCAAGTCAAATAGGACCCCGTCAATCTTCTCAAACCCATACTTGCCGGCGATTTTAGTTAAATCCTTAAAATTCCCCTGAGTAAGGCGCCAGGAAGCATCAG
>CAYIUX010000015.1:0-7547 GCA_964366795.1 uncultured Gammaproteobacteria bacterium | reverse complement strand
CAAGTTTTAAAATTGCTTTGCTGTGCCCGCCACCACCAACGGTGGCGTCAATATATTTCCTTCCGGGTTTAATGTTTAGATACCCAATAACTTCTTTTAAAAGTACTGGCTCATGAAATTTTGTCATTTTTTCTTACCCCAACTCTTGTCTTCTCAACCTGGCCATTTTTCATCGTCCTTTTGAGTAGCTCTTCAAGCCTTTGTTTCATGAGCGAACCATTAAGTCGGACCACTGGCTACCTCCTTTTAAAAACTTCAAATATTTTCTTTTTCAATTTTCTTTTTATATTCTGTCCATCGGCCGTCTTCCCAAATCTCAAAATGATCTCCAGCGCCAATGAGAGTCAGTTTATCTTTAATTCCGGCATATTCCATCATCGCTTCTGGAATAACAATCCTTCCTTGAGCACCCAACTTAATGACCATTGCTTCCATACACATTTTTCTTCGTAAATCCCTTCCTTCGGCGTCGGAAAAAAGGGGTCTTGACAATTCAGGTTTGACTATTTCCTCCCAGTCTTTCTCATCAAATCCAAAAATACATTTTTCAAAGCCGACAGTTAAAACAATCTTGTTGCTTACCAGTTGCTCTCTTATTTTTTTGGGTAAGGCAATTCTTCCTTTACCGATTAAATTTGGATAATAAGTCCCTAGGAACATATTTTTTCTACATTCTTCACCATTTAGATACTATTTACTCCATTTTGAAACACTTTGAGATACTTTGTCAAGAGGCAATTTATGTTTAAATCACCATTGAGGCGTTCTTTGGGTGTAGTGGAAAATTAAGGAGAAACTGCAATAAATGTTCCTAGAATATCTGTTGGAGTAGAAATTATCTCCTTCTCAACCTTGGCGCTTTTTTCCTCATTCCAATCTTTACCATCCCACGAGTAAAGTTTAGCCAATGATGGCTTTTCGGAGAGCGTTAAGTTAGCTTTTCCATTTTTTATTGTTTCGCTTCCTGAAGTGAAAACTCCATATGGTCCAGCAATTATTTTACCTTCAATTTCTTTTGGCAAACCAACGGTTGACGTGGTTATATAAAAAGCTTCCCCCGAAAGTTTGCCTGTCAATTTAAATTTGCCGTCAATCGAGGTTAATTCATTATCCCCTTGTTGAAGATGGAACTCGGTGGTAAATTTCCTTGTGCCCTCTGGTTCACGAAAACGCAGGGTCAAAGTCCCTTCGGTTACTCCTTCATCATATTTACAAACATTTTTTGAACAGGTTCCCAAAAGAAGTTTCCGGGAAATACTTGTCTCTCCTTTCAAATCAACCGAACCAATTACCCCCCGAGATAACCCTTGGCTTAGATAAACTAATTCATATTCAACTGTTTGGGTATTTTTAATCCGCTCAATATCCATCGTAAATTCTTTACCATCGGCCCGAGGGGTTAAAGTCACATATGGTCGCTCTTCAAGGGGCGTCTCAATAATGGCTTCTTCTTGAGGTTTAGATGTCGAGGGAGCAGATGTTTTCTTGCTTTTTATAATTAAAAATCCCCCAATGCCCAAAATAAGAACAACAATAACGGCAATTATTATTGGCAGAAATTTTTTCATTTTTCTAGTTCATTTTGAAAGAATTCTTTCAATTTGTCAATCTTCAGTCTTTCTTGCTTCATCGTATCCCGATGACGAACTGTCAACGTCTTATCTTTTAAAGTTTGATAATCAATAGTTACGCACCAAGGGGTGCCAATTTCATCCTGTCTTCGATAGCGTTTGCCAATATTGCCAATATCGTCCCAGGCGGCGTAAAATGCCGGTCTGAGCTTGTCGAAAACCTGTCGCGCCACCTTCACCAACTCAGGCTTGTTAGCTAATAAAGGGAAAATGGCGATTTTGATAGGAGAAATCTTGGGATTGAGGGATAAAATTGTTCGAACACTATTTTTACCCTTTTCTTCATGATAAGCCTCCAATATTAGAGCTAAGATGATTCTTTCGACCCCAACCGAGGGTTCGATAACATAAGGATAAAATTTTTTACCATCTTCATCCTGAAATCTTAAATCTTTACCAGAAAATTTTGCCTGATTTTTTAAATCGAAATCAGTTCGATTGGCAATTCCCTCTAGTTCTGCCCAACCAAAGGGAAATTTATATTCAATATCAACCGTTCTTTTTGAATAATGAGCTAAAGATTCCTTTGGATGTTCAAAGAGGCGGAGATTTTTTTTGTTTATCCCTAAATCCAAATACCATTTCATTCGGTCTTTCAGCCAATAATCAAACCATTTTTCATCCTCACCAGGCTTGACAAAATATTCTAATTCCATCATCTCAAATTCTCGGTCACGAAAAATGAAATTACCCAAAGTAACTTCATTTCTAAAACCCTTACCAATTTGAGCAATTCCAAATGGCAGTTTTGGCTGAACGGTATTTAAAATATTGACAAAATTAATAAAAATTCCTTGACAGGTTTCTGGACGAAGATAGGCTTTATTGGCAGTCTCTTTTGCAGAACCAACCCAAGTTTCAAACATTAAATTAAATTGTTTAACTTCGGTTAGCTTTCCCCCACACTCGGGGCATTTGTCATCATTTATTTTATCTGTTCGAAAACGCTGGTGGCAGGATTTACATTCTCGCAGGGGGTCAGTAAAAGAAACAGTATGACCAGAAGCCTGCCAAACTTTAGGATGATGAATAATGGTTGAATCCAAACCATAAACCTCATCCCGCTCCCAAACCATCGTCTTCCACCACCAAGCTTTAATATTATTTTTTAATTCCACTCCTAAAGGTCCAAAATCCCAAAATCCCCCAATTCCTCCATAAATTTCCGAGGAGGGAAAAACGAATCCTCTTCTCTTACATAAACTTACCACTTTTCCCATTAAATCAGCCATACAATTTAATATAACTTATTCCTACGGAGTAAGTCAAACAACAACGGTTCTGAGAAATTAGTTGCCCGAAACCATCAGGCAGAGAATCTTGGGGGTAGTAATCTTCTTCTCGATTATGCTCTCGATATAGGCTTTGAGGCTACCTGAGGTTCCCCTAAGCTTCTCGGGCACACCAAAACCCAATTCTACCAAAAGCTCTTCTTCAAAGCCCCTAACAAGCCTAGGGGGGTTCAAATAGCCGATTTTCGCCAACCAGTCCCTTAGAAGGCTAAAAACCTGCCTATTTTCCTGCTCTTCAGGGGTTAGCTTATCTACCAGCTCACACAAATACCAAGCGATTCCAACTTTAAGTAAATTCTTCCGCCAAGAGCGAAAGGTATTTATCGTTTGGACTTCGGAGATGATATCCAAATTCTTTCCCTTGGCTAAAACTAAAACAACATGATTAAAGAGCTCCAAGCTTCCGGCTTTCCGGCTGGTAATTCTTCTTGCCCCCTTAGCCACGGCCCGAATTTTACCGAAGTGTTTAGAGTAAATGGTTAAAATCCGATCCGCCTCCCCGTAATTTGTTCGTTTAAGAATTATCCCCTCGGTTTTGTAGACATGAATCACAATTTCAGCTCCCGATCAGCAGTTAGCTCAAAAGTTTCCTCCCGACCATTCAATTTAATGATATTTTCATAACCGTAGGTCCCTGGTTGTTTTTGAATTAAAATTTTGTATTGTTGACCCTTTTCCACCTTAAATGGCAATTTATATTTAAATTTCAACTCAGCCTTGCCTAAAGGCCGAAGTGGCGCTTGGTCGCCGTAAAAAGCCTCAAAAACTGTTTTTCCAAGGTCCTCATAAGTTTTTACCTCAATTTCCGAACCACTGGCTTCAATTAACTCGCTTCCCTTAGGAACGTAAACCCTAACCCAATCGCGATAAAGGCCGTTTAAGCAAAGTTCGCCTGCTTCCAAATTACAATTTGAGGGTGGGGCAGGATTTTTGTAATCCAAAGTTAAAGTTTTGGTTACCGTTCCGTCTGAGGCAATATCAATTTCTTGAATAAATGATTCTTGAATATACATATTTGACTTTGCCCCGGCAAAATTACAATCATTAACATGAAGATAATCACCGTCATAATCTTTAATTCTTCCTCCAGCATTTAACGCCTCGATTGCCTTTTGGATTTCCTCATCAAAAAAGTAAAACAAAATATGCTTTTCTTGGATGTTCGTAAAGGCAATATTAAAAAATTCAGGCCATCTTTTTCTGGGAGACTGCATAACATTAAGCAGAATGGAGTGCATCAAAGGACCAAGTATTGCTTTCCTTTCCGTTTTTAAAATTCCTAGCGGTCTGTCAGCCAGCCTCTCTAATTCATAAAAAACTTGGGGACAGTCACAGCGAGGGTCATTTTCCGCCGAAAAGTTGCCCCACTCAGCCACCCCAATTGGACCCAAAACTTTCAGCAAATCCACTAAGACCTTGGTATCTATGGCGATAACAGCGTCAATCTTTTTTTTATCTTCCACCTTGCCATAGTTTTCCAAAAAGGTATTCATTGAAACTTGAAAATCAGGCGATAAATTCATGTCTCGAAGATGCCAATTAAAAACATTTTTATGGTAATCCAAAATTGGTTGAGGGGCCTTGAGGCGATTGCCAAAACGGGCGTCTAAGGTGTAAATATCAAAAGAACCCAGGGGTTTAAAATTGCCATTCTGGACCGATAAGATCGCGTAGGCAGTTAAAAATCCTCCGGTTGGCCGAAGTTCAGCATCGTTTTGGAAAAGCAAAAGATATCTTTTTTCCTCGGGAATTCCCAAAAGAGGTTTTAAATAACTGACAATTGGCTTTATTTCTGTCGCCACCTTGGCAGTACCATCGATTACTGATACCAAAACCACCACATTTCCCCTAACTTTTTTGCCAAATAATTTTTCCGGATAACGATTGGGATTAATTTGAACGACTTCGTTTCTCGCTAGCTCCAGTTTCTCACCGATTTTATCGAGACTCGGCTGAAGTTTATCTAAGGTATCTAAAGCCAGCATCAATCGCTGCTCGGTCGTCATTTCTTCTGGTTTCTTGGTTTCATCTTTTCCCTCGAGCCCAAGAATGTCGGCATAAGGCTTTAGAGCTTCAACGGCAATTTCCCCTGCCTCAAGAAGGTAATTCCCACTTTTTATTAATCTTTGACCATCTTGATAAAATCCGCCAATAAAAGGGATTGGTCTTAGCCAAACCAATCTTTTGTAGTCACTAGCTAATTTACTTAAGATTTTTTTACTTGAGGCGAGTTTTTCAATTGATTGATTTAAGTTTTGACCTTGAATTCCTTCAGAAATTCCTTTTATTTCCCCACTTAACTGGGCAACATCAGATTTAATCGCAAGCAAGGGTAACAAACCAAAAATAATCCCAAAAGCAACAATGAAGAGTAAAATACCGCCTATAACTGCTAGTTTTCGTCGGTTCAACCTAAACCCAAATCTAAATCTTTTTTTTGGCTCTTCTAATTCGATTTTGTTGGTCAAAGCATCTGTCATTTTTATAATGCTCCTTTCCCAGAAATCATTGCCCAAGGGGTTTTCAATATAATGATTATATCCTGAAGAATTGATTTTTTTCTAACATATTTAGCATCCATCCTCACCCTTTTATCAAAATTAATCTCGCTTCTCCCCATCACCTGCCAATAACCAGTAATCCCTGGTTTGGCTTCCAAAATTTCCTTAACATATTTTTTCGTTTCTGGATAAACTTTTTGTTGTTGCTCAAGCTCATCAGGATAATAAGCTCTTGGTCCAACCAAACTCATTTCTCCCTTTAAAATATTAAAGACTTGAGGTAGTTCATCTAAAGAAAACCGGCGGAGAACCATTCCCACCTTAGTGATTCGTGGATCTTCCTTTAATTTATAGCTGTTTTTTTTGTATTGCTCATAAAGGCGACGGAATTTGGGGTCTGTTCGCAAAAGGTCGTGGGCATTGGCAATCATGGAACGGAATTTATACATGCGAAATAACTTTTTATATCTGCCTACTCGATGGGGAATATCGGCAAAAACTGGCCCAAGAGAATCGAGCTTAATCAAAATAGGGAATAAAATCAAGATTGGGGAAAAAACGATAATTAAAACAACCGCTCCTACTATATCAATAAACCGCTTGGTAATATCGTAAAACATCTTCTTTAAAGATACTCCAGCTTGCCTTTTTCTTTCAAGAGGTTGACTAATTTTTTAACTTCTTCTGCTCGGTCTTTGCGGCAAATAAACAAGGCATCTTTGGTATCAACAATAATTAAGTCTTCCACTCCGATTGTGGCAATCAGTTCATCGGAAAAATGAACAAGACAATTTTTTGTCTCTATACCGACAAACTCTCCTTTGCCTTTCTCAAAAATCACTACATTTCCATCTTTATCTTTTTTAGAAACATCATAGGCTACTTTCCAATCTCCAATGTCACTCCAAGGAAAGTCAGCCGGAACAAGCAACATATTGTTTGCCTTTTCGGAAACACCATAGTCTATGGAAATATCTTCCGCTTCCCCATAAACCATTTTTATGGTTTTTTTCTCCTCTTCAGTTCCCAAGCTCTCTCTAATTTTTTCAAGTCCGACGGCTAATTTTGGTAAATATTTATCAATCGCTCTTAAAATTGAATCCGCTCTCCAGGTATAAAGATTGGAATTCCAAAAATATCCTCCTTCACTTAATAATTTTTCGGCAGTGGTTACATCCGGTTTCTCAATGAATTTCTCAACTTTAAAAATTTCCTCATTGTTAACCTCTTTAAATAAATGACTACTTTTGATGTAACCCATGCCGGTATGAGGGAAAGTTGGTTTAATCCCTATTGTTACCAGAAAATCACCAAGATTAGCGGTAACGACTGCAGTTTTTACCGCTCGCTCAAACTTTCGAAGATTTTCAACATGATGGTCAGAAGCAAAATTAGTAATAACCGCTAAAGGGTCAATTTTGTGAATATAAAGCGCACCAATACCCATGGCTAAAGCAGTATTTTTGGCCTGGGGTTCGGCAATAATGTTTTCTCTGGGAATACCCGGTGCCTGCTCTCGAACCTCATCAATATAATCAAGGTTGGTTACCACAAAAATTCTCGAATAAGGTACAAGGGTTCTTGAACGAGCAACCGTGTCTTGAAAAATGGTCTTTCCTTTAAAAAGCTTAATAAACTGTTTTGGAGTTTTGACCCTTGAGCGTGGCCAAAGTCTTTTGCCTCCTCCGCCACAAAGAATTATGACGTAGAAATGTTTTTCAAATAAGTCTTCCATTTCTTTTTAAATATTTTTATATCAAATTTCTCTGCTTGCTTCCGACAATCTTCAGGTTTATATTTCTCTGGCTTAAACTTTTTAACTATCTCCCCCAGGTTCTCCGGCGTTTGTTTATTGAAAAACTCGCCAGTTTTGCTCTCAATTACTGTTTCCAGCGCTCCCCCAGCCCGAAAGGCGATTACTGGCTTTCCGCAGGCTTGAGCCTCTAATGGCACCAAGCCAAAATCTTCCTCCTGCGGAAAAACTACCGCCTGGCATCTTTGATAGTAACTTAAAAGTTGGAAGTCTGTCAATTGTCCCAAAAATTCGATATTCTTCTTAGCCATTCTTTTCAATCTTCCCATCTCCCTGCCAACCCCGATAATCTTCAACGGCAAGCCAAGCT
>CAYIUX010000014.1:0-15268 GCA_964366795.1 uncultured Gammaproteobacteria bacterium | reverse complement strand
CTTGGTTGGATAAATTCTGTCGCTTCATTTTCAGGAAATACTATCCCGTAACTCCTTATACGCTTCAAAGCCTGTTTTTTGTGTCGGTCTCAAATAACTATTGATCACAAACTTCTCCTCAAATCTTCCAGCTCTTATCATCTGAATTATTTTTCTTTCAGCTAATTCTCTGTAAGCATACTGCAATTCGTCGTTGCTGAACTTCCAGATTCCTTGTTGCAAGGTTCGAGAAACCTCAATCGTCAGATACCTTATTTTCGTCTTGTAAGTGTATGTCACTAAAATTGTTATTCTAAGCCCTGTTGGGGGCTGAGGCTCAATCGAATCAATAGAAAACTTAATAAGAGATTGTGCCGGAACATACTCACCTGGCTCAGGGTGAATTCTAAAAAACGCACCGCTTGGGACCATCTCTACATTCAGAAACCTCTCAGAGTAAAACCAGTTGTTCTTGCCATCCCTGTATTCGAAGTGAAGTCGCAACTCCTTAACGGGGTTCATCTTCATGAAGTCATGCTGCATGGCTATTCTCAACTCCTTCTTTTCTTGGGGTGCCAGATTAAATACAGTAGGCGTGCCTGGATACCCTCCCCAAGCAAATCCCAGTATTTTCCAACTACAATCAACCGCTGGTATGCCACCATTATTCACTATCGTGAATCTGCTTTCCTGCGTGCCTGTAGCGATAAGCCCATCGACATCTACCTGCGGGTAATCTTCTTCTGTCTGGTCGGAGATGTTGAAAAAGTTTTTGAGAGCTTGAGAGTTATTTTTGATCTTTTTATCGAGGACAACCGGGTCCCAAAAGTCAGGCTCTGGCAAATCAACTGTACCAGCATAGCTTCTCAGTTTATCTTTTGCATCTGGGGATAATGATGACGACAACACAAAATAAATCCGTCGAGGTTTTTTGATCTTACCCTTTTTGACATGGTTGGCAATTCTGTCCAACTCCTCTTTGAGAATGCCATAATTTAAGCTGGCATATCTCTTGCACTGAAAATAATCTAAATCTCCATCGAAGGTGCAGCCAATTACATCCCTGCCTTTGTCGCCCGATCCGCTGTAATACTGAACCTCTTTATACTCACCACAATCATCGGCTAACCAAAAACAAAAGTGTTCGAATTTCTCAGGCGAAAGTAAATTAAAATCAAGGGTATGATAAGTAGCTGTCAAAGAATCACTCATGCCCTAATTATACCTCGCGAGACATAATTACACGACCACGGGCTGTGGCTCTGAATGGACAATTCTCCCAAACTCGTCTCTTTTGGTAATAATCCTCCCCTTCTTAGCTTTGGGTATTCTGGCAATAATCTCAAAAGGTAGCCCTTCGATAAACTCAGGACTTCGCTTTGCGTTCCCACTATCCCGACTGATAATGACATTTCCTCTTCTTTTTACGGAAGAACGTAAGAGCCGGAGGTGGTTAGCTGTTTAAACATTTGTTTGATATCATTAAAAACATTTCTCGCTGATTCTTCTAAACTGGTAGTCTTAACCAAATTTTTACTTTCAACCTTAAAATAATACTCTAAAGATAATTTCCAGCCCGGGGGTGGAGGTTCAGCGTAAAATGTCCCGCCAACATCGTAAATTGCCTCTTTCACCCAATCGTGACAACTATATTCACAGCTTAATTTTTGTCTTTGGCAAAGAGATTTGCCATTGAGGTCTAACAACCTCAACGCTCCTGTGGTTTTTGAAGTTAAAATCGCTTCAGAATCAGAAATAAGTAAATCTCTTTCCGAAGGACAACCGCAGCAAGGGTCATTGGTCGGACATTCCTTTTTTTCGCAAACTGCGGGTTCAGGAGAAACTCGTCCCCTAACTATAACCCTTTGTTGAGTATATTTGGGTTTATTATTCAAAATCTGGCTGGGAATTAAAGCTCCTTCAGGGGGGTTTATTTCTCCCTTCTCTCCTCTTAAATATTGAAGATATCGCACGTTAGTTAAATTAAAGAAAATCACAAACGCAATCAGAAAGAAAAATAACCCGAGCGAGATACCTAAAGAAAGGATTAAACTAACGCTTATTTTTTTCTTCTTTTTTTCAGGCAGATCTGACATTACAACCCCATCATAACATCTTTAATATTTACAAACAATACTTTTTCGTTTTGGTTTTAATTTTGGTCCTTTAGAGGCATCTTCAATCTTCCATCCCAATTTTTCAATCTGTTGGCGAATTTTGTCTGCTTCATCCCATTTTTCTTTTTTCCTTAATTCTTCTCTTTTTCCCACCAATTCTTTTATTTCTTTAGGAATTTTTATCGCCACTTTAGCCTGAGCCGCTAGGCGAAGGCCCAAAACCTGATCAAAATCCAAAATTAAATCAAGTTTATCTGGATCAGGAATATCTGATTTTGCCATTTGCCAAACAACAGCCAAGGCTTCAGGAGTATTTAAATCGTCGCTTAATCTATCTTGAAATTTTTGTCTGAATTTCTGAATTTTTTGAGGATCATCAGGGGAAATAGTCTTTCTGCCACCTTGTTTCCACCCTTTAATCATTTCAACAAGCTTTTCATAAGCTCCCTGAGCTCCTTTTAGGGATTCCCAAGAAAAATTAAGATTTTTTCGATAATGAGTGGTTAAACACAGATAACGAAAAGCCAAAGGGTCATAACCTTTATCAATTAAGTCTTGTAAAATATAAAAATTTCCTTTTGATTTACTCATCTTGGCACCATCAACTAAGTTATGGCGAATATGAACCCAGAAGCGAACGAATTTCTTTCCTGTCGCCGCTTCTGATTGAGCAATCTCATTTTCGTGGTGGGGAAAAATATTATCCTCACCCCCAGTATGAATGTCCAAAGTCGGCCCTAAATATTTCATTGACATGGCTGAACATTCAATATGCCAACCGGGATAGCCAACTCCCCAGGGTGAATCCCAGCGCATCAAATGTTTGGAATCCTTTATCCATAAAGCAAAATCAAACGGGTTCTTTTTACCCGGAACGGACTCGAGTCTAGCTCCTGCTTTTAGTTTTTCCAAGTTCTTTCCCGATAGTCTCCCATAGTTTTTAAATTTTGAAATGTCATAAACGAAATATTTATCGCCCGCCCAATAAGCATAGCCCTTTTTCTCCAGCACTTCGATGATACGTATCATCGAAGTGATATGTTCGGTTGCCTTAGGAATAATATGAGGTCGAAGAATATTTAGCCTCTCGGCGTCTTCAAAAAATGCCTGGGTGTAAAATTCAGCAATCTGCTGGGGAGTCTTCTTCTCTTTTTTGGCCGCCATCTCCATTTTGTCTTCTCCAGTATCAGCCGCCAAATCGTCCTCTGTTAAATGACCAACGTCGGTGATATTCATCACTTGTTTAACTTTTAAGCCATTATATTCCAAGGTTCGCCGTAATAGGTCAGAAATAATATAACGCCACATATTGCCAATATGAGCATACCAATAAACCGTTGGTCCACAGTCATAAAGGCGGACAAAATCGGACTTAAGCGGTTTGAATTCCTCAATTTTTCTGGTTAAAGTATTGTAAAGTTTAATCATTATTCTTGATTCCCTTGAGGAGGCAAACAACCAGAAAGATCAGCTGGTTCTTCCAAAAATTTTTCCCTTTTGACATAATCTATCTTCTCCTTTTGATGAACCCTAAAAAATGCCTCCTGAATACCCATGGCTCTTTCCAGAGAGAAAACAGAGCCAGTCTCTTTTGGCCGACGACTTTCCATTAAAAATTTAACCAAGGCATTTCTGTCAGGTAAGCTTCTCAATATCCGTAATCGATCAGCCTGGCGGGCTGAAGGAATATAATCGCAACCAATGTCTACCAAAAAAGCTCTGACTATTATTCTCGCTAGAAGCTGGGTTGGGGCAATTCCTTCATCAATAAGAATCCTTGCCGCCTCATTATGAGCAAGGCTTCTTAACCGATCTTTTTCAACCATTTTCTCTTTATCTTTTCCTTTTCGGACAGCCTCGAACGACTCTTTAACTGCTAATCTGTATTCATTAAATGCTTTCCGAAAATCAGGGGAGTATTTTTCCTCCTTATACCCCAAATGTAAAACATCCTGATAAAAGTCCCAAAATAATTGCTTGAACTCTTCCTGTCCCTCAAAAACTTGGGCTACCTCTTCACGAGTAGGTGGTAATTCTTCCTTAAGTTCTTCTTTCATTGCCTGAAATTTCTGTTGAACAACCTTAGAACGCTCATCAGTCATCTTTTGATATTCTAAAGTCCCCCGTAAAAGATTGAGGAATTCTTTCGGGTCATCACAGCAAGGTAGCCATTTTAAGCTTTTTTCTTCTTCAACTCTTTCGGTTAATAAACCCTCTCCAATCATTATCCTCCTACTCTTCTTCCAGCCCTTTCTGGTTGGGATTGTTGCTGGGCAGATTTAATCCGTCGGCTCCAAAAACCAAAAAGCCTCCGCTTGGGTTTGCTTGGAACTACCGGTGTCGGCTCTTTCGTTTCTTCTTTCTCTCCTTTTGCCATTTTTTCTTCTTGTGCCTGTTGCCATTTTTCTTTTTGACGCTGTCTTTCTGCCACTAGTTGGTGGAGCTCCTGCTCCACTTGAGTAATTTGCCACCGAGTTTGAATAGTTTTTTGTTGTTTAAGTTGCTCAAACTTAACATCTTTGGGTTTTTCCAAAGAAGGTTCGGGGGAGTTTACTCCCAATTGCTCCAGAGCTGTTTCCGCCATCTCTTCTGGCTGTTTTTTGATTTCCCCGGCTGTTTCACCGGCTAATTGGGCTAATTGGCGAACAACATCTCGGGCGATTTTTTTAGGCATAGATTTATTTTATACCACTCTGCTTTGATTTTGCAAATTTCTGGATATAAGTGGTATATACCTACGCCACGTCGCGCAGAACGCTATGCGGCGTGCGACCGTAGCTTTCAAATTGGGATTTTATCTTAACTTGATAACCTATTTATCAATATAAAATCAAAGCTCCGTTGGGTATATACCCTTTGCAATTTGAAAGCAAAGGGGTATAACACAAGTTTTATTTTTCCGTCTTGATTTTTTGGTAGAAAATAAAAAGAAGCAAAAAAGTCAGGGCTGAAAAAGTTCCTACTAAAAGAAAAACTGAATTAAATCCTAATCGATCAGCCAGAAGACCTCCTACCACTGCTGCCCCCGCCATTCCCACTTCCCCAAGGGTCGTTTGTAAGCTCCATTCAAAGCTTTCTTTGTTCTCATCAATATGCCGGGTAAAAAGACCCATCCAGGCGGGCCAATCAAAGGCAGCTCCAAGACCGTGAATAAACTGCAAGAGAAAAACCTGCCAAGGAAAACGGACGAACAGATATAAAAATGGAACCGCGGTTATGAGAATTCCTCCTAAGAACATGCAGTAAAAGTCAATCTTCTCTCCAGGTGTTTTGTCAATTAAAAGACTAACGGGGATTTGAAAAATCGATTTTGTTGCCAGATAAATCATCTCCGCTATCCCTACCACGGCCAGGGTTCCTCCTGTAATCTGTCGGGTCAAAAAAACCGCAAAAATAGGAGTTATCAATCCAAACCCAAAGGTCATCAGAAGAGTTGAAAGAATAAGAATCCAAATAAATTGATTTACGCCTTTAACCTCTTTTAAAGTAAATTTTGTCATTAGTATTTTCTCCTTCCTTCAATTGCCCGGGATAAAGTTACTTCATCAGCGTATTCTATGTCAGCACCTGTCGGCAATCCTTGACCAAGACGAGTAATTTTTAACCCTTTTACTCTCCCGCCCTCCCCTCGGCCTGAGCTCGGGACGAAGGCTTGCTCTTTTACTTTTTTCGCGATATACATCGCCGTCGCCTCTCCTTCCATGTTTGGATTGGTCGCCAGAATAATTTCCTTAACCCTCTCGCCCTCCTGCCCTTTGACCCTATCAAGCAACTGCTTAACATAAAGTTCCTCTGGACCAATATTGTTCAAAGGGGAAATTGCTCCATGAAGAACATGATAAACCCCCTTATAATTACCGGCTTTCTCCAGGGCCAAAATATCAAGGGGTTGTTCAACCATGCAAATTGTGGATTTATCTCGATTTCGGTCCAAACATATTGGACAGGGATCGGTTTCGGAAACATTAAAACAAATTGAACATAAAACAGTTTTAAGTTTTAAGTTTTTAAGGGCGTCAGCGAAGTCTTCGAGCTGTACCTGGGGAACATGAAGTAAATAAAAAGTTAGCCGAGCGGCGGTTTTTGGTCCCATCCCCGGTAGTTTTTCAAATGATTCAATCAATTTCCGAATCGGTTTGGGAAGATTCATCAGAAAGATTTTATCATTTTCCGAGCAATCCTGAAAGTCCGCCGGACATTTCTTGAAGTTTTTTGGCCGCCACTTCTTGAGATTTCTTGATGGCTTTATTTAAAACATCAATCAGCCTGCCTTGACTTTCACCATCAATCTCTAAAGTCTTTACTCTCTGGTCTCCGGTCATGACAATTTTTATCCCATTTTCCTCAACCATCACTTCTTCAGCCGCCAACTGACGCTGGATGGCCATCGCCTGGTCGCGCATCTTTTTTAATTCCATCAGTTGAGAACCGCGTTGTTTTAATTGATCAAATACCATATTCCTCCTTTAATCAATCATTTTTCCGTTAAAGATTTCGCTGGCAACTTCAATTATATCAGAATCCTCCGGTTGCTGTGTCACGACTGGTTTTTTCTGACCCAAAATACATTTTAATTTAATCGGTATCCCTAGAATTTGCTGGGCAACCTCCTCAACTACTGCCCGACATTTTTCAGTTTCCAATCTTTCTTTATGAAATTTATAAAAAACTTCCAAGGTTAAAATTTCCCCATCTAAACTCAATGGTCGGCAAGCCCTTAATAGCGCCTCAACTGAATGATTTAAAGGTCGAACTTGAGCCAATAAATCTGACCACTTAGCCAAAATCTCATCTAAAGTTTTAGAACCAGAGCGCGGGGAGCCCGCCAAATTTTGTGAGGCTTCATTTTGTCCCTCGATAAACTCGGGATAAACTTTTTTACCAGCTTGCCCCGAGCGAGGTCGAGGGGCGAGAGAATCTGAAGCCGAATCAAAATTTCGGTGGGCGACCTCAGCGCCACTCGACCTCAGCGCATTTGTCTGTTTTGCAACCCCAGCGCTTTCTTCTCCCCATTCCACTGCCACTAACTCCAGTGGAAGTTGCGGAATCGGACTGGTTTTAATCTCTAAAGCGGCTCGGAAAAAAAGTTGAATTAAACTTTTAATTTGGTTGACAGAAAAATCTTTAGTCTCTTCCAGTGGCTCGATATCTTCCAAACCAATCTTTGCTAACATTCCTAATCTTAACCGTTCTAAAATTTCTTGGATATAGACACTCAAATCACCACCAATTTGGACAATTCGGTCAATTTCAGTTAAAGCAGCTTTAACATCCTTAGAGGCTAAAAGGAGCAATAACTTATCCGGTGCCAATTCTTCGATTTGGCCTAAAAGTTTTTTAGTTTCTTTTAAAGTGATTTTCCGACCGGCAAAAGATAATTGCTCTAAAATTTTATGGCCATCTCGAAAGCTACCATCAACCGACTTCCCAATAGTTTCCAAAACTCCCTTTTCTATCTTCAGTTTTTCTCCTTTGACTGCCCTTTCAAGGGCTCTAATTACCTCTTCAGGGTTCGCTTTGTGGAAATTAAATCTTAAACAGCGGGAGATTATTGTTTCTGGTAATTTTTCCGGTTGGGTGGTGCAAAGAATAAAAATGGCATGTTCCGGCGGCTCCTCCAAGGTTTTAAGCAAGGCATTAAATGCCTCGGTTGTCAACATATGAACTTCATCAATAATATAAACCTTGTATTTACATTTAACTGGAGTTAATTTAATTTTATCTCGCAAATTACGAATATCATCAATTCCCCGATTAGAAGCGGCGTCGATTTCAATTAAATCCAGGGCACTTCCGTCAGTAATTGCCTGACAAATTTCGCACCGGTTGCAAGGTTCATAGCTTCGCTTTTTACTAAGGCAATTTACCGCCTTGGCAATAATCCTGGCGGCTGAAGTTTTTCCGATTCCTTTGGGTCCAGATAAAAGGAAAGCATGAGGAATTTTACCTGACTTGAAAGTTCTTATTAAAACCTCGCGGGCATCGGTAGTATCTAGCTCAGAAAATTTTTGTGGTCGATATTTCAGATAATAAGCTTTTGATTCCATGAATAATTAATTCGTCAATTGACAAGTTTTTTCTTTTCGCCTCTGGGGGGCAGATGACGATGTCGCCCAAAATCAGGTTTTCGTTTGGGATTGCCTGCCCATAATAAAAAGTTAAAATACTCGTCACCTTATCTATCCCGCGGTATTTTCTATTTAATTCCCTGATCTTTTTAGCGTCTGTAAAAACAAGATTAATGGAAATCATCTGAAGCTGTCAACTAGCACTTAATAAATACAAACTATAACAATTTTTTCACAACCTCAGCCACTACTTTACCCTCCGCCTGACCTTTAACTTTGCCTATTACTATTCCCATAACTTTACCAAAATCCCCTGGTCCACTTGCCCCAACTTCAGTTATGGTCTGGCTAACAATTTTTTCTAGTTCTTTGGGTGACATTTGCTGAGGAAGATATTTACTCAAAATCGACGATTCTGCTTGTTCTTTCTTGATTAAATCATCACGCTTTCCCTCTCTATAAGCCTCAATTGCCTCTTGGCGTTGTTTGATTTGTTGGCGAATTACCCTCACCACTTCTTCATCAGGCAAACTTTCACCCTGAGGCTTCCGAAGGGCAATCTCCCGATTATGAACTTCCGACAGCAAAAGCCGCAGAGTGGAAACTCTTAACTCGTCTTTTGCCTTTAAAGCAATTTTTAAGTCCGCCTGGATTTTGTCTTGTAACATTACCTTTTTTTCCTCATTCTCCTTATGGCTGCCAACCGCTCTTTTTTCTTTAAAGAAGGCGGTTTGTAAAATTCTCTTTCTTTAAGCTCAATTAAAATTTGATCAGCAACCACTTTTTTCCTAAATTTGGCAATAAGCTTATCATCCGTTTCTCCCGGAGCTTTCTTAACCACTGTCGCCATTTTTTCATATCACTCTCCTTTCTTTAAGGCAAAACATACACCTAATATAACACTTAGTATAACACTAATTGCCCTTAATTTTCTTAGCTAATTTTTCAAGCTTCTCCAATGAAGTTTTTGGTCCCAATCTAGTATCAATGAATCCTGGATAATTATCATAAAATACCCGCCTATCACCTAACATCTCCTGAAATTTTTTCTCCAGTCCATGAAGTGGATAAAGTTTTATATGGGCATGATTAATTCCCATCCCCTCCAGAACCATCGCTGTTCTTTTTGTTTTTAATTTTTTATCCAACAATCGACTAACTTTTTTCGCTACCAACCAAAATCGCTGATAAACATCATCCGGCATCTCTTCTAAATAAGAATCATAGTGTTTTTTACTTAGTAAAAGCGTCATTCCTCTTGTATTGGGATTAATATCCAAAATTGCCAAAAACTCCTTGTTTTCCCAAATTTTAAAAGATGGAATTTCTCCTTTAATAATTTTGCAAAAAATACAGCTATCCATTTTTTATTACGAAGTAAAAGCTTTGCTTATAATCTCAATGATTTGTTTAAGACTTAATTTTGTCGGTCTCATTTTCTTGCTCGTCGCCATGTTAAGCAACAAGTTCTTCGACGAATGCAAAAACCAATCTGCTTTGGAGTCCATTTTTTTAAGCTTATTATACGCGTTTGTCAAATCGACTTTAGTATCATAACGAGAATAAATCCTTACTCCACCAGTCTCCGAATCTTTTCTAATTACCAGACAAAAACCCGTCTTTTCTCCTTCCCATAAAACACTGTCATTGCCGGTTTCAACCGCAATTGCTTTTCCCCATTGAGTCTCAAACTCGATTCCCTTTTTTAATTCTTCTTGGGCATCAATGCTTTTTTTAATTTGATGAAAAGCGGCGTCCATTCCTTTTAAACCAAAATCCATCGCTTCTTCATCACTACCCGCCATTCCCCTAATTCCGGCAATTAAATTATGGAGATAGAAATTATTACGACCGTTTTTTGTTTCTGGCCAATTTAAATCGCGAGCATTGTCAACTTCGTTCACCACTTCAATTATTTGAACCAAGGCTTTCTTGTCTAATTCTTTTAATGGTTGTCCTTTTCTTTGCTGTGTAATGTAGTCAAAACAAAGTTTAGCAGCTGAAGTAATTTCCTCTGATTGATGATGGTCTAGTTTCCCCATGCCGACATCGACATGAAGAATGTTAGGATTGGAATCAACTGGTTGACCATCAAGAGTTGACTGGGGCTCACAAAATTCAATCTCCGCCTCCTTCCAACCTGGCAAAAATCTTTTAATCAACCAAACACCACAAACCGCATCCAAATCTGGATTTATGTGGGTAACAATGGTTTTCACTGGAACTATTTTAACACATTCATTATCGCTCGGGCGGTTTTTTGGGGGTCATGACGAAGAAGCTTTCCTGGTTTGGCAAAGGAACCAACAATAATTTTCAATCCCCCAAGATTTTTCCGGTCAAAAACAACCGGCGTTGATTTATATTTTTTATACCAAGCGCTAACTGTCATCGGCAAATTAATTTTCCGATTAACAATAACTACCTTAAGCTTGTCCAAAGCTTCGCCTAAGTATTTTTTAATTTCTCTTATAAAATCGGAAACGGCGAAACTGTTAGTTTCTCCATGTTTGGTCATTAAATTACAAATATAAATAAGTTTTCCTTTTGAATTGGAAATTGCCTGGCAAACTCCAGAAACCAAAAGATTGGGAATAATTGAGGTATATAAATCTCCAGGTCCTAGAACAATCAAATCGGCACCGATAATAGCTTTCTTTGCCTTAGAAAAAATTTTACCCTTAGGATTAAGAAAAACTTCTTTAATGGGAACGCTTGGTCTTATTCTTCTAACATCAATATTTGTTTCCCCATGAACTACCGTCCCGTCTTTTAAAATGCCATGAAGATGAATATTATCCAAAGTTACTGGTAAAACATGGCCAGTGGTTTCCAAAATTCGCTCGGCTTCAACAATGGCTAAATCTTCTCGCCCAGTAATTTGAGTTAAGGCAGCTAAAAGTAAATTTCCAACTGAATGGCCAACCAATCCTTCACCATTGTTGAATCGGTAATCGAATAAAGAACTTAAGGTTTTTTTTGCTAAAGGAAGGTCGGATAAAGCCAAAAGGGCGCGCCGAACATCACCTGGAGGCAAAACACCCAATTCTTTCCTAAGTTTGCCCGAGGAGCCGCCGGAATCAGACATAGTGACAATGGCGGTTAAATCAACAGGGTATTTTTTCAACCCTAAAAGAACCTGGTAAGTCCCGGTTCCTCCACCAATGCAGACAATTTTTGGTTTTCGTTTAACCATTGGCTAATCTTTCAATTGCCTGCCCTAAGGTCAAAATTTCAGTTTTTTCAGAATCCCGTCGCTTCCATTCAACCTTGTCTTTGGTTTTTTCGGAAACAACTAGTCTAATTGGAATTCCAATCAAATCCGCCTCGGCAAATTTTTCCCCAGCAGTTACCTCACCTCGGTCATCATATAAGACTTCAATTCCTTTATCTTTCAGTGTTTCATAAATTTTCCGTGCTTCAGTGTTAACCTTTTTTCCATTCGGAATCTCCACCAAGTGTGCCTCAAGTGGTGCCACCGAAGCCGGCCAAATAACCCCTCGCTCATCATGATGAGCCTCAACAATGGTTGCCATTAGTCTGCCTATTCCAATTCCATAACAACCCATAACAATTGGTTGCTTATTTCCGCCTTTATCAACAAAATAGGCTCCCATGCTCTCGGAGTATTTTGTTCCTAGTTTAAAAACATGACCATTTTCAATCGCTTTTCCAACTTCTATTTTTCCGCCGCATTTTTGACATTTCCCCGGCTTTTCTTTACTTGTTGCCCAATCACATTTGGAGCAAAAATAAACCTTATCCTCACCGGTCGGACAAAGCATCATAAATTCATGAGAAACTTCACCTCCAATTGTCCCCGAGGCAGCCTCAACGATTTTGGTAGTAAATCCACATCTGGTAAAAATCTTTTTATAAGCTTCGATTACCTTCTTATAATAATCATCCAAATCTTTTTCTGAAGTATGGAATGAATACAAATCCATCATTATAAACTCCCGAACTCTAAGTAAACCACCGGTTGACCGCATTTCGTTGCGAAATTTGTTTTGAATTTGGTAAAGGTATAATGGTAAATCCTTGTAGGATTTAATAAATCTGGTGGCCAAATCGGTGATTACCTCTTCATGGGTTGGACCTAAGGCAAACTCTTTTTCGTGGCGGTCTTTTAATTTAAACAAAGGGGGGTCCATATGTTCCCAACGGTCTGATTTTTGCCAAAGTTCTTTGGGTTGTAGAGTCGGCAGAAAAACTTCCTGACCACCGATAGCGTCCATTTCTTCCCGAATTATATTTTCAATCTTCCGATGAACCCGCCAACCTAAGGGTAAAAAGGAATAAATTCCGGTGGAAATTTGCCGGTCAATAAAACCACCCCTAATTAAAAGTTTATGAGAAATTGCTTCTGCCTCTTTTGGAGTGCGTTTTTGAGTTTTACCAAATAATTGCGAATATCGCATTGCCATCATTATATCAGAAAATTTAAAATGGCAAAATTCCGCGGAAACGAGAAAGAAGGTCGGTTGTCTCAATCACTCGGCGAATATCATTAATCGTCACTAAAATTATCAAAAAAAGTAAAAATGCCATCCCGGCGGTATTGAACCAACGCTCGAATATTGGTCTTGGTCGCCGGCGGGTAATCGCCTCATAGGCAACAAAAATAAACCTTCCTCCATCCAAAGCGGGAAAGGGCAAAATGTTTATAACTGCTAAATTAACCGAAAGAATGCCAATAAACTGAAGGACATTTAAAACTCCGCCTTGAGCTACGACACCGGTAATCTGAAAAATCCCCACCGGTCCGGCAATGTCTTTAGGAATCGTCCCTCGGCTAATCAAATCAACCAGCATTTTTCCTAAAGCCCCAAAAATTAAAATTATCCAACCAAAAGCCTCTTTGAATCCTTCAATCGTTCCCCGAAATGGCATCTGCCAAAATGGATATCGTTTCATCTCCATATTGGAAACAGCTACCCCTAATGGTCCTTCTCCTTCCGGTGGATTTTCTCTTGGAATAATGCTTAAAACCATGTTTTCTCCATGACAGGAAATCTCAAGTCCTGGCCAAGCCCCTAAAACTTTTTCTTTACAGGGATTGTCTTTTTCTCGAGCAATCTCTAAAGCCATTTCTTTACCAGTATACTTTTTTGTAAGCTCAACAAAACTTGAGGTGTCTTGAATTTTTTCTCCACTAACAAAAAGGACAATATCTTGCTCTTTAATCCCAGCATTTTGGGCTGGTGAATCCGGGGCAATCCCAATAATTATTACTTTGTCAGTCTTAGTGGGAATGCCAGAAAAAGAGTAAACTAAAGAAAAAACAACAATCGCTAGTAAAAAATTTGCCAAAACTCCAGCCACAATCACCGATGTTCTGTCTTTTTTTGACTTTGCCCAAAAAGCCCTTTTACTCTCCCCTCGGCCTGAGCTCGGGACGAAGGCTCGCTCTCTCGCTCTCTCGCTCTCTCCCAACTCTTCTCCGAAGAGTCTGACAAATCCTCCAAATGGTAAAAGATTTAGCGAGTATATCGTCTCGCCAATTTTTTTCGCCACTATCCGCGGTGGATAACCAAACCCAAATTCTTCAACCTTAATCCCGGCTTTTTTTGCCAACAAAAAATGCCCCGCTTCATGAACTAAAACTAGGATAGATAAAACAATAAGGAAGGTAATGATGGTTAAAATCATATCGCTAGCAATTCCACTTCTTTCGCCTTCCCAATTTCTTCAATCTTTTGAATGAACTCGTCGGTTAATTTTTGTAAATCTTGCTCTTGGCGAAATTTCTCGTCTTCATTTAATTGTTTCGCTTCAAAATTGCGTTTAGATTCTGCCATCTTATCATGGCGAAGTTGCCGAATCATAATCCTCCCTGCCTCAAGTTTTTGATTTAAAATTTTAATAAATTCTTGTCTTCTTTCTTCAGTTAAAGGTGGAATATTGACCCGAATTACTCCCTCATCAACAATGACTGATAGCCCCAAATTTCGTTCCATCGCCAACGCCCGTTCGATATTTTTAATAATCGTTTGGTCAAAGGGGTTAATTAAAAGTTGATTTGGAGACGGCGTAGAGATGGTGGTTAATTCCTCAAGGGGCATTCGCGTCTCATAAACCTCAACCATAATTTTTTCCACCATCCCCGGACTTGCCCGCCCAGTTTTCAAAGTCGCCAGTTCATTCACTAACAACTCCAGGGCTTTGGTCATTTTTTGACGGATCTCCTCCATTTATTCCTCCCCAAGCTCAAACCTGGTAATTTTTCGAACAACAATATTTTCTCCAATTTTACCAATCGCTTCTTTAACTAAAGAATCAACTGTTCTTTTTTCATCCCGAATCCAAGGCTGTTTTAAAAGCTGGCTGATATTTTTTGGCTTCATCGCTGCCACCTGCATTGCTAACTCGTGGGCAAGTTTTTTAAATTCATCGTTTCGAGCAACAAAATCTGTTTCGCAACACAATTCCACCACCGCCACAATTCGTCCATCGGTATGACTATAAGCTTCCACCACTCCACAAGCAGTTTGCCGGTCAGCCCTTTTTCCGGCTGATTTCACTCCCCACTGTCTTAAAATCTTTTCCGCCAGATCAAGTTTACCCTGAGCCTGGCGAAGGGCCTGTCGGCAATCCATTACCCCGGCTTTGGTTTTAGCCCGTAATTTTTTAATTTGGTCAAGAGTAATTTTAGTCATATTCTTTTGGCGCGACCTCAGCGCCCTTATTCCTTGCTCTTTTTTCAAAGGCTTTTCTTCCCTCCTCGACTGCCTTACCAATCACCTCAACAATCAGTTTTATCGACCCAGCGGCATCATCATTCGCCGGTATAACATAGTCTACCAAACTTGGGTCACAATTTGAATCAACAGTGGCAATTATCGGAATTTCTTTATTCCTGGCTTCGCGAACTGCGGCCATCTCTTTTTTTATATCAACCACAAAAAGGGCTTCCGGCAGTTTTTCCAAATCAACCAATCCACCAAAAAATTTTTCCAAATAATTAATCTCCCGGTCAAGTAAAAGTTGTTCTTTTTTAGTGTATTTCTTATACTCTCCTTTCTGGCGTTTTTCTTTCATTTCCTTCAGCTTATTGATACTTTTTTTAATCTGATCCCAGTTGGTAATAATCCCCCCCAACCA
>CAYIUX010000013.1:0-16524 GCA_964366795.1 uncultured Gammaproteobacteria bacterium | reverse complement strand
GTTTTTAATGATATCAAACAAATGTTTAAACAGCTAACAACCTCCGGCTCATACGTTCTTCCTTAAAATTAAAATCTCAGCTTTTTCTCAGGTTAAGTGTAAAGAAGATCTAAAAGTTGGAGAAAAGGTGGCAGTCTTTGGCACCGAAAATTCCGACGGCAGCGTCACCGCCCAAAACATCCAACTAAATCCGCAATTGAGAGAACTTGGTCAACCCACCCAATAAGACTTATTTGAGATATAATAGATATATGACTCTATCAGTCGGGATAGTGGGAACGCAAAGCGAAGTCCTGAGTTAATCGAAGGACTACCTTTTGAGATTATCGCCAGGATTCCCAAAGCTAAGAAGGGGAGAATTATTACTAAAAGAGATGAATTTGGCAGGATTTTAACTCACCAAGTACCAAATTATTTTTAAGAGGATTGATATGGGAAGCAAACCAAAGACACTTTTTATAAATTTTTCTAAGAAAGAAATAAAATCTCTAAAAAATTTAGAGGAGGTTGATGCCGAATTGGGTTTTGTCGATACAGCGGGACCAGGACACTTTTTCCCAAGTCCCTCACACGACTACGACATCGTAATTGCGAAAATTGACAGAGAATCCTCTCTGGGTGTCAATTCAGAGTTTCCTCGTAAGTTTGCTGGCTGGGAAGATAGTATGAGATTAGAAAACTGTATTCCTAGAGGCTTTTATCTTGGATTTTTGGGTGAAAATAGTGGGTCTTTGCAGAATTTTGGATTAAGCTGGGTTAACACAAGTAACGCAGACCCTAGGGATAAAATATTTAACAGAGCAAACCACTATGACTCAGATTTTGACTTTTTATTTGACAAATTTGCGTTCAGATTGCCAGTAAAAAAATATATTTCAGTAGCCCACCCGCTAGACAAGTTACGGGCAAATAACATGGGAGAAGCGGTAGCTGCGTATAGACAAGAATTTTTTTATAGGCCTGGTGATAGCCTAGAAAAAGAGCTTAAGCCAACCTTGTTACTTGTGCCTTTTTTTGACAATACTTTGTCGGTAGTTGATGAGGTTTTAAAATTGTTAAAAACAGTTAGGTCTGATTTGTTTCCTGGACTTGCAAGACAGGATTGGGAAGAGGAGGAATACTTTATTCCCGCCGAAGTATTAAAGATTCAAAATCAAATCTCAGAGAAAATCAAAGAAGCAAAGACATGGATAGAAAGTAAAGAGAAAGAGATAGAAGCAAAAAAGAAAGAGCATGGGTTTCTGACTCAAATATTAAAAGCAGATGACCATAATTTTCAAGGCGATGAAAAATTATCGGTGAACGTTAAAAGAGTCTTGGAATTTCTTGGGTTTGAAGTTATAGACGTGGATAAAGAACTTCAAAAAACAATCAAGAAAGAGGATTTTTGGATTGTGGATGGAAATTACTTTGCTTTAGGAGAAGTGACAGGGACTGAAGCAAAAAATCCCAAAGTTACAGAATATAGCGGTCTCTTGGGTCGTGTTGCCACGATCCTGAAGCGTAAAGGTGTTCCACGACAGTTATCCCAAAAAGGAGAACCCAAGGGTATACTAATTATCAATCACGATAGGAAGTCTCATCCGTTTTCGCGGCCAGATATTTATACTGGAGAAAACGAAGAGGTTGTTGAAGCCGCTTTAGACCAAGGGATTTCAATCTTGTCAGCAGTAGAATTGTATAAAATTACAAAAGCTGTGAGGGATGGGGAGCTATCTAAAGCTGAGGCAAGGAAGCTTATCGAAGCAGGTGGGCGGATAAAATCTCTTCCCCTCGAAAGAAAGTAAATCGCTTTTTTGCAAAGAGAAAAACCGACAGTCTTCGGCTACCTAAAGTTAAGCAGCTCTGAGGAATTGATTTTTAGGGCTTTAGCAATTTTATAAACTACATAGGCACTTGGAGAATAACGGGCATTTTCGATATGGCCGACGTAGGTTCGGTATAGACCAGTTCTATAGGTAAGCAAAAGTTTCGTTTTTTGACCAGAGATGGGATATAATAACCCTGTATGGTTCAAAAATATTTAGATGACATATTGAAAACTGCCAAAGCTGGAGATGCCACTGAACCAAGTTTTTACCCTGATTTAAAAAACTTTCTTTTGGAATTTCTTACTCAAAAAGGTTTTGACCCATCGATTACTGTTCAACCGAAACGCCGAGTAGTTGGGATACCTGATTTTACGGTTAGAAAAGGCAAGGAGTTAATTGGTTATATCGAGGCTAAAGAACCAAAATATGATGATTTGGCCAATCTTCCTCATCGTGACCAAGAACAGATAAAAAGATACTTGGAGAAACTGCCAAATATTATTCTGACTAACTTTTTTGATTTTTGGTTATTTCGAGAAGGAAAAATTATTAAGAAAGTTAGAATTGGCTTCCCAAGGATAATCACTGAACTTAAAACTGTTTCTCCTGTTCAGAACGAGACCCAGCTTATTGAGCTTCTTGATTTATTTTTTGCCTATTATATCCCTGAAAGCAGAACTCCAAAAACGCTTGCCAAGGAATTAGCTCGTAGGGCACATCTTTTGACTCAAACTATCGTTGAGGAATTAAAGAACGAAAAAATTACCGAAATAGACAGGATTTATAACGCCTTTAAAGAATATCTGATGAGAGACTTAACTCAAGAAAGTTTTGCGGACATATATGCCCAAACTTTGGCATATGGACTATTTACGGCGCGCCTAAACTATCCAGGAAAAGATTTTGACCGCAAGAAGGCAGGAGAATATATTCCAAAGTCAATTAAGATTCTCAGGGATACGTTTAACCTTATTTCTGGAGATGCGATTCCTGAATCACTAGAAAGCTATGTTGATGATATTGCCACTATTTTGGCCCACTCGGACATAGAGGAAATAAAAAGCCAGCTTAAGGGCAAAAGTGGAAACTCTGACCCTTTGATTCACTTTTATGAAACTTTCCTGGCCGAATACGACCCAGCCAAAAGGAAAAGTTTGGGCGTTTATTACACCCCCTTGCCTGTTGTTAGTTATATTGTCCGTTCAGTAAATAAACTCCTAAAAGAAAAGTTTGGAATAAAAGACGGATTAGCAGGTAGTGCCGTAACGCTTCTTGACCCCGCCGCAGGAACTTTAACGTTTCCCGCCGAAGCGATTAAAAAGGCAGTAGAAGAACAACGTAAATATAGCGACAGTATATCTTCCTTAAAAGAACACTTCCTAAACCACTTTTTTGCCTTTGAAATTCAGATGGCCGCTTATATTATTGGTCATCTAAGGATGAGCTTATTATTTGAAGAACTGGGGATTCCGTTGCAAGAAAGATTCCCTTTATACCTAACGAATTCTTTAGATTTCAGTAAGATTCGCCAAAGTGGTCTACCTTTTGTGGCAGACCTTGCAAAAGAGGCAGAAGAGGCTTTAAAGGTAAAGCAAAAGGATATTTTGGTTATTTTAGGAAATCCTCCTTACACTTCAGAAAGGAAAGAAGAAGGTCAGTTGCCAGAGTGGATTAAGGAAAAACTCCGAGACTATTTAAAAGGTTTGGGGGTTGAGAAGGAAAAGAAAAAGGGCGTTTTACAGGATGATTACGTTCGTTTTATCCGTTTTGCTCACTGGAAAATTGACCAATATGGTAAAGGCATAATTGGCTTTATAACCAACAACTCATACCTTGACGGCATAATTCATCGTTCGATGAGAAAACAGCTTCTTGATAGCTTTGGCGAGGTTTACATCCTAAACCTTCATGGCAACTCAAGGATTCACGAAAAGACACCCGAGGGCGGGAAAGACGAAAACGTATTTGATATCCAGCAAGGAGTAGCCATAGTAATTTTTGTTAAAACTGGCAAGAACCGAGAAACAAAAGTTTTTTACAAAGATGTTTGGGGTCTTAGGGAAGAGAAATATCAATACCTGAATAATCACTTAGTTGTTGATGGTGATTTGATTCAAATTAAACCGCAATCAAACGAATATTATCTAGTCCCTAAGGATTACTCGCTAAAAGAGAAATATCAATCCTGGTTGGGGTTAGACGATATTTTTGAGCAATTTGTGAGTGGAGTAGAAACAAAAAGAGATGATTTAGTCGTAGATTTTAAGAAAGAAACTTTGTTTGGTCGTATTTTGTCTTTTACGAATTTGGACGGCGACGACAACTTTATTCGAGAAGCCTTCAAGTTATCGGTTAAAAGTGACCTAGATATATCAGAAGCCAGAAAAAGACTTAAGCAGATAGATATTTCTGAGAGAATAATTCCTTATGCCTATCGTCCTTTCGATACCCGCTTATTATTTTTTGATAATTCTTTAGTGAGCAGGACGAGAAAGCCCCTTATGGATAGCATGGCTAGGGATAATTTGGCAGTCAACACTACCAGACAGCTTAAGGCAGACCATAAATTTACCCATGTTTTAGTAACAGATAGGCCAACTGATAGGGTTTTGTTGTCCAACACCACTTCCGAAGCAAGCTACGTCTTTCCTCTTTTTGCCCCACAGATGGACAATAATCAAGCTGAATTATTTAAGACTCCTATTCCCTCATGCAATCTTTCTACCGAATTTTGGGACTGGTTTGAAAAGAATAATCCCTCTTTAGGTCCTGGAACTCCCCCTGGGGATATCTTTTATTATATCTACGCAATTCTTTACTCTAATATTTACAGGGAGAAATACTTAGATTTTCTTAAGACTGGTTTTCCTCGAATTCCTTTTACGAAAGACCCAGAATTGTTTTTCAAATTCAGCGGGTTAGGGAAACGATTGGCAGACTTTCACTTATTAAAGTCGGATGAACTGGATGACTCACCCGTAAGGCTAGTCGGGACGGGTGATAACAAAATTGAGAAGCGGGAGTGGGAAAAAGATAAAGTTTGGATTAACTCCAGTCAATATTTTGCCCCTGCCTCTAAACAAGTTTGGAGCTACTTTATTGGCGGTTATCAGATTGCCGATAAGTGGTTGAAGGATCGCCAGAAAAGGTCTAATCCGTATCTAACGCATGATGAAGTTAAAACCTATTGCCAAGTAATTACCGCTATTATGCACACGATAATTATTCAGAAAGAAATTGACCGACTTTACCCCCAAGTAGAGAAAAAACTTTAATCGCTTCTTATATCCGAGCCAAAAAGGTATTTCCAGGTGTCCATATTGATTCGGATGTTAAGAAAAAGATTCTTGTAGATGGAGGAATTTTAGATAAGAGACAAACAGACGTGGCTTACGGAGCAACCCACGCGATTTTAATGACTGATAGGAAACTTTACCATTTTAGAGTTCTCGGGGAGTCCGACGAGGATGGAGATTGGGAGTATGAAGGTGCTCTTCAAGAAGAAATTACTACCCGAGAATACTTAGATAGAGCTCCATCGCTTATTAAGGGGATCGAAAGATTAATCCTAGAACTAAAATAAAGAAAAATAGGGGATTGTGATAGAATTGAACCATCATGCTTCTTTCAGTCGGGATAGTGGGAACGCAAAGTTACCCTACAGTGAGCCTGTCGAACTGCTTTTGAGATTGTGGTAAAATTTGAATAGTGAATAAGAAAGCGGAAAGAATTCTTCGAAAATATAAAAACAAGCGGGCTGGAATTTTTATTGATGATGCCAATATGTTTCATTCCCAGAGAAGAGTAGGATGGTTTATTGATTGGAGAAAGTTTAAAAAGTTTTTAGAAGAGAATTTTAAAGTTCAATTTATTAGGTATTATCGTGGGGTTTATTCGAAAAATGAGAAAATTCCGAAAAAGATTAGAGAAAACCATCAGCGGTACGGCCAAATTTTAAAAAGAATCGGTTTTGAAATTGTCATTAGAAGTTTAAAAAAGATTTATATAGATAAAAGAAAGACAAAATTTCTCTATAAATGCGATTTTGATGCGGAAATTGGCTTTGATATAGCGACTTACCTCAAGAAGATTAATTTAATAATTTTGGTTAGTGGGGATAGTGATTTCGCTTCGTTGTCGGATAAACTACGCGAGAAAAGAAAAAATTTTCTGATCGTTTGTTTTAGATTTAATGCCCCATGGGAGTTTTATAGATTAAGTCATATCTTTTTTGAAGAATTAGAAGAAGTCAGATTAGATAAGAATAAAAAAACACCCCTTGCGGGGTGAAGATTACAATTATATTTATACCATAAGAAAGGAGCTTTGTCAAGTGTCTTTATCAGTCGGGATAGTTGGTCTACCTAATTCGGGGAAATCGACGCTTTTTAATGCGCTTTTAAAAAGGCAGATTGCGAACGTGGCGGCTTATCCTTTTACGACCATTGAGCCGAATGTGGGGATAGTAGAAGTGCCAGATGATGACTTGATTCGACTAGTCGACTTAATCAATCCAGAAAAGGTAGTCCCGGCGATAGTTGAGTTTATTGATATTGCTGGTTTGGTTAAAGACGCCCATAAAGGAGAAGGATTGGGCAATCAGTTTTTAGCGAAAATTCGCGAGGTTGATGCCATTATTCATATTATTCGTGGTTTTGAAGAACCTTCTGTTTCTCATTATTACGGTTCGATTGATCCCCAAAGGGACAAAGAAATTGTCGATTTAGAGTTGGAATTGGGAGGAATCAAAAAACCAACGCTTTATGTTATTAACAGCTCATCAGTTAACGAGTTAAAGAGTTCACGAGTTGAGAGAGCATTAATAATTAATGCGAAAACGGGTGAGGGTGTGGATGACTTAATCAAAAAAGCCTATGAGTTGTTAGGATTAATAACTTTTTATACCATAAAAGGCGGAAAAGAAACAACCGCCTGGAGTATAAAAAAAGGTTCAAACGCGCTTGAGGCGGCAGAAAAAGTTCATACTGATATGGCTAAGGGATTTATAAAGGCGGAAGTGATAAATATTGATGATTTACTAAAAAGTAGGGGCTGGACTCAGGCAAAAAGTTTAGGTAAAATAAGACTTGAGGGAAGAGAGTATTTAATCCAAGATAAAGATGTGGTAGAATTCAAATTCAGTAAATGACATGCGAGATTACGAATTGACTTTGGTGATTTCTCCGGATTTGGGTTCGGAAGATACCAAAACATTACTTACCAAAATCAAAAAGATTGTTGAAGAGCCAAAAGGGAAGGTAACTAAAACTAATGAGTGGGGGAGGAAAGATTTAGCTTACCCCATTGCCAAAAAACAAGTGGGGTATTTTGTGTTATTGGAAATAAATTTGCCAGAAGACCAGCCGAAGGAGATTGAAAGAAAATTAAAATTAGAAGAGGGGATTTTAAGATTTTTATTAGTTAGAAAGGAAGAGCCCCACTTCGTTAAAACTACGCGGGGCAAAGGAGGTGAAAATGTCAGCCAGGTCACTAAATAAAGTTCAGTTAATTGGCAATTTAACTCGCGACCCGGAGTTGCGCTATACCCCACAAGGAACAGCTGTCTGCACCTTGGGTTTAGCCACTAACCGAACTTGGGTAACTGAGTCCGGGGAAAAGCGAGAGGAGACAGAATTTCACCGGCTAGTTGCCTGGAATAAACTGGCCGAACTTTGCTCCCAACTTTTATTTAAGGGGAGAAAAGTTTTTATGGAGGGCAGACTCCAAACCAGGCAATGGACTGCCCAAGACGGAACTCCGAGACAAACGACGGAAATTGTTATCTCGGATATGATAATTTTGGATTCCAAACGCGCTCCAGGAGAAGAAACGGTTGGGGAGGTGGCTCCCAAAGAACCAACGGTAGTTCCCGAAGAAGCGGCAGTGGAGATGGCGGTAGAAGAACCAAAAGCTACTCCCAAAAAAGGAGTCGGCAAAAAGAAGCCAAAAGAGGAAAAAGTCGAGGAAGAAAAATCCCAAGAGGTTAAAGCCGAAGATATACCATTTTAACTAAGAAACTTATGTTGAGAAGAAAACAACGCCCCATTCGGGGATTAAGATGTCAATTTTGTCAATCTGGCAAAAACCCGGATTATAAGGAAGTGGAAGCATTAAAAAATTATGTATCTGATCGGGGAAAAATTATTGGTCGAACCAGAACCGGAATATGCGCCAAACATCAACGCCGACTGGCTCGGGAGATAAAAAGAGCCAGATATTTAGCCCTACTTCCCTTTGTAACCAAAGTTTGATGAAAATTAAACTTAAACTGCGCCAAATAAGATTTATTGTTTTAGTTTTAGCCGTTGTCTTGCTGGCAGGAGGAATAGGCTTCTGGTTTGGCGAACACCAAGTTGGAATTGATTTTAACCAAGCCCCCCATGTTGTTATCGAGAGACGCCAACCCCTTGAGAAACAGGATGTTAATTTTTCTTTATTTTGGGATGTTTGGGACAGAGTTGAGCAGTCTTTTTTGGACAAATCAAAAATTGATCCGGCAAAAATGGTTTATGGGGCAATTTCCGGGATGGTTTCTTCGCTTGAGGACCCATATACAGTCTTTTTACCACCTCAAGAACAAAAACTGTCAAAAGAAGATTTGTCTGGAGCCTTTGAGGGTGTAGGTATTCAGCTGGACTATAAGGATTCCAAAATTGTTGTTATCGCTCCTCTTTCTGGAACTCCGGCAGAAAAAGTAGGTATTAAGGCTGGTGATTTAATTTTGCGTGTTAAAGACGAAAACAAAAAAATTGATAAAGAAACAGCCGGGATGAACATCATTGAGGTAGTTGGTTTGATTCGCGGACCTAAAGGGACAAAGGTTAAATTAACTTTACAGCATGAGGGAGAAACCCAACCGTATGAAGTAGAGATTATGCGAGAGACAATTGTTGTTCCCTCTGTTGAAGTTAAGTTTGTCGACGGAATTGCTCATTTAAAATTGATGAAATTTGGGGACAGAACAAGTGAGGAATGGGATCAAGCCGTTGCTTTAATTATAAGTCAGGAACCGCCGGTGAAGGGGGTTATTTTGGATTTGCGTAACAATCCAGGAGGTTATCTTTCAGGCTCGGTTTTTATCGGCTCAGAATTTTTATCCTCAGGGCTGGTGGTTCAACAAGAACATTCTGATGGTCGAAAAGAAACTTTTTCCGTTAATCGACCAGGAAAGTTAACCACCCAAACTTTAGTGGTTTTGGTTAATAAAGGAACCGCCTCAGCCTCAGAAATTGTTGCCGGGGCTTTGCAAGAATACAAGAGGGCAAAAATTATTGGGGAGACCACTTTTGGTAAGGGAACAATTCAGGAAGCCCAAGATTTACTTGGCGGTTCTGGTTTACATATCACCACCGCCCGATGGCTTTTACCCTCGGGAAAGTCAGTTGACAAAACTGGAGTTATTCCCGACAATCAAATAAAAGATGATCCCAATACTGAAGAAGATGAGCAACTTTCTCAAGCGATTAAAACCCTTACCGATTAAAAAAATTGCCATCAGTTTGGCGGTTTTTTTGGTAATTGTCGGGTCGATTTTGGGTGGGGCGATTTCTGATCGGTTATTTGGTTACCGGATTTTGGATAAGTTTTTTCCTCGCGCCGGAGTTGAGCTTCCGTCAATTATCACTCGTCAGCGAATTTTAACCGAAGAATCAGTGGTGATCGAGGTGGCGGAAAGGGTTTCTCCTTCGGTAGTGACGATTAATGTCACCAAAGAACAATCAGCCCTGCCTTTTCAGATCGAATTCGGTCCTTTTGGGATTAATATTCCCCAGCAAAGACAGGAAAATGTCGCCCAGGATATTGCCACTGGATTTATTATCAGCTCCGATGGATTAATTGTTACTAACAAGCACGTAGTTTCAGATACTTCGGTTAAATATCGAATTATAACCAAAGACGATAAGACTTATGAGGTTCAAAAAATTTATCGAGACCCGGCCAATGATATCGCTATCTTAAAAATTGATCCCTCGACAAGCTCGGGACAAGCCCTTAAGCCGGTTGAGCTGGGCGATTCTGCAAATTTAAAAGTTGGGCAGTTTGTGATTGCCATTGGGACAGCTTTAGGAGAATTTCGCCACACGGTGACAACTGGAGTAATTTCTGGTATCGGTCGTTCAATTACTGCCGGTTCACCCCTTGAGGGTTATGTTGAGCAACTTGACAATGTTATTCAAACCGATGCCGCCATCAATATGGGAAACTCCGGCGGACCACTTTTAAATTCGGCTGGACAGGTAATTGGAATAAGCGTGGCTGTTTCTTTGGAAGGACAAAATATCGGTTTTGCTTTGCCAATAAATATCGTCAAAGATTCAATTGAAAATTTTAACAAGACTGGTCAGTTTTCAAGGCCTTTCCTGGGTGTTCGCTACCAGATGATTTCTAAAGAAGCAGCCATTTTAAATGAAGTGCCGGAGGGAGCTTATGTGGTTGAGATTGTTTCTGGGTCCCCAGCGGAAAAAGCCGGAATTAAAACTGGTGATATCTTAACTTATATGGATGGCAAGCGGATTTCTGAAGCCGAGGGTGGTTTGGCAAAAATAATTTCCTCAAAAAAAGTAGGGGATTCGGTTGAGCTGACAATTTGGCGAAATGGAGAAGAAATAAAAGTTAAAACAACTCTAACCGAGACCCAAGGTTAAAATCCGCTTGACTTTTGGGTTTAAATAAATTATCTTACCCTCATGCTGCCTTAACGGCAGCGATTTTTGAAAAAGGAGGTGAGAAAAGATGCCAGGAAAAAATATTGAAAGACAAGAACAGGGTGAGTTAACCCCAGAGGAGAGGCAACAAAACGATGAGTTGCGAAGAAGGAAAGCTTCCCAACCGCCTGAGATAGAATCTGCTTTTAACGGTTTTAGCGATCCTTATCCGGATGATTTTTATGACCGGGAGGATGATGATAGTTCCTGGGGTCTGTTTGATGATTGATTGCTAAAAATAGGTCTTTAAGCGGCTTTTTCAGGAGCTATGCTATCTGGTGAATTTTCTCCAATTTTCCATCCAAAATTTCTTCCAAATTATGAAACGATTTTTTGAGACGATGGTCGGTAACCCGATTTTGTGGGTAATTATAAGTTCTGATTTTTTCTGCCCGCATTCCTCGGCCAATGGCTGACCGGTAGCCAGCAATGGTTGTCTCTTTGTTAAGTTCCTCCTTTTCCCACAATCTTGCTCGGAGTAGCTCCAGGGCTAACACCCGGTTTTGTTCCTGAAATCTTTCTTGTTCACAGGTGACGACAATTCCGGTTGGTTTGTGAGTTAGGCGGACGGCTGAAGAAACCTTTTGGACATTTTGACCTCCTCGGGAAGAAGCGCGATAAAATTGCCATCCCAGATCATTGGGGTTTATTTTTATTTCACTTTCAGGAATTTTCGGTAAAACGACCACTGTTGCTGTCGAAGTGTGAATCCGACCATATCTTTCGGTTTTGGGAATTCTTTGAACTCGATGAACACCAGACTCAAATTTCAATTGTTCATAAGCACCAGCACCTCTGATTCTTAAAACACCCCTGTCTAAATTATCTGTTTTCCAGCCTTGTTTTTCGGCAAAACGACAATACATCCGCAATAAATCATCAGCCCAAATCTTGGCTTCATCGCCTCCAGCCGCAGCCCGAATTTCAATAATAGCGGTGTCGTTATTCATGAAGGTTATTTTTTATGAAGCATTTCTTTAAGCGTTCTTGGTTGTTCTTTCTCTTCTTCCACTTGTTTTTTCTTTTTTATGTAGGGCTTGGCGGCCACTGCTTTTTGTCTTGCTTGGAATTTTTCCACCCGACCTTGAGCATCAATAAACTTTGCCTTGCCAGTAAAAAATGGATGACAGGCATAACAAATTTCCACCCGAATTTCCGGCTTGGTTGAACCAGCGGTAAAAGTATTACCACAGGCACAAATAATTTTTGCCTCAGGATACCATTTTGGATGAATATTTACTTTCATGGCCTAATTTTATCATCATTTGAACTTGCTTTCAATAAAGGATTAAAATAAGAGAAACAAATGCCTGAACGATTAAAGCCTTTTCCAGCTGGATATTCGCCTGAGGTTTCCCCAGAATGGGAGGCGATGGCAAAGCGAATAAATAGAACTTTCCTTCGGGCTGTCACCAGAAAGATTGACATTAAGGGGAAAGAAAACATTCCTAAGGACATAAAAACTTCTTCTTACATTATTGCTGTGAATCATTTAGGCTGGGCAGAAGCATTGTTTCTTCTTGATGTTTTTCCCAAATGGATTCATTGGATGAGTAAACAAGAGAGTTTTGATCATAAACTTCTTGGCCCAATTTTTCGTCTTTTAGGTTTCTTTCCAGTAAGAAGAGGGGAGTTAGATCGTCGAGCTCTTCAGACCGCTGCTGACTTGCTTGGGAAGGAGAGGATTTTAGGGATGGCGCCCGAAGGAACAAGGGGTAGGGGAAAGGAGTTTGGGAAATTAAAGGAGGCAAAACATGGAACGATATTTGTTGCTTTTAAAACTGGTGCTCCAATTATCCCGACGGCAGTCTGGGGTACAGAAGAGCTCCTGCCTTTAATAGAAGAAAATGGCTTAAAACTTAAAGATTTGACTGGATTCAAACCGCCTGAAGTTCACGTCAGAATCGGAAAACCCTTTGCCCAGCATTTCGAAGTGGACCCCGGAAAGGTTACCAGAAAACAACTTAAAGCGCTAACTACTAATTTAATGCTTGAAATTCGCGATTTGTTGCCATCAAAATATCATGGATTCTACGCCGAAGCGGAGAAACAGCCACTTTAATTATTTAAACTACTGGGACGGTACCCGGTTAGGAAAACCCCAAGGGCAATAATCGCTGCTCCCATTAAAAACGGAGGGGTGATTTTTTCTCCAAGCCAAAAAACCGCTATCGGAGCGGCAAAAATCGGCTGAAGATAGGCGAAAAGAGTTGCTTCTGAAGCCTCGATTAATTTTAGGCCTAATTCAAAAGCAAAATAAGCTACCACCGAGGAGAGAATAACCATATATAAAAGCCCCCAAAGGGCACCAGAATTGAGAATTGAGAATTGAAAATTGAAAATTTGGGGACCTTTTTCTAGCAAAGCAAAAGGAAAAATAACTACAAGACCGGTGAAAAACGAGACAGAGGTAATTATAAATGGCGAGTGTTTTTTAAATTCTTTTTTGGAGGCAACAACATATCCTGCCCAAACGATGTCAGATAAAATTATAAAAATATTTCCTAAAAGATTATTGCGGGCAAAACCCCCACCTTCTAAAAGTGGTTGCGAAACCATGACTACGCTGCCGGCAATTGCCACCGTTAATCCTAAAGCCTCAAGTTTAGTTACTTTTTCTTTTAAAAAGAAAACCCCTGCCAAAACAATAAAAATTGGCGCCAGGGCAGCAAGAACTGTCCCATCCAAAGCAGTCGTTCGCTCAAATCCAAGAAAGACAAATGCCAAACAAAGGGGAATTCCCAAAAAGCCAATAGGAACGATTGGTAGAAGGGTTTTTAGAGTTTCTTTTTCTTTTCTAGCCAGCCAAATAAAAAATGGTAAAAAAATGATAGAGGCAAGCAAAAATCGCCAGAAAAGAAAAGTAAATGGAGGAATAAAAGATAAGGTGGCTTTAATCACCGGTCCGGCCACCCCCCAAATAGCGGCGGTTAAGGTTAAAAGAAGATAAGCAGTGAGGCGTTTTTTTGACACGACAGTTTAATTATTTAAAGTAGTCTAGGAGTTTTGTTTGAGGAATTGTTTCTTGTTTCCCAGTCTCCATATTTTTGATTGTAACGGTTTTGCCTTCAGTTTCTTCTGGACCTAGAATTAGAACGAAAGGTATTCCTTTTTGGTTGGCATATTTTAATTGTTTGTCAAGCTTAACCACTTCAAGATAGCTCTCGGTCGCAATTCCTCCATCTCTTAACTTTTCAGCAAGCAAAAGGGAATCCCGGAAAAAAGCTTCATCAAAAACAGTAACTAAAACTTTGGTTGGGATAAGAGAGAAGGCGGGGATTTTTTTGAATTCTTTCAAAACTTCCTCGATAACCGCATCACCAGCGGCAAAACCAACGCCGGGGATTCGTGGACCACCGACGACCTCGACCAAATTATCATAGCGACCGCCGCCTAAAATAGCTCTAAACTTGCCTGCGCGATCCTGGGTTTCAAAGACTGTTCCGGTATAATAATCAAGCCCGCGCACAATCGTTGGTTCAAATTCAACATATTCGGCGACTCCTAAATCCGCAAGGGTGCTGAAAATTGCTGTTAGCTCCTCTGATTCACCGGCAAAATCTTTGTCTTTTAGGATTCCCTTTAGGTCTTTGATTTGCAGTTTGTTGAGTCCAATTTCTTTAAGCCAGGCAATCCATTCTTTGTCAACAATTTTCTCTTTTTTATCAATTGCCCGGAACACGTCAGGAATTTTTTGTTTTGGAATTTCAATAAAACTTAATTTTTCTTCCATCAAACGCCGATTATTAACTTTAATTATTACTTGACTTGATTTTAGGCCGACCGACTTAAAAAATTCGCAGGCAATAGCAATTATTTCAGCATCGGCTTCCGGAGATTCAACTCCCAAAAGGTCAATATCCCATTGATAAAACTCCCTGGTTCTTCCTTTTTGGGGTTTTTCATAGCGAAATCTTGGACCAATGGAAAACCAACGAATGGGTTTTGGAAGTTCTGCTTGTTTTTGGGCAACCATTCTTGCCAAAGTCGGAGTTATTTCCGGCCGCAAAGCCAGTTTTCTGCCGCCGCGGTCGGTTAAGACAAAGGTTTGTTTTTTAACCAATTCTTCACCAGATTTAGCCGCATAAAGCTCAAGCGGTTCTAAGATTGGTCCTTCATATTCCTGGTAGCCAAATCTTTTTGAGACCTCCCGCATTTTTCCAAACAACCAATTCCGGAAAGCCATCTGTTCCGGATAAAAATCTCGTGTACCTTTTACTGGTTGAAATTTAAGCTTAGTCATAGTTAAATGATAGCATTTTTAAGAGGAATAAACTACTATATGGTGGTGGATTTACTCGGTTGGAGTGGGGGTGAGTGTTGACTTTGGCGTTGGTGTTGGACTTGCTTTTGGTGTCGGGGTTACTTCTTGACCTGTTGCTTTGCCAGGGATAACATGGATGATTTTGGCGGTAATCAATTTGGTTTCATTTTCGGTTGGGGTGCCGATAGCCACAACTCGATCGCCCTTTTCAATGGCGGAAAAATTAACTTTCTCAATCTTCGTTTCGCCTTTTTTGGTGATAATGGTTTTATCAGTGACCACCACGGTATAAGTTATTCCCTTTTTCTCATTTTTAACAGTTAAAATTTTTTCTTCGGCTGAAATATCAGTTACCTTACCAAAAGCAACTTCTCGAGCTGGCGGTTTCGGTTTTTCTACCACTACTACTCTTTTGGCTTCCAAAATACCATTATTACCAAGATATCCCATAGCAATAATAAAGTTGCCAATTTTCAAATCTTGGAGTTTAATTTCTTTTCTTCCAATACTCAAAATTTTGGTTTCTTCGCTGACCTTAATTTGTCGCTCACCGCGAGGGTTGGTAATCGTAATGACCGAATTGGAAATTTGGGAAATTTCGCCGAAAAAGGCTCTTTTCTGGCCCATCTTAACCTCTTCAATTTTCTCACGAACTATTTCTTTTACTTTCTCGCGCAGTTGTTGAACAGCCGGAGAAGTTGCCTCCGGAGTAGGGGACTGAGCAATGACGTCAGTAGCCAGTAGCCAGTAGCCAGTAGCCAGGAAAAGTACAAGCAAAACGCTTGCTAACCTGATACCTGATACCTGATACCTGATACCTAACTTCATATTTCTGCGGTTGAATAAACTACATTAATAGTTTTGCTAACTTCATTACCATCTTGGTCATAGGCGGTAATCTCAATTTGATTAGCTCCGCCAACTAAAGTAATCTCGCTTGAAAAACTTCCTTGGCTATCCGCCTGGATAATTTTTTCTCCTTCTTGATAAAGAATAACCACTGTTACATCAGGAGCTGTTTTTCCGGCAACCTCAATTTTTTCCTTATCACTAATACTCTCGTCCTCAGGTGAGGTAATTATCAAGGAAAATTCTTGAGGGGCAGAGGTTGGGGTGATCGCTTCCTCTTCTTTGGACGGGGCAGGGATTGAGGGAGCCCCTTTCAGGGCTCGGTTGGCAGTCCAAATTCCAAAAGTGATTACCAGTCCCAAACCAAATCCTATAATGATGGCAATTAAAACTTCTTTTCTCACTCAAACGGAATAATAACCTAAATTTTCACTCTTGTCAAGAAGGGAGTTTGATGATAAACTGATATCAATGGAGATTCAATATTTTGGTCACTCCTGTTTTCGAATTAAGGGTAAGGACGCTATTTTAGTTACTGATCCTTATTCTCCTGAAGTTGGGTTGAAAATGGACAAAATTTCGGCGGATATCGTAACTGTTTCCCATCAACATTATGATCACAATAATATTTCCGTGGTAACCGGAACGACCAAACGCCCAAATCCATTTATCATTTCCAGTCCAGGGGAATATGAGATTTCCGGGGTTTTTATTTATGGAGTTTCAAGCTTCCACGACGCGGTGAAGGGGGCAAAGCGGGGGAATAACACTATTTATGTAATTAATATGGATGGCATCAAGTTAAGCCATCTTGGGGATTTGGGGCATCGCCTAACTGATGAACAACTTGAAGAAGTCAATGGGGTAGACATCCTGATGATTCCGGTTGGGGGGA
>CAYIUX010000012.1:0-16917 GCA_964366795.1 uncultured Gammaproteobacteria bacterium | reverse complement strand
ATAAGAGCAACCAACTTGACATTTGGGCTGGGGCATGCTAGACTATGGGATACTTAAAGCTCCAGTCTGCCCAAGATTCCATTTTGCAGTCAAAAGGCAGATTTTAGCTTTACTTGCACTTGGTCATTGCCAATCCTGGCAAAATTTTCCTTTAAGGAGGAAAGATGTTAGGAAAAATCTTAGGTTTAGCCCTAGTGGTGGTGCTCATCCTCGGGGTAGTATTGTTTGTCACTAACAATCTCAACTCCCGTTTTGATAAATTCGGGAGGCCCACGGGAATAGAGCCATCGCCACCTACCTGGGTAGTAGGGATTCTCATCATAGTCCTCCTACTCTTGGCTAGGGGAATACTAACTACCTCATTAGAAGGGAGAAAAGGTGGAAGCAATAGTGGAAGAAATAAGAAAATTCCTAGGTAGGATCATCCAGGTGTTTGGGGGCGTATCGCTACCCTTTCTTACTTTAGCCCTCATCGCCAAGGTGGCAAGGGAGGTCAGGAAATGCAACAAATAATAAAAAAACCAAGGTGTAGGGGGCCGACGCTGATGTCACTTCGGTGACAAATCAAAACAGCTAGGCCCCCTTTTTCGTTCTTCATTGCTTTTTTAGCCAATAAAATGTAAAATAAATTCAAGACCTGGTGGCGGAGTGGCGACGCAGCGGTCTGCAAAACCGCGTACGGGGGTTCGAGTCCCCCCCAGGTCTCCCTTCGGTTCTAGGGTAAACAAAACTTGACTTTTCCACAATTGTATGGTATTATCCAAACTAGATCCTCTCTTGTTTATCTGAGAGGATTTTTTGTATGGTTACTTACACCTTAAATTTCGGACAAAAACAATTGGCTCGATTTGAAGAGTTAGTTTTTTACGTGGTTAAATTAATCAAGGATAAACGCCGGGCTGGTCAACCTTTAAGCCGGATTTTCCGGCAGATTTTTGAAAATAAAAAAACTCGGCGAATTTTTGGTCTAAACTTAACCTTAGTCGCTTTATTTACTGGGATACTTATTCCGCCAATTTCTGCTTTTACTGGCAATCCTCAAACTGAAATTACCAGCATTAATCCGGAAATTATTCAGCTGACAACCGAAAGTTCGGTTCGAGTTCCAACCGATTCCTTTATTGTTTCTCAGGGATATTCACTGTTTCACCGGGGTATTGATTTGGATGGACAAACTGGTGAGCCCGTTTACCCAGTTATGAATGGGGTAGTTGAACAAACTATTTCTGGTCGTTTCGGTTTCGGAAACCATATTATTATTAACCATGGTTCTGGATTTAAGTCTTTATACGCCCACCTTTCAAAAATTGTCGTTAAGGAAAGTGAAAAAGTTGACAAAGGGACCGTTATTGGAACTATTGGTTCAACTGGTATGGCTTTTGGCGACCATTTGCACTTAGAAGTCTACGACAACGACCGAACCTTCAACCCGTTAACGATTCTGAAGTAAGAAAGAGAATATCAGGATCTCCCTTTTAGTTGCGCGATCATCTCTCTTAAAATCTGTCCTACAAGATCCTTGTTAGCCCCTGGAAAATTTTCCAGATGTTTTTCTAGTCCTGTACCTGCTTTATAATCAAGGGATTGGGCAATTTTTTCCCCTGCAGCAGAACCAAAGGAGAGTTTAACCCCGCTCGATAAAGCACCCGCAACAGCTTTCACACTTTGTATAAGTTCTTCTTCTGAAAGAATCATTTTCTCCATTCCCGCTTTTGCCTCCGGTCCTTGCCCACCTGTCATAATTCACCTCCTTTCAAATTAAAAACTGCCTTTCGGGCAGTTGAGGAAATTATATCACAAAATTAAAAAAATCCGCCCGGCAGATTAGTTATTCTTCAGAGTGAATAACTCACAAACCTGCCAAGTTTCAAAACCACAATTAGTGTAATTCCTAAAAGACTGACTTTTATATTCAACAATCGAATAAAGAGTTTTAATTCCTCTATCTAGACAAAATTTAATCCGTTCTTTAATTAAGGCTGTGTGACAGCCTTTTTCCCGATATTCCTTAAGGGTAACATCATTGTGGAAATAGCCAATTTCTTTGGTTAAAAATAAGCCCGCTCCAGCTACTGGTTTGCCATTTTCATAAATCATAAAAAATTCTGAAGAAAAACCTGGGGCTTTACTTTTCATCTCGCCAGTTAAAGTTTTGTGGCAAATTTTGTTATATGTCGGGTCGTCATACCCGGTTTCACTAAAAACTTTATAAGTTAACTTATCGTACTCTTGAAACTTAGATAGACTGATATGCTCTATTGGAATATTGATTTTAAAATCTTTAAGAGTCTTTGGATTAAAAACCATATAGGTATCTGTTCCCATAAATTTATACCCATTTCGAGTTAAAAACTTGGGAAAGCCAGTTTTGACGTGTTTTTCAAAAAGATAAATAGCCGTCAGTGGGTTAACCGGAAAAAGCACCTTCTTAATCTCAGCCAGGTTAAGTTTAGTTGGTTTTTCAACTTTAGGAAGAGCAAAATTAAACCATTCAGTTTGAGGATAGCCAAAATAAATATCAGCTGTTTCAAGGAGTTTTATCTTCTTAAATAACACCCCCTTACTCCATTCAAAATGCTCTTTCCATAAATCTAGGAAGTTCTTAATCATGAATTCATTATATCAAGGGGGGGGTAGGAGGAAATCAAAAACCCGCTTGCGCGGGTTTGTTTTTATATCTTACATTTCTCCAGGTGGCATGCCCGGGGTTTTTTCTTCTTTTTCCGGAAGATCAGTTATCAAACCTTCGGTAGTTAAAATCATCATCGCCACGGAAACGGCATTTTGTAAAGCGGTTCGGGTAACTTTGGCGGGATCAATAATTCCCGCTTTAATCATATCAACATATTCTCCGTTCAAAACATCAAAACCAACTCCTTTTTCTTTTTTCTTGATTTCTGCTACCACCACTTCTCCATCAACACCAGCGTTCTCTGCCAGAAGTCTGGTTGGCGAGTCTAAAGCTTTTTTAACAATCTTTGCTCCGGTTAGTTCGTCACTAGTTAATCCTTTAGTCTCAATCTGGTCAGCTGCAGTTAATAAAACTACTCCACCTCCAGGAACAATTCCCTCTTCAATGGCAGCCTTGGTAGCGGAAACCGCATCTTTGACTCTCTCTTGTTTTTCCTTCATTTCTGTTTCTGTGGCTGCTCCAACCTCAATCACCGCCACTCCGCCAGCTAATTTTGCCAATCTTTCCTCAAGTTTTTCTTTATCAAATTCAGAAGTCGTTTTTTCCAATTCTGCTTTAATCTGCTTAATTCTTCCGTTTATCTCTGCTTTATTACCTTTACCACCAACAATAATGGTGTTGTCTTTGTCGGCAGTGACTCGCTCCGCTTGACCTAAATCGTCAATGGTTACCTCTTCAAGTTTTCTGCCAACATCTTCAGAAATAACTGTCCCGCCGGTCAAAATAGCAATGTCCCCAAGCATTTCTTTTCTTCGGTCGCCAAATCCTGGAGCCTCTATTGCCAAAACATTAAACGTCCCTCGAAGCTTATTAACCACCAAAGTGGCTAAAGCTTCGCCTTCGACCTCATCGGCAATAATGACTAAGTTTTTGCTCGCCTTAACCAGATTTTCCAAAAAGGGGAGCAATTCTTGAAGGGAAGAAATTTTTTTGTCGGTGAGTAAAATATAGGGGTCTTCAATGGTTGCCTCCATCGTATCCGGATCGGTAATAAAGTAAGCGGATATATAACCCTTGTCAAATTCCATTCCTTCTTTATAATCAATCACCAATTCTAAGCCTTTGCCTTCTTCAACTGTGACTACTCCATCCGGACCAACTTTTTTAATTGCTTCGGCAATTTTGGCTCCAATTTCAGCATTTTGGGCAGAAATGGTGGCTACTTGAGTAATTTTTTCCGAATTATCTCGAACGGGTTTGGCTTGTTTTTTAATTGATTCCACTACCTGGGCGGCGGCTTTTTCAATTCCCTTATTCAAAATCATTGGGTTGGCCCCGGCAGTGATATTTTTAATTCCCTCATCAACAATCGCCTGAGCTAAAATCGTGGCCGTGGTTGTTCCATCGCCGGTAATATCATTAGTTTTATCAGCCGCTTCTTTAACTAGCTGGGCGCCCATGTTTTCAAACGGGTCTTCAAGCTCAATTTCTTTGGCAACGGAAACCCCATCATGAACAACCGAAGGAGCACCCCATTTTTTATCCAAAGCAACATTTCTCCCTTTTGGACCCAAAGTGGTGCCAACGGCTTTAGCTACGGCATCAACGCCTTTCTTTAATTTTTCTCTGGCTTGTTCAGCGGATAAAAGTTGTTTAGCCATATTATTTGACTACCGCGAGCACATCCTCAAATTTTACAAAAATTAATTCTTTTCCGGAAACGCCAAACTTAACTTCATCCCCGCCCCATTTTTTATAAATGACAATATCGCCGACCTTAAATTCGGGAACAATTTTTCGCCCAGAATCAATAATTTGCGGTCCACCAATGGCAATCACTTTTCCTTTTTGCGATTTTTCATCATGAGTATCAGGAAGAACAATCCCCGTGGCAGTTTTCTTTTCCAATTCAACTGGCTCAATTAAAGCATAGCCAGCCATCGGTTTTAATTTTGGAGTAACTGTTTTCTTTTTTGTTCTCGCCATATTGAATAAATTATACCAAAAAAATTATCACTTTCAAGTGACGACTGCTATTCTATAGGCTAATAACAGATTTGTCAAGTAGTTGACTCTTCCTCTTTTGGTTCGACCGGTGCTTCCTCTGGCCGAACTGGCTCTGTTGGTGTCTCGACCGTCGGTTCATTTGAAACCTCGGTTATGGATTCGACTGGTTCGGTTGTCGGTTCGGTTGGTATCGTTGGCTCCACGGTCGGTGGAACTGGCGGTTCACCAACTGGCATCGTTCCAGTTTGCCAAGCAGGCATAGTGGCCATAATTTTATCTACTTCAATTGCCGCTTCATCTGGAGTCTTCCCCATTTTTTGGGTATAAAACTGAATCATATTTTGCTTAACTGTTTCTCGAGGTAAAAGATTTCCTTGAGCATCGGTACAATATTTACAATAAAGATTGTCTGGTCTGCCACCACCATGATCTTCCGGCTTATCCATCGGCATTCCACAAGATTGACAATTCATAAATTTTCACCCCCTTCCTTAAACTAAAAGTAAAACTAACATTACTCCAATTCCTAAAATTAATCCTACCATTTGAAGGAATGATTTGGCAAGATTGGTTTCTTTATGAAGCTCGGGAATTAAATCCGAGCCGGCAATATAAATAAAGCCGCCGGCGGTAAAAGGAATAAGAAGTTGAGAAACTCCAACAATTCTTTCTCCTAAAATCAAAACCAAAATTGCTCCTACGACTGCCGTTAGAGCTGAAGCAAAATTAAAAATCAGGGCTTTGGTTTTACTAAGTCCTCCATGAAGAAGAACCCCAAAATCACCAATCTCCTGGGGAATTTCGTGAAGAACGACCGCCAGGGTAGTTGCTATTCCTAAAGGAATGGTAGTTAGAAAACTGGCACTAATCACTGCCCCATCAATAAAATTATGAAATCCATCACCAATCAGATTCATAAAAACAACCGGATGGGGGTGGCTTTTGGAAGTAGGAATATGACAATGGCGCCAACAAATAAATTTTTCCAAAACAAAAAAGAGTAATAAACCAACTAAAACAGCTAAAGAAACCCCTAAAGTAAAACCTGATTCCTTAATGGCTTCGGGCAAAAGATGGATAAAAGAATCTCCCAAAAGCCCGCCAGCAGCAAAGCTGACTAAAAACAAAAGAATCTTTTTTAATTTTTCTTCTTTGATGGCAATAAACAAAACCCCAACAAAAGAAAGAAGGCTAACAAAAAAAACGCTAGTCAAAGAATAAATCCAAAGGCTCATAAGCTACCTCTTATTTATTTTATCATTCCAGACAATTGAAAAAGAGACCCTCTAATTATAGTCGTGTGGCTTGCGCCAACCCATAATGGGCGGTCTCTACGACTGGTGGCATGTTATTCATCGCCATCTAGAACCGCTTATCCGTTGGCCATTCCTGATGGGCCAAATAGCTAACAAAAGCCATCTCGCCTAATATTAGACATGCAAAGTAGAAGCCCAACCAGAGATGTTGAGGGTTTCCGGTTACGAGAGGCAGCACCATCAGTATCCACAGTAAGACTGCCTGAGTAATAGCGAGCCTTCTTAGTACATTCTTTCTCCGTTGAATCCACATCCAAATCTTAAAAAGCATCTCCTTTCCTCCTTTTCATGGACTTATTTATAAACCCGGGACTTACAACCCCAGTCTTTTTTCCCACTCTTCAGCTGTTTTAATTAAGTCCCGCGCTGCTAATACTACTGCTGCCACTACCAAGAAACCTACCCCTAAGCAAACTTTAATTATCATTACCTCTTCTCCTTTTCTATTGTTGGTGCGGCAAGCTGTGACTCGCGATGAATATGGCGATGTAAAGGTGCCCTTCGGTTTACTCAGGGTAAACCAGACAAAATATTTTAAACAGCCTCATCTGAAAATCGATGCAACATCAATTAGATAAGACTGAAATTTTCTGATTGGAGATTAACATAATATAGGCTAAAAATCAAATTAAAAAAGCAAGATAATTGTCGTGTTAACAACGACTAAAAGCAAGATATTAATCAGAAAAACCCATTTATTATCAAGAAAATAAACTCCTCTGAAGCGAAAATTAGAAAAGGGAAAAAGTGGTTTCGCTTCTTTGTGAGAAGAAAGATCAATAATAAGATGAACCAAATAAATAAGAGAGATAACTAGAAGATCTTTTGCTACCAAAAACAGAAGGATACTAATTCCTAACCAGACAATAAAACTATGGAAAAAATAATAGAAGTTGAGGGCAAGCTCGCTTGGTTGAATCTTTTTCCAGTCAGCCGACAACTCTCTAAAATTTCTTCTAATCCCACTTTGATAGTCTTTGTAATAAGAGCCTAAAACCTCAAAAACCTGAGGTAAAGAACCTACGTCTGGAAAAATAGACACCCCTATGACTAAAGGTAAAAGCTCTTTATCTCTAACAATCGTTGCTCCCCAAAGAGCATGGGACAAAATATCCATTATTTAATTCCCAATCTGTTTAACCTTTCTTTGTATTCTTTCAAAATCCACTTACGGCAATCTTGGGGATGAAAACGAATTCGGCCAGGCTCAACTATCTCGGTTGTCCGTCGAGAAGCCATATATTTTAATTGTAGCCATCTAGCTAAGGCTTCCAATTTGGTAAATATTTTTTCGACCATAAGTTGGCTTTTAAAAACTTTTGATGGGTTCCATTTTTGTCCAAAATTGGTTTTAACTGACGAACTTCATGAGACGAGAATAAGTCTTGTTCTTTTTTGGGAACTTCCAAGTGTCCTTCATCCAAAAACATGTTTAGACAAATCTTATCTTTGACCTCTTTATCAGTTGGATGGCGACGCTTGGCAACTAACTCTAGCAATATAACTGTTAAAAACCGGGTTAACCAGAGACGATTTTTTGAAGTAATAATTAACAAATCAATATCATCATTCTCGTTCGAATTCTCCATTGCCAAAGCCCCGGTAACCGCCACCATTTTAATGCTTGGAATGAGCTTCAACCAACCGGCGACTCTTTTAGCAATTTTCAATTTTCCCTTACTCCATCCCTCTCGTTTTTTCCGAATGGAGATTATTTTTTCTCTTCCTCTTAAACAATAGAATCCGTTTTTTTTAGATATCACACCAGATAATGCGGACAACTTTTTTTGGAAATTGGAAATTGGAAATTGGAAATTGGAAATAAGAAATCGATAGATTTCGTTCTCCCTAAGGGGATAATCAAAAATATCGGCGTAAGCAAGGGTGGAAATTATTTCTTTTTTCACAGTTCGACTAGCTCACTGTAAACCTATCTTACCACGGCCGTAGAAAGTCCGTATTGAGAAAGAATTTGGGCCACTCCTGAAGTAGTTGTCTCTAAGGCCTCTTTGGTGGTTTTTCCAGAATTAACACTATTGACTGCGTCCTCAAAATATTTAATTATTTTATCATTTATACCATTGTCAAACGTCCGGGAGCAAAGATACCAAGTTTTAGCTTTTCCTGCCTGATTAACAAAGGGAGCAACCATTGAATCGCCAGTAATTAAACTTGCCATCTCCACCCGAGAGTAGGGTTCGCCAAAAAAGCGAGTTTGCGATTCCGCCTGATATAATTTCTCCATCATTTCTTTCGAAGACAAAAATTTCATAAATTCCCAGGCTTCTTTAGAATGCTTACTTTTCTTGGCTACTCCTTCAGCCCAAAAACTTGCCCAAGCAAGATTTGTTCCCGGAAGTTGGGGCACCGGCACAATTCGAAAATCTAAATTGGGATTAATATTTTTAATCTCAAAAACATCCCAGGAAAAACCAAAATACATCGCCACTTTACCAGTGGCAAAGGCTAGGGTTGAAGCCGGCATGGTTTCGTCCCAAACTCGGTCGGTTTTATTGAAAACGGTGTAAAAATTTAGGGCATCTTGACCAAGACAAACCTGTCCCCCTGCCTGCTGAGTACAGGTTGCCGGACTGGTTAAATCAGCTCCATTTTGGAACATCATTAAACCCAAAATATCTGGCCAATGGTCAATATTGCCAGTGGTTCCCAAGGCAGCTCCGGCGGTCTGAATTCTCCCAGCCCCATCTTGAGTCGTTAACTCAATCGCTAATTTTCTTAATTCATCCCAAGAAGTTGGGGGAGTTTTCCCGGCTGCTTGAAAAATTTCCTGATTATAAAATAAGGCTAAGGTATCAACTTCCAAGGGAATACCCAAAAAACTTACCCCAGAGCGTAAATTATCTTTGGCTACCGGATAAAAAGTAGTTTCAAGTTGAGAAGCGCTCATCACTTCAGCCGGAACCGAGTCAAGCTCATTTTTCAACATCGGTACCCAAGTAATATGGAAGCGAAAAATATCCGGACCATCGCCGCGAGCTAGGGCTGATTGCAATCTTTCCCGATATTCTTTTGGTGATTGGCGAGAATAATTAATCTTTATATCTGGGTGAGTTTTTGCCCAATCAGCTAAAACTCCCCCCATGATATTTTCCGGCTCCCATAATCCCCAATAAGTTAGGGTAATTTCTTTTGGCTTTTGCGCCCGAGGAAGAAGAACCTTAACGAATAAAAAAACGAGAGCTATTATTAAAATTAGACCCAAGACAATAGGCAAAATCTTTTTTAGCCCTCCTAATTTTGATTCTTGCTCAAGATGAAATGTCGTTAAGGGTCCAGTTGAGGATGGTTCAATGGGCTCACTAGGTGTTGGTGTCGATTTCTCACCCCAACCTCGAGGAAAAGAAAAATTTTGATTTTCTTCAGGCATAATTTAATGTTATCATACAAAAGATGAGAAAGAAAATACAAGAGATAAGAAAATGGTTAAATAGTCACATGGTTAAGTGGCTAATTGGTAGCTTTTGCGCCATTGTGGTTTTAATTGCGCTAGCAACAAGCTTGCTTATTTTGGCCGGATATCATCTTGCTTATTGGAGCAAAGCTTATCCTGGAGTCGTCATTATTAACCAACCAGTGGGAAATAAAGCCACCAATGAAATAATTTCCAATTTACAATTTACAATCTACAATTTAAACGCGAATAAAATTGTTTTGACTTACGATAATCGGCAGTGGGAGATTAATTTGGCTGAGCTTAATTTTTCTTATGACACCACGGCAACTGCCAAAAAGGCTTTTAAAATTGGCAGAGACAAAAATCCAGTAATCAACTTCCAAACTAAAATTCAGGCCTGGTTCAAGGGAATTAATCTCGGAATGGAATACTCTCTCGACCAGTCTCTCTTGGACGCCCAAATTGCCACCATTTCTGGGGAGATTTTTATTCCGGCAATTGAACCGACAATAAAATTAGTCGATAAAAAAATTATTGTTGAACCGGGAAAAGACGGCCAAGAACTAGACAAAAGACTACTCGTCTCACTTCTCACTTCTCACTTCTCACTTCTCAATCTCGACCCGATTGAACTGCCAATAATTCAACTCTCCCCAAAACTGACCCCGAATCAAGTCGAAAATACCCAGGGGCGGGCAGAAAAATTCTCAAACAAAAAATTAATCTTGCTGGGTGACGAAACCAATCAATGGGAGCTTGGGGGAGAGGATTTAATTGGCTTTCTTTCTTTTACCAATGGCTTTGATCAGGAGAAAATTGCTAGCTGGTCAGCTAATTTAGCTTCAACCATTAATCACCCACCAGAAAATGCCGCTTTTCAATTTGTCGAAGGTCGGGTAACTGAATTTAGGCCAGCTAAAGAAGGTAAAACTTTAGACCAACAAAAAACAATTGATATTATTGTCCAAAGTTTGACCGAACTTGAGGATGGAAAAGACCAAATAAGTCTTTCCCTTCCAATAATCGTTACCCCACCAGCGATTCAAACTGCTGATGTTAATACTTTAGGAATCCGGCAACTAATTGGTAGGGGAATCTCTTATTTCCGGGGATCAATCTCCTCAAGAATTCACAATATCCAACTGGCATCAACAAAATTAAATGGAATTCTTATCCAACCCGGAGAAACTTTTTCTTTTAATAAGGCCTTAGGTGAAGTTTCCCAAACAACTGGGTTTAAAGAAGCTTATATTATTAAGGAAGGACGAACAATTTTAGGCGACGGCGGTGGGGTTTGCCAGGTTTCCACCACCTTCTTCCGAGCGGCCCTGGACGTGGGCTTGCCAATTATTGAACGCCAGGCCCATGCCTACCGCGTTTCCTATTATGAACAGAATTCTCCGGTTGGTCTTGATGCGACTGTTTTTGACCCGACGGCTGATTTAAAAATCAAAAACGATACCCCAGCCTATATTTTGATTCAGACAAAGGTTGATGTTAAAAACAAAATTTTAACTTTTGAACTATATGGAACCAGTGATGGCCGAGTAGTTACCATCTCTAAATCGCGAATCTGGGACCAAATTCCCCCACCACCAGATTTATATCAAGATGACCCAACTTTACCCGCCGGGCAAATTAAACAAATTGATTGGAAAGCTTGGGGAGCCAAAGTTGCTTTTGATTATAAAGTTGAACGAGGAGGAGAAGTTTTACAAAATAGAACTTTTTATTCTAACTACCGTCCTTGGCAAGCAATATTTTTACGCGGAACAGGACAGTAAATGTAGAAGTTGTTAGTTATTAGTAATTAGTAATCTTATGCGTACTTTCATCTCACTAGAATTGCCGATAGAAATAAAAACTGGAATTAGAGAAATTCAAGACCAGCTAAGAAAAGCTGGGGTCCAGGCAAGATGGGTGAAACCAGAACTCAGTCATTTGACCTTGGCTTTTTTAGGCTCAATTACCCCAGATAAAATTGAAACAATCGGCAAAATTCTTAAGGAAACGGCCTCCCAAATAACGCTGATTCGTCTTAAGCTTTCAAAAATTGGTTGTTTCCCTAATCCAGCCAGACCAAGAATTATTTTTGTTAGTCTTGAGGGTGAATTAGACAAACTTAATCTTCTAGCCACAAAGATAAGAAAGGAATTGAAAAAAGTTAATATTTATTTTGACGAGAAACCATTTTTAAGTCATATTACTTTGGGGCGAATAAAAAGAAAGCAGAATTTATCCCATCTGATTGAAGAAATTCAAGTTAAAAAAGTTGAGTTCGTGGCTAACCAAGTAACTTTAACCCAAAGCACTCTCACCACCTCCGGACCGATTTATAAAGAATTGAAAAGTATACTTTTAGGTATAAAATAAAACTAATCAATGTTTCTATCATTGAATCAATTACAAACTAAGATTCAAAAACAGCCATTGAAGCTAACTGATTCGCTTGAAAAAGAGTACAATCTTTTAATTGAAAAAATTAACCAGAAAGAGAAAAAGGCAGTAAAACGCGGTGTAATAATTCCTAATCCTGAAATCCTTAACAGAGAAGGTGGAGATGCCACCTTGGTTAATAATCCTTATTTAGCCTCGGTCCACTTCGGTAATTATTTAGCCGTAAGAGAAATTATCAAATCCCTAGTTTTAAAAAGGGCAAACTTGTTTAAACTCCGAATTTTGGGTATTGGTGAGGGTTCGGGTGTTTTCGCTTATTTTTTAGCCTCCGAACTTAAGCCCAAAATATATCTGGCGACTGATTATCAAAAATGGCTGGTTAACTATGGCCAGGCGGTATTTAGCGGTGGTCTTTTGAGGTTTAGTCAGCTTGACGCGACAAAAATGGATTCGATCCCAAACAACTCGTTTGATGTTATTATTGCTTGTGAATTTATTGAACATATTTCTCCAGAGAGTCTTTTAATCTTTTTACAAGAATGCCGGCGGGTCTTGAAAGACAATGGAGTAGTTATCACCACCACGCCCAATAGAAGTTGCCATCCTGGGAAAAAATTTAGTGGTTATCCCTCACACTTTACCGAATTCACTGCCCAAGAACTTCATTCTTTTATAGAAAAAAATCTCCAGGGGATGTATGTTTCGCATCTTATTTTTCACCTTTTTAATGAAAAAATGTGTCAAGAAAAGCAAAAAAGGTTTATTTTCGAGCAGGCAACAAATTATCTTTCCCGAGGTTTTTTAAAACTTTTTCCTGAAGCGTTTTTAAACAAGCTTTTAGGTTTCCTTTACAAAAAGGGGCGACAAAAATTATCTTTTCCCAAAGAATATGGCCGAACAAAGTTAGTCTATAAACCGGAGGATGAAACAAAAGCTTTTGGTCTTTGCTTAGTTTTACAAACCTGATAAAATTTTAAAATCTCTTTCCCTACTTTCTCCCAAGAAAACTGTTTGACAAAAGCTCGATTTTGGTTTCCCAATCGGCGACGCAAATCTTTATCTGTTGCTAAAATCAAAAGCGCTTGAGCTAAAGCAGAAATGCTTTTATTAAAAACCAAAAAACCTTGGCTGTGTTTTCCTAAAAGGCTTCGATACCCTGGATTATCAAAAGCCACAATTGGTAAACCGGCAGCCATTGCCTCAAGTAAAACCACTCCGAATGATTCTCCATGAGTGGCTGGGGAGCAAAAAATATCCGCCGTGGCGTACCAAGAGGGCAAATCTTTCCGGGAAACACTCCCGGTAAAAACGACATTTTTTAACTTTTCTTTTCTGGCGTAATCTTTAGCTTTTTGTTTTTCCGGTCCATCGCCAACAATAATTAAGCGAATGTTCGTCGGTAGTAACTCGCCTAATATTTGATAGGCTTTCAACAGATATTCAATCCCCTTTCTTTTATCCAAACGACCAACAAATAAAATATTTGTTTTTCCATCTTCAAATTTGTTAATTCTGGAAGTGGTGGGTTTGAACCGATCAAAGTCTATTCCAATGGGAATAATTTTGTAAGGACCGGGGATAAACTTTTTGGCGCTGTCAACGGCAACCTCGGAAATAGCAATTTTTCCCTGGAGATTCTCATCAATCTTTTTCCATAAAGCAACAAAAGTTTTACTTAAAACCTCTGTTAGGGCTGATTCATTAACTACATGATAGGTCATCACGTTAACTGATGAGGAATACCGGAGAAAGGCTAAAGATAAAGGTCCGGGAAAGCCTTGGATATGGACGACGTCTGGTTTTTCTCTCTTTAAAATTCTTTTAATTTTCTCCTTTTGACCAAAAATTAAGGGAATTGCTTTTTGGGCATCGTTGCCCAAAAATTCAAATGGCACCCCGATGCCGATTATTTTTCTTCCTTCTTTGGTTTTTTTTGAATAACGACCAGTGGTAAAAATCAAGGGCTGGTGACCATGTTTTTCCAAAAAATCATAAAGTCCCAGCACATACTCCTGAATTCCGCCAGGACGAGAAATCCGGTCATCAATCACTAAAGCTACTTTCATTGACCAAATTATATCTTGCTTGAGGAAGAAAGCCAAATTAAGTATAATCAAATCCAAATGGATAAAACTTACCAGCCGCAAAAGTCGACCCCGCACAACACTTACTTGCTCCCGTGGTCTACGTCCACGCGTCGCAAGGGCGTGTATACGGGGTAAAAGAAAAAAATTATGGACAAAACATATAACCCAAGAAAAACTGAAATACGCATCTATTCTTTCTGGGAAGAGGGCGGTTGGTTTACCCCTCGTCCCGCTAAGCGGGACTCGGGGCAAGCCCCAAAAAAGAAACCATTTGTAATCACTCTACCGCCGCCTAATGTTACTGGCGGTCTTCATGCTGGACATGCAATGTATGTAATCGAAGATATTATGACCCGCTACCAACGGATGCTTGGCAAGCCAACTTTATGGCTTCCGGGTTTTGACCACGCCTCAATTGCGGTTGAATACCTAGTCAATCGCCAGTTAGCTAAAGAAGGAAAAAATAAACAAGAAGTTGGTCGAGAAGAATTTTTACGCCGAGCCAAAAAGTTTGCTGATGAGTCACGAAAATATATTCGTAACCAACTAAAAAAACTCGGTTTTTCTTTAGATTGGACTCGAGAAGCGTATACGATAGATGAAGCTCGCTCTAGGGCAGTTAAGGAAGCCTTCGACCATCTTTATAAAAAGGGTTTAATTTATCAAGGCGAACGAATTATTAATTGGTGTCCAAACTGCCAAACAGCAATTTCCGATTTAGAAAACGAATATCAAGAAGAAAAGAGTCAACTTTATTATATTAAATATGGTCCAATAACAATTGCCACTACTCGTCCAGAAACAATGTTTGCCGACGTGGCGGTGGCTATTCATCCGGAGAATAAAAAATACAAACATTTAGTCGGTAAGCTTGTTCCTCTCCCCTTAACCAATCGAAAAATTCCCGTAATTGAGGATAAAGCCGTTGATCTCGAGTTTGGCACCGGAGCCTTAAAAGTTACCCCCGCTCATGATGAGTTGGACCTTGAAATTGGAGAACGGCATAAATTGGCAAAATTAGTAGCTATAGGTTTTGATGGCAAATTAACAAAACTTACAGGTAAATATGCTGGATTATCAATTAAAAAAGCTAAAGAATTGGTAGTTAATGACCTTAAAAAGGGTGGATTTATCGATAAAATCGAGAGATACAATCATTCAGTCGGTCATTGCCAAAGGTGTGGAACAATTACTGAACCATTAATTTCCAAACAATGGTTTGTTAAAATTGCCCCTTTAGCTAAACCAGCTGTTGAAGCGGTTAAATCAGGAAAAATCAAAATTATCCCCAAAAGATTTGAAAAAATATATTTTAATTGGCTAGAAAATATCAAAGATTGGTGTATTTCCCGCCAGCTTTGGTGGGGACATAAAATTCCCCTTCCAGATGAGGAAGATATTTTAGATACCTGGTTTTCCTCTAGTCTTTGGCCTATCTCTGTTTTTGGCTGGCCTGAAAAAACCAAAGACTTTAATTACTTTTACCCAACGACTATTCGAGAAACCGGCTATGATATTTTATTTTTCTGGGTCGCTCGGGAAATTATGATGTGTCTGGAAATGACTGGTCAAATTCCCTTTGAAATTGTCTATCTGCATGGTTTAGTCCGTGATGAAAAAGGTCGGAAATTCAGTAAAACTGCGGGAATTGGTTTTGATCCTTTAGATATGATAGAAAAATATGGGGCTGATGCTTTAAGAATGGCTTTGGTGGCGGGAAATGCCCCGGGAAATGATTTAAAACTTGGTGAGGAAAAGGTTATTGCCTATCGGAATTTTACTAATAAAATCTGGAATGCGGCGAGGTTCGTGCTGTCGCACAAACAGAGTGAGAGAGCAAAAGAGCGAGAGAGTAAAAACAAAGACGATGTCTGGATCTTGAAGGAAACCGACAAAATTATTATTCGGGTAACAAATTTACTCAACCGCTACCGTTTTGATTTGGCGGCAGAGGAAATTTATCAATTCTTCTGGCATACTCTTTGTGATAAATATCTCGAGATGAGTAAAAAACGCCGGGAAGAAGCCCAGCCAACTTTACTTTATGTCCTGGAAATTTCTTTAAAACTTCTTCATCCCTTTATGCCTTTTATCACCGAAGAAATCTACCAAAAATTGCCAAAACACGGCAAAGCACTAATCGTTGAAAAATGGCCCAAATAAAAAAAGAGATTAAAAGCAAAGTCAAACCCTGGTTAGAAAACCGGATTATCCGCATTAGAAACCTTAGTCAACATCAGGCGGCAAGAGCAGCTTATAAATATGCCGGACTGGCTGGGGTAGTGGCTATTTTAACTGCCAGTTTGGTTTCTTTTTTCCTACCCAAAGATGAATTTCAACTTCTTAAACAAAGACTAATCCGCAATCCGGCTGATTTTGAAACTAATCTTCAAATGGCGGAAAAATTCCTGGAAAATAACCAGCTCGAAGAGGCAGAGAGGGTATTATTGCTGGCGCAAAATAATTTACAATTTACAATTTACAATTTACAATCTGAAAAAACTGTTCTCGGTGAACAAACTAATGAAAAGTTAAAAGAGCTTTGGCAGAAAAAACAATATTCGAACCCTGAAGATATCAAACAATTAATTTCCGCTTGGGAGAAGATTGTTGCCGAGAAACCAAATTACCGCGACGGCTATTTACAATTAGCCGTTCTCCATTACAAAATCTACGAAAATACCAAAGCCAAAGAATATCTTCAGAAAGCTTTAGAACTAGATCCAAATTATGAACCAGCAAAAGAACTCCAAAAAATTTTAGGAGATTAAGAAGTTTTATTCACAAGAAGCGTCTTGGATAACATACCACTCAACTTCAGGATTAGCACATGCCTGGCAAGTTGAACAATATGACTTTCCATCCGAACCACAAATGTAGGGTGGATTGGTAATACACTCCATCGTGCAAACCTCCGGTCGTGGGTCTCCACAATAAATTTTCTCGCCAGCGCTTTCTTTTTCCCCCAGGAATTTAAAAGTCGAGAGCATGAGGTTGAAAGTGTCTAAATTCATGTCTTCTTCACCTTTCCCTTCTAAATCGATAGTTCCGATATTTAATGAA
>CAYIUX010000011.1:0-17322 GCA_964366795.1 uncultured Gammaproteobacteria bacterium | reverse complement strand
CTTCGGCTAAATCATGGGGGTCAATTAAACAAACTCCTTTGCCGGCTCGAATATCTTGTAAAATCAAATCGCGCAAAAGCTCGGTTTTGCCAGTTCCGGTTTTGCCGATAACATAGATATGACGTCTCCGGTCATCTTCGGAAATATAAACTGGTCGGCTAACTCCACGATAAGCTGATTTACCCAAATAAAGCCCTTGTTTAGGAATTTGAATTGGGGCTGGAGCCCGCTTGGAATAAAGCCAGTAGAGATGGGGAGTTTCCACCTGTTTGTTGGGAAAATGGAAAACGGTCGCCAGTTCTTCAGAATTTAAAATTGTCCGGTTACCCCAAAAGCGAAAGATTGGTTGATAACGATAAATAAAATCAAGCATAAAGCCAGCCTTTACCCAAATTTTTCTTTTTCCAAAATTGTTTAAATCCGAGGAAAACTGGGCAAATGAAGATTGAATATTGGCTAAATGGGAATTAGCCATCTCTTGGTTTGGAGAGCAAACTACAATCCTGATAATCGTTTCGAATCCAGACTTACTACACTTATTCTCAATCGCCTCTAAAGTTTTGGCGTCGACTTTGAATTTTGCCTTTTCTGGGTCAGACTCAGCTTTTTTAACAGAGGCAATATAGCTTCGTCCTTTACCTCGCCAATTATTATCTGCCGGACCAACCAAAATTTGAACTGCTGCCCCCTCTTCCGGTCCCATTTTTGCCAAGGCAGTGGTTATTAAAGATAAGGGGTCGGTTGGTAAATCTTTGTAGGCCTTAATTGGACAATAACTTGATTTTTTAAGCTCTAACTCGGTAAAGGCAATCCGTCCATTTTCCGAAAAAATATTGTATTCCGGCACCTCAATAATCTCAGCATCCGGATAAGCTCCGTTAATTTGTTTCTCAATCATATCTTTCAGTTTTTGGGGAACAGAGACATAAAAACGAATGTCCTCATGGCGAGCGACAATTTCAAAAGATAAATGAGATTGAGGACGGAGAAATTTAAACCAGCCCCCTTTTTTAATAGAATAAAGTGAAGCCCACATTTGTTCAGCCGCGTCAATTTTTATCTCATTATCAGCCGGCAAGGCCACTTGGAGCAAAACATATTCCAAAGATTTTTCTTCTCGGCTTCGATTCCGCCACCAAAGAATAAAAATGTATCCCAGAATTGTTAGTCCGGCAATTGCCAGTAAAAAAACCACCCCTAACACCAGCCAATATTGTAAAGTAGAAATTAAATTCTGAAAAGGCTCCATTTTAAGACAATTTATAAATAAATTTTCCTCCAATAATCTTCAGTAATCTCTTCATCCATTCCCCCAACCAACGTAATGAATAAATAATTTTCAAATGTAAAGCTCGACTCATTTCTTCTTCGGTCAAGGGTAAAGTAATCGTTACTTGCTGGGGGGTGACATTATCCATTACTACCCCTCCACTATCATCGGTTACTGGCTGGGGTAAAGAAATTTCCGCCCCAGCGATTGCTTCAACATGCTCAACTTCTGGAGGAACCTCCGGAGTTATTGGTCTTTCCACCACCGGGAATCTTTCCCGCTCGGAAACAATTGTCTCTTTCGAGGGCAGGGCCATATTGAAGTTATTATATCATCAATTTAAGAAGAAGAAAAATTAAAAAGCCCTTATCTCTGCTTGAGAATAATATCTTTTTACTGCCCGCAAAAACTCTACTAGCTTTTCCTTTTTATATGGTTTTTTCTTTTCAAATTCAGGATTAAGACAAGTTTTTGGCTGAAAGTTTTGCCAAAGCCAGGGAATTTTTCTTCTGCCAACAATCTTTTTTAATTGCTTAGCCATCTTAACCAAAGTTTTTTTATCATGAATCCCTGGTACAATTGTCGTCCGTAACTCAAACGAAGCTTTTGATTTTAATAAAAGCTTAAAAGATTTTTCAATTATTGTCGGGTCGAATCTTTTCTTACCAATCGCTCCAGCATAACCCCCATCTAATGGAGCCTTGACATCCAAAGCCACATAATTAAGCAATTTTTTATCCAGTAGTTTCTTAAGAACCAACGGCAGGGCACCATTAGTATCAAGTTTAATCTGATATCCTAGTTTTTTAACCCTTTTAATAAATTGCTCCAAGTCAGATTGAAGGCTGGGCTCTCCACCAGAGATGACTACTCCATCCAATACTTTCTTTCTTTTTTTAAAAAAACTTAAAATAGTCTTTTGAGAAATTGCCGGCAAATTCCCCAAAACCAAATCTCGGTTAAAACAAAAGGGACAGGCAAAATTGCAGCCCTTAACAAAAACAACGGCGGTAATTTGGGCAGGAAAGTCAATTAAACTGACTTTCTGAAGTCCTCCTATTTTCATTGAACAACAAAAGCCTTTCTATCCTCAAACTCAGCCTGCTTGCCCGGATTCCACTGCTGAACAGGCCGAAGATAGCCTACTACCCGAGAAAAAACTTCAACACTTCGACCACACTCAGGACAAACCTCTTGTTTACCCTTAAGATAACCGTGTGATTGGCAAATACTAAAAGTGGGAGTTAAAGTATAATAGGGCAAACGGTAATTTTCGGCAATTTTTTTCACCAAAAGCTTAGCCATTTCTCCTTTTTGAAGAGCCTCTCCCAAATATCCATGAAGAACAGTCCCACCGGTATATTTTGTTTGGAGCTCATCTTGCAATTCTAAGGCTTCGAAAATATCATCGGTATAACCAACAGGCAGTTGGGTTGAATTTGTATAGTATGGTTCAGCTCCATTTTCCTGAACATCTTTTTCATTAGCAACGACAATTTGGGGATAAAGTTTTTTATCCAGGGTGGCAAAACGATAGGTTGTTCCCTCAGCGGGGGTGGCCTCAAGATTAAAAAGTTCATTTGATTTTTGTTGATACTCACCCAATTTTTCTCTCATAAAATCCAAAACTTTTAAAGCAAATGCTCTCCCTTTTTTGGTTCCAATATCAACACCCAAAAAATTCAAAAGACTTTCATTCATGCCGTTTAAGCCAATAGTGTTAAAATGATTTCGCCAGAAGCCTCCAAAACGATTCTTGATTCCTGAAAGATAAAATCGGGAATAAGGATAAAGTCCTTGTTCTGTCAGGCGTTCAAGCACTTGGCGTTTGATCAAAAGACTGTCCCGAGCAACATTCATTAAACGACTCAATCGATTAAAATAGTCTTTTTCGTCTTTGGCTAAATAACCAACTCTTGACATATTAATAGTTACCACTCCAATACTCCCGGTTAAAGGATTTGCACCAAAATAACCCCCACCTCGCTTTTTTAATTCCCGATTGTCAAGCCGCAAACGGCAGCACATACTTCTGGCATCTTCTGGTTTCATATCAGAATTGACAAAATTGGAAAAATAGGGAATTCCGTATTTGGCAGTCATTTCCCAAATTGGTTTTAGGAAACCATTGCCCCATTCAAAATCACGGGTGATATTATAAGTAGGAATTGGCCAGGTAAAAACCCTTTCCTGGGCATCTCCCTCAAGCATCACTTCAGCAAAAGCAAGGTTTACCATATTCATTTCTTTTTGAAAATCTTTGTATTGTTTGTTGATGGGTTTACCACCAACTATTGCCGCCTCCTTGGCAAAGGTCGTCGGGATGGTAAGGTCTAAGGTAAGATTCGTAAATGGAGCCTGAAAACCGACCCTAGTATGAACATTCATATTAAAGACAAACTCCTGGATTGCTTGTTTAACTTCTTTATAAGAGAGCTTGTCTGTCCAAACAAAGGGGGAAAGCAAGGTATCAAAGTTTGAGACAGCATTGGCTCCGGCTGACTCGCCTTGCATCGTATAAAGAAAGTTAGCCAACTGCCCTAGGGCGGTTCGGAAATGTTTGGCGGGTTTTGAGGAAATTTTTCCCGGAACACCAGTAAATCCTTTAAGTAAAAGGTCTTGAAAATCCCAACCAACACAATAAGGAGCCAAAAGTTGAAGATCGTGAAGATGAAAATCGCCCCTGACATGGGCATCTCGGACTTCTTTGGGATAAAGTTTATTAAGCCAATATCGAGAAGAAATTTCTGAGGCAACATAATTATTCAATCCTTGAAGAGAGTAAGCCATATTGCTGTTTTCTCTAACCCGCCAATCAGAACCATTAATATAATTTCCCATTAACTCATCCGAGTCAATTAATGATTTGACGTCGCGAATTTTATTATGAAGATCGCGGTAAAGAATATAGGCCTTGGCAGTTGTGTAATGTCCGTGCTTCATTAAAACCGCCTCAACAATATCTTGAATTTCTTCAACCGTAGGGATAGTCTGGCCACCAAAACGCTTCTGAAGAATCTCAACCACTTTATCAGAGAGATATTTTGCCCTTTTCCTGTCTTTTCCCCCTACTGCTTCGGCCGCTTTCCAAATAGCATTAGTAATTTTTCTTTGGTTAAAAGGAACAACTCGGCCATCGCGTTTTCTAATTTTTTTGATGGTTAGTTTTCGTTTAATCATATTAAACTTGAGGAAATAAGAAACAAAAAACCTGCCCTGAGTAGCTTAATATAACATCAATTTCTTTGAGGCTGTCAACAACCAACTAATATATCAAAATATATCAGCCTTCGCTAAGAGCTTGGCCGACACGGTCATTCTCCCAAAACCTGTTTTACTTGTTCTCGTCCCCAACGAACATATCCCAAACAACTCTCAATCACTGGTTTGGCGGTCTCTCCAACTTTTCCTTTTATCTCAAGTAAAACTTCCTCGTGTTTTAAACTTGCCCTGGAAAGTCTTTCTAGCAAAGCTTGGGTGTCTTTGCCTTTTTCCCGGGCAATTTTCTCTTGCTTGACTGCTGACTCAAGATATTTTCCTGCCTTGGTCAAGGTAGAAGCCCCCAGCTCCTCTTTCCCTGCTTCAATTAACGCTTTTCCCGCCCCCAATCTTTTATCAGCAAACAACAACAAAACTTCGGCCTTTTTTAGAGGATCAACCGTTAACCAAAGCCAGATTCGATCTCGAACCATTTTAATTGGATACAAAATGTGACCGGGCAAAATTGGCCCTGGATAAGCCAAAAAATATTCCACTGGTTTTTTAACCGTTTCTGTCGGAGTTGGCGTTGCTTTTACTGGGGCAATCTTGTAGTTTGGGCTGGTGGTTAAAGCCAAGGTTTTGATAACCGAAGTAGTTAAAATTCCAAAGGCAAAAACCAAAACCGCAACTATTAAAACTAAATTTTTAATTTTTAATTTTGAATTTTTAATTTTCTATCTCACCTCCCTCTTGGTTCAAACTTTCTCCCCTTCATTTCTAACTCAAAAATAATCCTTTTGTCAACTTCTAGGATTTTCAAATCCGCAATACCGACATTTTTTCATTTTAATTATCTAAAAAGTATTATTGGCCAGGACCAAAAAATGTGCAACAAAATACTGGAAATGATATTTCCAGTTCGGGCAAAGACAAAGGCTGAGCCAAAACCATAAACAAAAACAAAAAATAAATAAGCCAACATCACCAGTGGAGTGTAACCCAAAACGAAAACCCCTATTGGTAAATGAATAATGACAAAAAGAGCTGACGAGACAATGTTTGCCAACCATTCTTTTTTCCAAATCTGTTGTAGCCGGTTAAAAATATATCCCCGAAACACAGTTTCTTCGGAAAAGGCAGTAGCCAGACTTAAACCAAGCAATCCTAAAAATGTTGGCAGGCTATAATTTAAAGGAATTAGATTCAAACCGCGGTATTTAAAAATATTTGTTAAAAGCCCTTCCAAAGCAAAAACTATCCCCAAACCAATTCCCCAATAAATTGAGGGAAACAAATTTTTTAAGGTAAAACCTAAAGAAGAAAATGGCTGGCGCTCAATTTTTCTAACCACCCAAAGGGTAGGCAAAAGCCAAATTAAAGGTTTTAAAATTAACTCTTCAACCCAGTCGGGGAAAATTTCCGGAAAATAACGAAAGATGGCCCAGATAACAAAAATAAAAGAAAAAAGAGCAAAAACACGCTTTGTCATTGGTTAATATCATAGCCCAACAATAGTATAATATCAAGACATGGCAAAAAGAAAAAAGAAACAACAAAGGAATCGGAAATTTATTGGCTCATTGGTCTTTATTTGTTTATTGGTATTTATTTGGTTATTTTGGGGTTTCCCTCTCCCAACCAAGCTTGGTTCTTACTCCTTTCCTGCCTCAACTTTAATTCTTGACCATTCGGGTCAACTTCTTTATGAAATTTATACTGAGAAAAATCGAGTTCCAATTAAATTAAATGAGTTGCCAGAATATGTTAAATGGACAACTATTGCCTCTGAGGATAAAAATTTTTATCGTCATCATGGTTTTGATTTTGGGGGAATTTTGCGCGCCTCTTACAATATTGTTTTCCACCGAACTTTGCAAGGTGGTTCAACCATTACTCAACAGCTAGTTAAAACCGCCTTGCTTACTCCAGAACGCACCCTAAAAAGAAAAATCAGGGAAGCCATCCTCACCTACGCGACTGAAGTAATTTATTCTAAAGACCAAATCTTGGAAATGTATCTTAATCAAGCTCCTTATGGAGGAACAGCCTGGGGAATTGAGGCAGCGGCCCAAACTTATTTTGCTAAACATTCTAAGGATTTAACCCTAAGCGAGACGGCTTTACTGGCTGGCTTACCAGCTTCACCCACAAGATTTTCTCCTTTCGGCGCCCATCCAGAATTAGCCAAACAGCGCCAGGAAAGAGTTTTACGCCGAATGGTTGAGGATGGATATATTAGTGAGGATGAGATGCGAGAGGCGGGAAGTGAGAATTTAGAATTTGCCCCGCCAACTGTCGGAATTAGGGCTCCTCATTTTGTTTTATATGTTAAGGACCTTTTGGTTGAAAAATACGGAGAAAAAATGGTTGAACAAGGTGGGCTTAAAGTCACCACCACTCTGGATTTAGAGCTCCAAAATTTTGCCCAGCAAACCGTTGCTTCAGAGGCAGCAAAATTGAAAAAACTTAAGATTAGCAACGGCGCCGCTTTAGTCACTAATCCAAAAACCGGGGAAATTTTAGCCATGATTGGTTCAAAAGATTATTTTGATAAAGAAATCGATGGTAATGTCAACGTCACTTTGATGCCTCGTCAACCAGGTTCAGCCATTAAACCAATTAATTATGCTTTAGCTTTTCTTAAAAAAATAATCACCCCAGCGACGGTTATAAACGACGTTCCCACCTGTTTTGATGTTCCTGGACAAAAACTTTATTGCCCAGTTAACTATGATGGAACTTTCCATGGCCCAGTTCAGGCTCGTTTTGCTCTGGGAAGTTCTTACAATCTTCCAGCAGTTAAGGTTTTGACTTTAAATGGACTTGAAGATTTTATTGCCACCGCTTCGGCCATGGGGATTACTACCTTCAAAGACCCATCTCGTTATGGTTTATCTTTAACTTTAGGCGGGGGTGAAGTCACGATGTATGATATGGCGACTGCTTTTTCGTCTTTTCCCAATTTAGGAATTCGTCAAGATTTATGGGCAATTCAAAAAGTTGAAGACCATGATGGCAAAATTCTTTATGAATATTCTCAAAAAGAAGGACCAAGGGTTCTACCAATGGAGGTTGCCTACTTAATCGACCATATTTTATTTGATAATAACGCCCGCTCGGCCGCTTTTGGTTCCTCTTCTTGGTTAGTTGTTAAGAATCATCCCGAAGTCTCCGTCAAAACAGGGACGACTAATGATTTGCGAGATAACTGGACTTTTGGCTGGACTCCTTCAAGATTAGTCGCGGTTTGGGTTGGAAATAACGATAATACGTCAATGAGTTACGTTGCTTCTGGAGTTACCGGGGCTTCACCAATTTGGAATAAAATTATTAGTTACGCTCTCAAAGATAAAAAGGAAGAATGGGTTTTGAAACCAGAGGGAATTACTGGTGGACACGTCTGCGCCTTAAGTGGCAAAGCACCCGCTCCTGAAGCTCCTTGTCAGACCCGATTCGAATATTTTCTTGAAGGAACTGTCCCAACTGAAACTGAAAATCTCAAAACCATGGTGGAAATCGATAAAACCATTGGCCAACTTGCCAACGAAAAAACACTCCCGGAAAATCGCGAACTTCAGGAACACCAAGTAATTTTTGATCCTTTAGGTATCCCTTATTGTCTAGATTGCGCCCCGCCATTTGAATCTGTTGTAATTCGTTATCCATTACAAATTGGCGGGGCTGTCCCGTAAAAATTGCCCCACGAGCCGTATACGAATAGTATCCAAAGGCGAGTGGTAAAATTATACGGGATCCATTTCCAACGGTAATCTCGTCCCACTTCTAAGGTGTTTTACTATTTACGCCTTCAAGATACTTTTGGTCAATTGCACTTTCAAACTCCTGAAGAAGCTCCTCATTTAGAAATAACTCTCTTTTTTCGTCAAGAGTTAATGTCGCCCCTCTTCTAATATTGGGGCTCGCTTTTTCAACTACCTCATTTGAAAGGATACCTACCATTGCTTTCTCAACCCCCAACATTAATTTCTGTGAAACCCTAGAGGGGATACCTTGGCCATCTTTCAATTTTACAAGGGCTTTTACTACTCTGTGGGAGCCAAGTTCTTCCATTTGTTCCTCTAATCCTTTATTACTTAAACGAAAAGAAATGTTATCTAATATGAGATAACTTAGTGGTGCTTCGCCTAGAACCTTTGTAAGATAGGCAAAGAAATTAAAAGGAGGTATTAGAAACGGCACTCCAGAAAGAAACATTACTTTTAAGTCATGAATCTGGATGCTTTCTCGCTTTCTACCAGGAAGCAAACCCCTAACTTCCTCTACTGCCCGCATTGTAGCAACATAAGAAGGTCTCACGATAGACCCAATTGGGAAACGCAGAAAAATAAATGTCCCAAAGTGAGCTAAGAAATGAGGGGCAACTCTTTTCAATAAGTCTTTATTTTGGCGAAGCATAATTCTCATTGCCTCCGCCCTCTCAGGAGTTATTTCCCCATCACGTAAAAGAAGATTTATCCTTTCATTCAAAGATCTCCAACTAAAGGCCTCTTTGACTAATTGTATTTTTCTAATAGGCGCTGATTCTTGACCTCGCCAGTAATTGCTATAAAGCTGATATTTCTCCCACGACTTCATTAATTCTAAAAAATCTCTATCACCTAATCTATCTCTTAATACTTGGTGGCCCAGCGCCAAAAACCGCTGTAATCTCAAGATCTGGACATCATCAAAACCAATAAGGTCCTGTCTGCTAAAATAAGGCCAACCTGCTTCATAATCAACCACACAAAGCCTTCCTTTTTCATCTACAAGAACATTTCTCTTGCGCCTTTCCTCCTTCAGGTAACCCCCAAAACTCCAAACAGGCAAACCAATTTTTGAAAAATGTTTTTCTAAACGATTTAAAGATTCTTTCGAGTCGGTATCTAATGGCGAATAATGAGGCGCTTCAATAAAAGGAGAATAAAAACTCAACTCGTCTTGGCCGAGTTCAACCGCATCGACTATTTCAACCCCAACATTAAATGCTCGCGTTAGTCTGTGGCCTATTCTTCTTAACTCATAAGCGCCCTTAATAACATAAGGGGCATAGGAAGCCATAAATGGGTTCTCTCCATCTATAAATTCTGTAGGCAATTCTCGCAACTTTGTTTGGGTCAAATACTTTCTTGGCTAACCTTTCCCCGCTAGGACGTTCGACTAAATATATTTTAGCTCCAAAACCTGAGCCAATTTCTCTTAAAGTCCTCTCTTGTTTTTCAGAAATTAACTCTTGTTCTCTCTCTGACATAAAAATCTCCTTTAGGACAGGAGATGTAAGAATTATATCACTTTTCTCGTCCTGGGTAATGCACCCCTTTCCTATCCGGGATCCCTGCCCTGCCAGCAGGCGGGGGAATAGGTTAACGCCTCGGGAAGAATTCCCCCTTCAAATCAGCCTTAAATTAAGTTAAAATATCCTTATGGCGGTTAAAAGGACAGGAACAATTTTCTCCGCTACCCCGGGTTTTTTTGGCAAAATGAAAAAAACCTTCGAGTTGATTGGCAAGCCCTTTTATTGGGCATTATTGGGATTGGCCTTAGCTGTTGGTTATTTATTATCAACAATATCGCGACTTCGGCCTCCTAAGATCAGACTCCCAAAAATCAGGCTTCCTAAACTAAAACTTCCGAAAATTTCTCTTCCAAAACTAAAGATTTCACCTAAAAGAATGCTTTTTATTCTTCTGGTATTTCTTCTACTGTTTACTGTTTACTGTTTACTATTTACTATTTTCTCCGGCCTTCCTAGTCCCAATCGCCTGATTACCCGTGAGCAGGTTGTGACCACAAAAATCTTTGACCGAAATGGGAACCTCCTTTATAAAATTTACCGTAATCAAAACCGAACTTTAGTGGAGTTAAAAGATGTTCCCTTAAGTTTAATTCAGGCAACAATTGCCATTGAGGACGCTGAATTCTATCAACATCATGGATTTTCCTTTAAAGGAATTTTAAGAGCTTTTTGGGTAAATCTTAAAAAGGGCAAAATTGAGGGTGGTTCAACTATCACCCAACAACTGGTCAAAAATGCCTTACTTTCTCCTGAAAGAACTTGGCAAAGAAAAATTAAAGAAATTATTCTGGCATTAATGGTTGAACAAAAGTTTGCCAAAGATCAGATTTTACAGATGTATTTAAATGAGGTTGGTTATGGTGGGGCCGCCTATGGGGTTGAGGAAGCTTCTCAGCTTTATTTTGGCAAATCAGTCACTAAATTAAACTTAGTTGAAGCAGCCTTATTGGCTGGCTTACCGGCTTCGCCCACAACGTACTCTCCCTTCGGTACTCAACCAGAAAAGGCCAAAGAACGACAGCTTTTGGTTTTAAGGCGAATGAGACAAGAAGGATTTATCACCGAGGAAGAAGAAAAACAGGCGGCAAGCGTCGACCTTGTTTTTGCTCCTCAACGAACTGATATCAAAGCCCCTCATTTTGTCATGTATATCAAAGATTTGTTAGTTAAAAAATATGGCGAGCGCATAGTTGAGGAAGGAGGTCTGGAAGTCAAAACAAGCTTAGATTTGGAAATTCAAAATCAAGGACAACAAGTTGTCAGTCAAGAGATCGAAAAGCTCCAGCGACTCCATATCACTAATGGGGCCGCCCTAGTCACCAATCCAAAAACTGGCGAAATTTTAGCCATGGTTGGGTCAAAAGATTATTTTGACATTGAAAATGATGGCAATGTTAATGTTACTCTACGACCTCGTCAACCAGGCTCAGCCATAAAACCAGTTAATTATTCAATTGCTTTGGAAAATGGTTTTACTCCGGCAACGATTATTCCTGATACACTAATAACTTATCAAATTTCTGGCCAGCCTCCTTATTCTCCGAAAAATTATGATAGTCGGTTTCATGGTAACATCCCTTTAAGAGTAGCTCTAGCTTCCTCGTATAATGTTCCGGCAGTTAAAGTCTTGTCTGCCTTTGGGGTTGAAAGGATGGTTAAACGTGGTCAGGAAATGGGCATTACTACCTGGGATGATCCCTCACGATTTGGCTTATCTTTAACTTTAGGCGGAGGAGAGGTAAAAATGGTTGATATGGCAGTCGCGTATGGAACCCTGGCAAATTTAGGAACAAGAGTCGATTTACAGCCAATTTTAGAGGTCAAGGATTATAAAGGGAAGGCGCTGGAGAAATTGGAAATTGGAAATTGGAAATTGGAAATTAATGGCGAAAGGGTGCTTTCGCCAAATATTGCCTATCTTCTTACTGATATTCTCTCTGACAATTCTGCCCGAACTCCAGCTTTTGGGCCTAGCTCTTGGCTTAATATTGCTAACCATCCTCATGTGGCCGTTAAAACTGGCACCACCCAAAATCTTAGGGACAACTGGACAATTGGTTATACTCCGGATTTCTTGGTCGCAGTTTGGGTTGGAAATAATGACAATACCCCAATGTCATATGTTGCTTCTGGAGTAACTGGAGCTTCCCCAATCTGGAATAAGATAATGACCCACTTAGTCGTCGATGTCCCCGACAAAGAATTTCCCAAACCAGAAGATTTAATACAAGTTGAAATTTGTTCCTTAACCGGAACTTTGCCTTGTGAGGGCTGTCCCACCCGAACCGAACTTTTTCTCCCCGGCACCGAACCGAAAAATCATTGTGAACCGGAAAAAATTAAAGAGATTATTGAGAGGAAAGAAGAAAAACCCTAAAATCTTATCCCCTCTTGACAAAAAATTTTGATGTGGTAAAATATAACAAAACCGTTATGTTCCTTTGGACTCTCGGCTATAATTATGACCGAAAAGCCAGCTATGACTGTTATCTTTTGGACCAATACCAGTGGGAGAAATCCCGTGGGAGACTTTATAGAAAGTGAAAGTACCCCAATCAAAGCCAGAAAGAAAATTATAAGGATGCTTAAATTACTAGAAAAATACGGAACAAAGTTACTACACTCCGGATATTTAGAGAAGCTCAAGGGATACGACCTTTATGAATTACGTATCAAATTTAGTGGGGTGGCTTACCGAATATTGTGTTTCATAAGAGAAGCAACTTGCTGGCTACTTCATATATTTAAGAAAAAAAGTGGTCATACTCCTCAGAGACACATCAATACTGCCTTAGAGCGAAAAAGGGGATTAGAATTAAGTCTAGCTGTAGTATAGTTAAAAAATAACTAAATATGAAACTAGAAATATTTACAAAAAAACTGCTTAAAGATCCTAGATTCAGAAAAGAATATTACAAAAGAGATCTGGCTTTTGAAATTGCTCAAATGCTAATTGAAGCAAGAATCATAAAAGGGGTTACTCAGGCCAAGCTTGCAAAAATGGTGGGGACCAAACAGCCAAGTATCGCAAGGGCCGAAAGTGGCAATTATCTTCCCAGTTTAAGTTTTCTAAAAAAGATCGCTGATGTGTTAAAAACATATCTTACCGTCCGTTTTGGTTTTATGGACATTATGCATAAACAAGTATCAAACTTTCCCTCTGCCAAAAACACTAAGGAGATTTTGTCATCTGAAAAATGGCCATCATATTTTCATCCGATGACAATCTCTTATATTGCAGATAAAGCAAAATCATCTCAATTATCACATCAAACTATATATTTTAATTAAGTTAATTAAAGAAAAAATGATTAAGCATATCTGGTCAGTTTTATGTAGAAAAACAGTTATTGACAACGAAACCAATAACATTAGTTTGTTTGATGTTTTCGAACAGCTTGGTGTTAATGCCAGCATCTCAGAAAAGAAAGATACTCAGATTAATGTCCCAATAAATTTTGAATTAGTAAGCCTTTGGGTGAAAACAAATGGGGGAAAAACTCTGAGAGCAAGTATTGAGGTAGAAGTAATTGACCCTGAAGCTAAAAGACTTAAAAGCTTTACACAAAATTTAGAATTTTCTACCAACATCAAAAGAATGCGTTCTCGCCTTAGAATAATGGGCTTATCGCTTACGACATCCGGCGATTATATCTTTAGGGTTAAAATTAAAGAGGAAAATCAAAAAGAATACATCACAGCCGCTGAATTGCCACTTGAGGTCAATTTAAATAAAAAAATTAAGCTGGAAAAGGAAAACCAAATAATTAACTAAACCAGAAAACAATAAAAATAAAAGAGATTATTGAGAAGTTTCAAGCTTCCATTGATTAAACTCAAAAAATTCTGTATTATTTAAAAAAGGAGTCAGACCTCAAATGGATTCCAAAGACTTAATAAAACTCTACGAGAAGAAAAAAGAGCAATACGGTAATAATGCCTTTAGGCATATCTCGGAATTGTTGAAAGAAACCAAAACTCTTCACAAAAAAGACTGGCTGAAAGCACCAACACCAAATAAAGACCACGAACAATCTTGGCGAGCTTTCAAGGGGAAAAATTTAGAAAAACTTGTAATTCACATAATAAAAGATGAGGTGGAGACTTTAGGGTTAAAAATTGTTGAAGGCAACACATTGGAGAGAACAAATAGCAGCAACTTATCAGAAGAGCTAAATCGGGTTAAAAGAAATCTTTTAATTGATTATGGAGAATTCGGCTCTCATCTTCCCGATGTTGATATAATCATTTATGAACCAAAAAGTTACGAAATTATTACTGTAATTTCTAGCAAAGTAACCCTGCGAGAAAGAATAGCGCAAACTGGCTACTGGAAAATTAAACTCAGTCAGGATAAAGTTACAAAACACATCAAGGTTTTCTTTGTTACGCCAGACGAAGATAAAACTTTAAGTATTAGGAGACCAGCCAAAAAAGGAAGAGCAATAGTTGAAGTTGATACCGACGGTAGTTATGTAATGAGTGAAGAAGAAATCCAAGAAAGCAACAAGGTAAAAAAATTTGATAAATTTCTTGTCGATTTAAAAAATTTAATCTATGCCAAAAGAACTAAAAAATAAAACAATTCAACAGCCGTTAATTGTTCAAGAACGGGAAGACGAGAAACCGCCTTTTGAGACGACTACTCTTTGGGATTATCCAAAACAAAGTTACGGCAAGAAACCCAAGGGGAATAATAAGTTTCAAGGTGTAACTCCAGCCTTCATCATCTGGAATATGTTGCAACGATATACTAAACCAGGGGATTTAGTGGTTGACCCAATGGCCGGAAGCGGAACAACAGTTGATGTGTGCGAAGAAGAAGGAAGAAAGGTCATTAGCTACGATATCAATCCTCAACACCCAAAAGTTATTAAAAATGACTCTCGTAAAATTCCCCTTAAGGACAATTCTGTAGATATGGTTTTCATAGACTCTCCTTACGGAGACAATGTTAACTATTCAAATAATCCAGCAGATATAGGCAAAATTTCCGCTGAAGACCCAAAGTTCTACGAAGAATTAGAAAAGGTTGCTAGAGAAATTTTTAGAATATTAAAACCAGAAAAAGTTATGGGTTGGTTGATTGGTGACCAGTGGGTAAGAAAAAAATTTACTCCTGTTGGTTTAAAAATTTATGAAATGCTGACAGAAAGAGTAGGATTTGAGCCCATAGACATGATTTGCGTAGCCAGAAGAGGTCAGAGTTCAAATACTCAAATTTGGCATTATCGAGCCCAGAAGTTTAACTTCTTCTTAAGGGGGTTTAAGTACCTCATTTTAGCGAGAAAGCCATTAGCAGAACAAACAAAAAGACAATTGGGACAAAAAGTTAAATGGCAACGATATAAATAGCCAGAAGTTTATTTACTTTATTTCAAACTCCCAAACTGCTCTGATAATTTATTGAATAGTAACCCTTATTTTTGTGTTTAAAGCTCGGGCGATTCTTTCAAGAAGAGAAATTGAGGGTTTGCCGTTCATTCCTTCAAGTCTGGAGATAACTGCTTGTCCAGTTCCTGCTTTTTTTGCCAGCTCTTCTTGAGACATTTTTCTTTTAATTCTTGCTCCAATAATTTGCCGAGCAATTTGAAATTCTGACTCAAGTTTTTCATACTCATTACGATATTTTGGATCTTTCATCCATTTTCGATGTAATGCTTCAGCGCTAATAAGTTTTGCTCTTTTGTTCTTCATAGTTGTTTACTTCGTTTTTCTGCTAGTTTTATATCTCTAATAGTCAATTTTTGTGATTTTTTACGAATTATATGAACTCCTGCCGCCCTATCTCCTTTGATGTAGAGAAACAATCTTATTCTCCCTGCTTTCAATTCCCATATTCCAGAGGCTGTAATTTTCTTTATATATTTACCACCAATTTGAAATGAATATTCTTCAAAGAGCTTTCGTATTCTGGTTAATCGAGTATGTTCCTGATAGCTTAATTTCTCTACAAAATCGGCAACTTCAGGCAGATAGAAAACTTTCATGATTATTTTATGACAAATTTATCATAATGTCAATGGTTTATTTATTCTCAAATTCCCAAACCGCTTTAGTAATTTTGGGCAAAATCTCTTGGGCCTCTTTTTCTTTGGCGTTTTTGGACATAATTACTAAAACAAATGGCTTTTGGGCAAAAATAATGCCGGCATCAGAAAAAGTACCAATGTCTTTGCCAATTTTATGAGCCACCCGAATGTCATTTGCCAATCCCGCTGGCATCCACTCCTCAAAAGCAGTTTTGCTTAAAAACCTTAAAATCTCATCCTGATTTTCTTTATTGACTACTCCACCTTGATATAACTGGCGAAAAAACATACCAACGTCTTCAGGAGTCGTTTCGTATTTTTTCAGCGAGGTTTTTCTCATTCCTAATTTGTCAATCGTTTGCTGAATTTTATCCGCCCCCAGAATTCTTATCAACACATCATTAGCGGTATTGTCCGAATATTGCCCCATAAATTCTGCCAACTGGCGATAAGTATAGATAGAACCAACTGGCTTGCCTTGTAAAATTCCTGCCCCATTGATTTTATCCTTCTCCGTCAGTTTATATTTTGTTTCTAGAAAGTCTACCGAGGCTTGCCCAGCGGAGCCTTGCCGTGCGTCGCCAGAGGCTATGCCGGCGGCGCGGCGAAGTTGGGCTTCTTGATATAAAGTCAGCATCACTGGTAGTTTCATCAAAGAAGCGGCGGGAAAAATCTCGCCTTGATGAATTCCATATTCATTTTTTCCATCCAGCTGATAAACATAAACTCCATAATTCCCCCGTAAATCTTTGGTCAAATTTTCAATTTCTGTTAAAACCGAACTGGGATCAAATTTTTTTTGAAGAGGAATATCGGAAATCACCAATGGGCTAGTTATTTTTTCCCAGAATGCAGGAATTTCCGCTTTTAACCAGAATCCTAAACTAACGACAACCGTGGTTAAAAAAAGCCCAATAATTACTCGGCGGCCGCTACCCGGCTTTTCTTTTTTCGCTAGTTGTTTTATAAGTGGCCTGACTTCTGGAATTTCTTGTTGTTCGGTTTTGAAATCCATGTCAACAAGTCGTATGGATTAAACAATTAACTCGGACGTATTTATCAATTAAGTTTTGATATTCTTTAACAACTCTTCCAGTCAAAACAACTTTTAATTCTATTTCCTTACCTTCAATTTTCTTTTTAAATTCTTCATCCACCTTTAATAGCCCGCTCCAACCACTGGCAATCAAAATAATTTCCGGATTTTCTGATAAGAGCAATTTTTGCTCCCAGTCGCCAATTACGTGCGTTGTCCCAAAAAGTGTCTCTAATTTTGGCTTATCTCTTTCAAAAACTTTTTCGCCAGCAATCAAAACCTGATGGAAATCTTTACCATCAACTTTTACTTTCCCCCAAGAAATTTTATTTATTTTGAGCTTGCGAAAAACAAACTTGTTTATTTTTGCCATATAAATTTTGGGCTTTGGTTGGGTAAATAAAATGTTCAAAATCTACTATTTTCCCCAATGATAGGCGAGGGGTTTTTCTAGCCAAAAATCGACCTCTTGCTCTTTAATCAATCC
>CAYIUX010000010.1:0-18329 GCA_964366795.1 uncultured Gammaproteobacteria bacterium | reverse complement strand
TTAAATCATCCTGACGGATAACAATAACGGCAAAGGCAATATAAATCGCCAAACCAATTAAAAACAGGATTTTCACTAGAAACCAAGCGGTCAAGGCCGGGCTAAAATTAACTAAAAATTGAATAAATCCTTCAAATGGTGTCATCTTACTCTTCCTTCTAACTTCTCTTTTTCTTCTTCCAAAATTAAATCATTTAAAACTTGGGAAACTCGACCAGGGTTGGGGATGGCTTCAAAGTAGATTTCTGGAATCGTTCCGGCGGTTTGAATCGCTACATCACCAAAATTAAAAAGAGAGCGAATAAAACCTCCGGTTTTGGCACTGACATCTTGGATTCGATCAATTTTAGTTTCACTAATATCTTTATACAAAATACTAGGAAAATTAATATCAATAATCCGCTCATCAGTAATAACATTGACATTGAAAAACCAAGACAAAAATCGTTCAAAAGCAAAGGCAAAGGTCAAAAGATACCAAGTAAGAGAGATAATAAGTCTAAAACTCGAGGGAATGAAATCCAAAGAAACAACTCGTCCAATTATTGTAGGGCTGATGATCATTAGTAAGGTAATCACTAACCAGGGAAGATTGGTAATCATGTGCCGGCGCAAAAGAAGCACAATTTTTTCTTTTTTCTCCTGAGTTTCAAAACGAAGATTGGTTGGTCGAGGAATAAAAGCAGCTAAGGGGTTAACTGGTGCCTCTTTTTTTGCCAACTCTGGTTTCTTCTCCACTTTTTCAGGTGAGCTTACGAAAACATCAGGCATGGCTTAATTGTATCATTTTTTCTCAATATTAAACAATTTTGATTTCAAAGAAATTCTGGCGGGAGCCCGAAGGTTAAAAACAGTATAAAATTCCTCTCCACCAACTTCAAAATCGCTTTTATTGGTTTTAAAAACTAATTTATTCGTTTGGCCATCAGTTCCATAACTTACCTCAACACCAGAAACAGACGAAATCCCGCCGATTTGCCTCAATTGGTCAAAGGAAAAAGGATCGCCACTTTTACCAAAACAGGAAACATAATCAATTGGCAAAATCCTCTCAGAACTCTGGCCAGACCGATAGGCAATAACCGCATTCAAAATATCTGCCATTTCCTCTTGATTTAACCAGGGATGAGAGCGACCGCAGGTCGCCCCCGAACGACTTTTATACCAACCCTTGTAAAACCAAGGCGAACCGGCAATTTTCTCATAGGCATCATTTGTCCAACAGCTTTGGTTGCCACATTTAGTGTCCCAACCACCGGCGGTGGTAAAACCATTGGTCGTGTATTGATAGTTATAACCGCCGGAAGAAGCCGCATACCAAGCAGAAAGTGGCTTGCCGTTGGCCATCATTACCCAACCCCGCGTCGCCTCAACTGCCGCCTCCCAGGCTCCACCTTTATTAGCTGGTTTATACACTTGACAAGACTCGGTGGCACAAATTGACCCCTGCCCGTTATTGGTATAAGCCAAGGCATAGGAACGCGCGGCAACTGCCTGGGCTTTTAAAGCGGCCGAATCGTTATCGGTCCATGTCCCTGGCATTTCGTAGATTCTTTTAACATAAGTTTCAATATCAACCGTACCGTAACCCTGGACGGTGATATTAATTGAAGTAGAATAATCTTTTTTGATTTCTACCCCGCCGTAATAGGCCCGCAAAATCGTTTCCACGTCTTGCCCGGATTTCGCCCGACCCCAGGCGCCGTATTGGCTCATTCCTTTCCGATGAGGCGCCCCAAAAGAAAAAGCGGCAAAGGCTGGGCGAAATCCGGGATCAAAATCCGGTCGAGCATTAGGGTCATCCGCCAGGGGCACTTCTCCAACAGTTGTCTGAAAAGTGCCGGTTTTTTCTGCCAACAAGGCCTGCTGCTTAGAAGTTAAGCTGGCAATCTTCCCGGAAATCTCACCCAAATAACTTTCTACTTTTTCTACCTCACCCCTTAAAAAAACGGCCTGCTTGTTGATGCTTTCTTTGTTTTGAGCCAGCCAACTGCGGTTTTCTTCCAATTTATCTTTGTCTTCCTGAAGCTTAACTAAATCACTAGAAATTTTAATAATTATCGTTTTGTCCATGTTAGCCATAACAGTTCGATATGAAAGTTCTCGAGTAAGATAAACAGCATTATCTGAGGCTAAAAAGAGTAAAAACGGTGACAGTTGCCGACTCCTGATATAAAAACTTCTCACCCGGGCGTTAAAAACTTCTTTTTGATACTCTAAGGCAACCTCGCGGTCAAAAATTTCCTTTTCCACTTTTTTAATCTGGGTTTCAGCTGATTTAATTAATTTTTCAAGGTTGCTTAGTTGTCTATCTAAAGCCGCCAGTTGTTCTTTGTTTTTTGTCTGGGCCGGGGTATAAGCAGAAATAATCGCTTGGCATTCCTGGATTTTTCGCTGACATTCTTCAGGCGAAGAACAATCAGAAGTATCGCAATTAGCAGCGAATGTTGGAGTGAAAAAATGAAAGAGTAAAAGAGTAGAAATTAACAAAATGGCAGCTCTTTTCATTCTAGTTCAAAGTATACCACAGGGGCTAACTTATCACGTATCTCGTCTTGCGTCTCACGAAATACTTGTGCTAGACTGAGAAATGATGAGAAGATTGGTTTTATTTTTGTTTTTTTTCTTTCTTTTATTAACAACGTTCTTTTTTATTCCGCTACCCTTGTACGCTCAATCCTGTAGTGTCACTGACTATAGACCAGGCGAACTTTCCCAATTTACTGCTTCCGGTCTTCAACCAAATCATAATTATGCAATTCGAGTAACCTCTGATGAATGTAACTTCCAGGATGCCCATTGTGTCGCTTCGGATGCTCAAGGAAGCATTAACACCTGGTTGCCATGGAATTTCCAGTGTAATGGAATGTACCAAGCTCTTCTCGCAGAGGTACGCTTTTCATTCCCTTGCTCAGCAAACACTGATATTAATTATTGCTCCCCTACTTTTATGGTCACCGGGGGGCAACCCCCAGGTCCTGAAAAGACATGCAACAAACAATGTGCTTTACCAGAAGATAAGTGTACCCCTTCATGCGTGGGTGTTCCTTTAAACTATAAATGTCGACTAGAAGAAGGAGCAGTGGGAACATCAACTTGCTGTTGTTATCCTCCAGGCCAGTTTCCAGGAGAGGTTACTCCTTTTGATCCTTGTAAAAACATAGAAGACTCAAACACACAAAATAGCTGCTATCTGTGTGTGGGTAAACCAGAAGAACCAACGGGTAATTCCTGGACAGCTATTGGATGCATCACTACTAGCGATCCCCAGGCTTTTATTGCCTGGCTTTTAGGAGCAGCAATTGGAATTGCTGGGGGAATTGCTTTTTTACTCATGCTCTGGGGTGGATTTCAGATTATCACCTCCACTGGTGATCCAGAAAAATTAAATCGGGGTAAAGAAATTTTAACCTCGGCAATTATTGGTCTGGTGGTAATTGTTTTTTCAGTTTTTCTTTTAAAGCTGATCGGAGTTGATATACTACAATTACCGGGATTTGAAAAATGAAAAAATTAGCTTTAACTTTACCAGGTGAGTACACAATTGGGGAGCCGGAGGGGTTCAAGTTTGGTGAGGCAAAAATTGGCGATGTTATCTCCGCCCTTCTTCCTTATGTTTTTGTCTTGGCGGGGTTGATACTGTTCGGCTTTCTTATTTTTGGTGGTTTTGAACTTTTAACTTCGGCTGGCAATCCAGATAAAGTCAAATCTGCCCAGGGAAAAATTACTAGCGCTATTGTGGGTTTTATTATAATTTTTCTAAGCTATTGGATAGTTCAGATTTTGGGAGTTATTTTTGGAATCAGTATTTTGGGGTAACTACTTTTTCTTGGTGTAGACCTCAAACTTTCCTCCGCCAAACCGTCTGGTTCGCCGTTGATACTCGGCAATGGCTTTATCCAATTTTTCCGGCGTAAAATCTGGCCATAAAGTATCAGTAAAATAAAGCTCGGAGTAGGACATTTGCCATAATAAAAAATTCGAAAGACGAATCTCTCCTCCAGCCCGAATAATTAAATCTGGATCTCGTTCTCCATTGGTGTACAAAAGCTTCCCGAATGTTTTCTCGTTAATTTTTTGGGGAGGAATCTTTTGGCTTATAATCCTTTTGACTGCCCGCAAAATTTCATCTCGACCACCATAATTTAAGGCAACATTAACTTTTAATCTTTCATGTTTTTTAACAATTGCCAAAATTTCTTCAATTGCCCGAACTGCTTTTCTGGGAAAAGCTTGAAAATCGCCCAAAATCGCCACTTTAATTCCTTTTTTCTTATATTCTTCTTTTTTCTCCTTAACCGCTCTAACTAACAAATTAAAAATGCCTTTCACTTCCTCTTTAGCTCTTTCCCGCCAATTTTCTGTTGAGAGGGTATAAACTGTTAGGGTCTTAACTCCCAGCTCCAAACAATGGTCAACGATTTTGACCAAAGCTTTAACCCCGGCTTCATGACCCTGAACCGCTGTTAAACCTCTTTTTGCTGCCCAACGGCGATTTCCATCCATAATAATGCCAATGTGTTGGGGAATATTGTTAGAATCTAGTTTTGCTTTTGCCACGTAAACGACGATTTTACTACTTTAAATAATTAAAGTCCACAAATATTATATCGGCTTAAATTTAATTCCATAAGGGATTACCCCTTCAGAATCTGGTTGTCTAGTTATTCGATAGACAGCCTTCACTCTTTTCCCAATTTTTAAATCTTTGAATTGCCAATCAACCAGTTGACCAACCAGTCTTTTAGTTTTTTCTAATTCAACCAAAACCACCGGATAGGGTGTTTCTCTCTCGTAACCCGCTGGGGGGACCCGAATTAAAGTCCAGGAGATAATTTTTCCCTTTTTACCTAAAAGAAAAGCAATTTCTTTTTGATGACGCCAAACTTTAACTGGACTAATCATTTTTTAAAATATGAATAACGGCCACTGCCCCTGAACCACCAACGTTATGAGCCAATCCTATTTTTGCCTTCTTAACTTGTCTTGCTCCTGCCTCACCCCGAAGTTGAGTAACTATCTCCACAATTTGTTTAACCCCCGTTGCGCCGACGGGGTGACCACAGGCTTTTAATCCTCCGCTTGGATTGACTACTGGTCTTCCCGTTCCAAGTCTGGTTTTTCCCTTAATAATCTCTTTGGCTGCCTTACCCTTTTGGAAAAACCTCAAATCTTCACAGGCAATAATCTCAGCAATAGAGAAACAATCATGAACCTCGGCCACATCAATATCAGTTGGAGAAACCCCTGCTGTTTGGTAGGCTTTTTTTGCCGCTTTCACTGTTGCCAAAATAGAAGTCAGATTTCTTCTTCCGGCAAGCCCCAAAGTATCGGTTGCCACCATTGAGGCAATAATAAAAACTGGCTTTCTGTTTTCTGTTTTCTGTTTTCTGTTTTCTGATAGTATTATCGCTGCCGCTCCGTCGGAAGTTGGCGAACAATCCAAAAGTTTCAGAGGTTCAGCCACTATTGGACTGGTTAAAACCTGCTCAAGCCCAATCTCAAATTGAAACTGGGCTTTTGGATTTAAAGTTGCATGATAATGATTTTTAACGGAAACAGCTGCCAAATCTTTTTCGGTAGTTTTGTATTTTTCCATATGAGCCCGGGCTAAAATGGCGTAAAGACCAGGAAAGGTTATCCCTGCCGCCCGCTCCTCGTCATGCCCTGCCCCCATTAAAGCCGAGGTGATTTCTTCAGGCTTGTGATCAGTCATCTTTTCGACTCCAATCACCAAAACTGTTTTATAAATTCCCGCCAAGACACTTAAAATGGCATTATGAACCGCCAGGCCTCCTGAGGCACAAGCGCCTTCAATTTTAAAAGCCGGACAAGAAATCCCAAGCTCTTCAGCAAAAAGAGCGCCTAAATTTTCTTGCCTCCCCAGAATTCCCGAAAGCATATTGCCAACATACAAAGCTTCAATATCTGCCAATTTAAGATTTGCATCAATTAAGGCTTCTTTGACTGCCTCCCTAACCAAAGCTCTCGGGGAAACTCCCCAAAGTTCGCCAAATTTTGTTGTCCCTACTCCTAAAACGGCAACTTTCATCAGACTCTTCCAGTAAACTTTAAATATGTCGGATAAGAAATATAATTTTTCTGGTTAAGATAAAACTTAAAGCCAGGAACTTTTATTCTTACTCTGGTTAAAAGTTTAGTTGTCTTTAAAATAAAGCTGTCTGCTCCGGCACCTGAACCATAAGAAGTTAAAAAAATTAACTGATTTGGTTTGGCAATCTCCAAAACACTACATAAACCCAACAAAGATGAGGCAGAATAAGGATTGCCAATCGAACCTACAATCAAACCGGGCTCGATTTGTTCTTTGGTAAATCCAAGTCTTTTACTAACTTCACAGGGAAATTTTCCATTCGGCATATGGAAAACACAATAGGCAAAATCAGAAGGCGAGAGTTTTGTTTTTTCTAGTAACCCTTGAGAAGCCCTTAAAACATGGGTAAAATATCCGGGCTCACCGGTAAATCTTCCCTGATGGGAAGGATAAGGAACTCCATCTCTTCGCCAAAAATCTGGGGTATCTGAAGAATAAGAAGCGAAATCTAAAATTTGAACTAGAAAATCTTTATTGTTTCTTCCTAAAACAAAAGCGGCGGCCCCGGCAGCGGCGGCATATTCTAAAGCATCGTGGGGTTTTGCCTGAGCCGTGTCTGAACCAATAACCAAACCGTAATTTATTAACCTTGCCTCAAGTAATCCCGCCAAATTCTCCATCCCAGCAGTAGCCGCCTTACAAGCAAATTCCAAATCAGCCGCTAGATAGTTTCGACCCATCCCCAACGCCTCACCAATAATGGTGGCGCTGGGATTAACGGCATAAGGATGGGATTCTGAACCTACATAAATTGCCTCAAGTTTTTCCGGAGAAATTCTTGCCATCTCCAAAGCGTTTTTACCTGCTTCAACCCCCATCGTTACCGTATCCTCATCAATCCCGGCAACGGCCTTTTCTATTACTCCCAATGACCGCTCAATCTCTTCTGGTGATTTTCCCCAGACTGAAGCAATCTCAGAAATTTTTATTCGATTTTGAGGAAGATAAACCCCAAAACCCAAAATCCCCACGTTATTAAGAACCCCTCTAATCATTTTTGTTCTTCTGCCAAAAAACAACTAACCAATAAACCAAATAAAAAGTAAAAAATAAAAGAAAAATTATTCCGGCCAAGCCTAAACCCAAACCAAAATTTTTAAAGTGTTTCGGTTGAGGAAAGAAATTCGGAATCATAAGAAGGGTAATTCCGATGAACATCAATATTCCCAGCCAAGCTCCAAGCCATAAGGAAGTAAAAATTGCCATTTGAGATCGATCACGACTAATTTTTTTTAAGGTTAAATATGGGTGAATCAAAAAACCGTATGAATTAGCTAGAAGAAGATATCCCTCCTTAAGAAGAGTTAGAATAAAAAGCTTTGGCAAAAGCTTTTCTTGCCCGAAAAAGTCTTGACTCAATCGCCGAAATCGTTTCATTTAATTTTTGGGCAATCTCAACAACGGTTAATCCCTCGTAATACTTTAGTCGCAAAATTTGGGAATATTCTTCGCTTAAGTTCTCTAAAGTTCGCCTAACCCTATATTCAAATTCTTTTCTTAACAAAATTTGTTCCGGACCTAAAGCTTGAGTAGCTAAATTCTCAAGCCAAGGAAGATGAGAAAATAAAATGGTTTTAATTTTCTTTTTCCGATAAAAATCGGCGATTTCGTGTTTGGCAATTCCGCAAAGCCAGGTAAAAAATGGAGACCTCGCAGAAAAAGTCGGCAAAGATTCCGAAGCAGAGATTAAAGTTTCTTGAAAAATGTCCCGGGCGTCATCTTCATTCTCAACGCGTTGTTTAATAAAATTCCAGAGTCGTCTTGAATATTTTTCAATCCATTTACTCATTTTTCCTCAGTTTATACTCTTCCAGCGCCTTAATCAACCATGGAGTATAATTTTGAGGATGAGTCTTGAAATCTTTCAAAAGTTCGTCAAGAGGCGCCCATTTATAACCATAGGCAACCTCAGAATTTGGATAGACTTTGCCGTTGTGTTCTCCAACTAAAAAAGCACAATATTCATTTTCGGAAAATTTTGTAAATCTCGCAAAGTAATTAAAGCCAAAAAGTTTCTTAACCGGAATTTCAATTCCCCATTCTCTTTTTAAACAACGCTGGGCTGCTTCTTCGTAGGTTTCATCTGTACCATCTTCCCGATGAAGAGGGTGGCTGTTGGTTAAATCCCAAAGACTATCCCAAAGTTTGTGCTTTCTCTTTTGGAGCAAAACTTCGCCTTTTTTATTGCGGATCATAATGGTAAAGGCGCGATGATGCAAGCCCGTCCCAATATGACAACGATTCTTCGGGGCATATTTGCCCAAAAAATTATCATTTTTATCAACCAACAAAAGCTCTTGTTCAGTCATGTAAATGTTTTGAGATAATTCTTGCTCCATTGGTGGGTTTGTTAATAATTATTTTTTTAATCCCTAGGCTTTTTAGTTTTTTGCTTACCCTATTTTCATCCTTACCCTGACAGATTAAATGAACATTTGGTCCGGCGTCAATCGTGAAATAAACTGGCAAACCTTCATCCCGCCAATCTTGAACCGCCAAAATTATCTCCATTGTTTTTGGCAACCAATAAAAAAGTGCTGGCTTGGAGGTCATCATTACCGCATGCATATTTATTGCTTCTTCTTCGATGATTTCTCCAAATTTTTTAAAATTTCGCTGTTTTAGGGCTTCTTTAATTACTCTTATCTTCGCCCTCATTCCTTCAATTCTTGGTTTATAAAATGGACTGCTTTCGCTTAAAACATGTCCCTCCGAAGAACTCACTTTTTTGGGTGTTTCACCAATTATAGCAATAATATCGGTAATGTCCCACCAATTTGGTGGGTATAAGGAGTAAGCATATGAGGTTTCACTTGAATTTCCAGCCCTCCATTCAGTAAATCCGTCAGGAATTGAACGACAGGCAGAGCCTGAACCTTGACGGGCAAGAATTGAAAGTTGTTTTTGGCTAAGTTTTAAATCAGCAGCGGAAGAAGCTGACAGTGTTAAAGCAGCAAATCCAGAAGCCGAGGAGGCGACCCCTGTTCCTTTTGGAAAATTATTCTTAGTCACTACCCGGGCATGAACCTTAATCTTTGCTAAATTCCTTATCCGCTCAAGATGGTCAACTATCCGTTTTTTGCTTTTATCATCTAATTTTTCTCCTACCATTTCTATCTGGTCTTGTTTTAAATTTTTTAAGAACTCAACCGTAGTTATAGTAAAAACATTACTTAAATTCATTGCTAAAGAATTATTTGCCGGTAGCCGAAGTTTTTCATCTTTTCTTCCCCAATATTTGATGAAGGCGATATTGGCTGGCGCAATCGCGGTAACTTTTCTCATTCTATTTTTACTCCTTCGGCGTTTGGTCTGACCTTTATAACCCTTCCGCCAGCCTTTTGAATTGCCGATTCTACCGCTTTTCTTTTTTCTTCCTTAACAAAGGCAATCATACAATCGCCTCCGCCAGCTCCAGAAAGCTTTGCTCCCCATGCTCCTGTCTCCCGAGCAGCAATAATTAAGTTGGAAAGTTCTTTGGTATTCACACCTAAAGCATCAAGCAATTCTTGATTCAAATTCATCAATTCTCCTGTCTTTTTAAAATTTCCTCTCAGAAGAACTGTTTTCGCTTTGTTAGTCAAAAGGCTGATTTGATCAAAAATAGAGTCGACTAATTTTTTATTATTTTCCCTTAAACTTGCCACTTTCTTCACCATGGTTGGCGTATCAGCCTTAATTCCAGTATAACCAACCACGAGAGGTAGCTTTTTTACTTTTAAGGGAATAACTTTTTCCCCTCCTGTCACGAAAAAAATCGTCCCACCCCAAATAGCAGCAGTCAAATCAAAACCTGAACCCACCTCCTGCACACTAAGAACCGTTTTATAGGCTAAATCAAATAGCTTTTTATTATCCATTTTTATTTTAAATAACTCTGATAATCCTTTAAGAGCCGCTACTGTTACGGCTGAAGAGCTGCCAAAGCCAAATTCAGAGGAAAATTCGCTTTTCGTCTCTATCTTTAACCCTGATTTTACTTTATATTTTTCAAAAAAATTTCTAATTGACATTTCCAAAAATTGAACCCCTTTAGGTAAATTTTTGTGTTGACCTAAAAGGCCTAGCTTTTTAGTATAATCTGCTACTCCCACTTCGGGGGCATCGATTTTTATTTCATCTCCAAAAACAAGCTCAATCAAAACTCTTATTCTTTGATCTACTGTGGTTACAATACATGGGCGATTATAAACCACTGCGTGTTCTCCAAATAACATTAACTTTCCTGGAGCAGAGACTTCAACTTTTTTCAATTCTTACCCCCTCCTCCCCTAATTTTACTTCAAAAGCAGGTAAATTTTTCTTTTTGGCAAGTTCAAAAAGCACGTCTTTTTGAGGATGAAAGGCTAAAATTATCCCTGAGCCTTTTTTCTTACCTCCAGCTCCACAAATTTTAGCTGCTCCCCCTAATTTTTCAATTCCTCTTATTATTTTTTTGGCAAAATTACTTATTACTTCCAGTTTCTCAAGCAATCGTTCATTTTCTCTTATTGTTATTCTAATTAACTTTTCATCCATCTGATTGAAGGCAACCAGAAGTTGTTTTGTGGTTTTTTCTATCTCATTTAAAATTTTTTCTGTTTTAAGTCTGTTTTTATCATATAATTTTCTAACTCCCAAAACCATTTCACCAGTGGTTTCCTTTGGTCTGCCAGTATTTATTAAAACAAATTTGGTTAAATCAAACTGTAATTGCTTAAAAAGTTTCAAAAATTCTGTTTCTTTTCTAAACCAAAGAAAACCTCCATAAGTTGAAATCGTATTATCTCCTCCACTAGGGTTACCATGTTGTTTTTTCTCAATCTCATAGGCAATTTCATTAATTTTTTCTTTATCAAATGGTTTATTTAAATATTTAAACAAACCCGCGGTTGTCGCTACCGCTAATGCCGCCGAAGAACCCATTCCGCAACCAATAGAAATTTCTGAAGAAATTTCGATTCTTAATTTTTCTCTTGGTTTGCCGAAAGTTTTAAGAACAAAATCTCTAGCGAATTCTGCTAATTTTGGAGATTCGGAGGTAATAATTTCATTTTTAGAAGATTGTCTAACTGAAACAAAGAGACGGCGATTAATCGCCGCCAAAATTGCTGGTTTCCCATAAACCACCGCATGCTCCCCAGAAAGAATAATTTTGCCAGGGGCGGAAACAGTAATTTTATCTTCCACGTCTTCTTTCATACTCCTCAAATTTCTGGATTGACTCCAAAAGAGTCTGGGGAGTAAGATCAGGAAATAAATCTGGCAAAAAAGCCCAACAATCGGTCTGCAAGGGCATAAAGCCGCTGGTATGAGGAATTTCTTCTTGCGTAACTCCGGTACGAATAACCAGATCTGGTAAAGACTGGCCTACAGTATCCAAAAATTCCAAAATTACCTTAGGATTTTCTTGAAGTATTCTGGGCTCAAATTTCCCTTCCTGAAAAGATTCAAACATTTTTCCAATTGCCCTGGCTGTTTCATCCAGCCCCCCATAATCCATGACTAAATTAAGTTGATAACGAGTAAATTCAGCAGTCCGTGCTTCTAGATTTTTTAAAGCTTTGGCTACAGAGGGAAACATACCATAAAGCCTGTCTTCCCGACCGATATGAGTAAACCTAACTTGATTTTTAATTAATTCCTCAATAATTTTTTTATCATTCAAGCCTTTAGCGGCAAGCTTCATAATAAATTCTACCTGTTTGGAGTCTCGCCCCCAGTTTTCCGTTGACCAAGTCCAAAAAGTTAAGGTATGAATTCCCCATTCTCTGGCTGCCCGGGCAACTCCCTTGATGACTTCAACTCCAGCTTGATGACCATCCCAAGAATGAAATCCTCTTTCATCTTTGGCGGCCCGGCGATTGCCATCACAAATTATTGCTAAATGTTTTAATTTTTCTGGATCAACTTCAAATTCGGGAATATTTTCCCAAGTAGTTTCAATTTGAGCAATCCATTCCTCAACTGATCGAGGGCGTTCTCTGCCAAAAAATCTCTCTTCCATTTATTTTTCTCTCTCCACCACAAAATCAGCTAAACTTAGAAAAACTTCTTGAAGATTTTTATCTTTTGTAATTTGGGGTACTGCTTTTTTCCCTTTTTCAACCAATTTTTTGGCTAATTTTTGCGAGTATTCAAGGGAGCCTGTATTTTTGATGATTTTTCTGGCTTCCTCAATTTCAGTTGGAGTAATATCTTTCTTTCCCCACAAACTCATTAGTCTTTTTCGCTGTCGCAAATTTCCCCTTTTAAGAGCCTGGGTATATAAAAGAGTGTTTTTCCCTTCTTTAATATCCGAATCAACCGGCTTGCCTAATTTTTCGACACTTCCAAACATTCCTAAAATATCATCCTGAAGTTGAAAAGCAATCCCCACCGGAATTCCATAGCCTTCAAATATTTTAAGTTGTCGGTTACTTGCTCCCCCTGAAATTCCCCCCATTTTTAACGGACCAACTAAGGTGTAATAAGCAGTCTTAAGAGTATTGATTATGGTAATATCTTTTTCTTTCACTTTCTCTCTATAAGCAAGGTCAACATCTAAATTTTCTCCATAGGCGGTTTTAATCATAAAATCGATAAGTTCTTGGATTACTTTATGTTTTGCTTTTTCTGGAAAACTGCTTTTGCTTATTAAATCAATCGCTCCATAAATACCAATGTCTCCAACCATTATCGCCATGCCTTCCCCGTAATGAAGTGGATTTCCCTTTTTATAATGCTCTTTATGGTATTTCTGATATCGCCTATGAATTGTCGGTCGACCGTGACGAAGATCAGCCTGATCAATAATATCATCGTGAACTAGTACTGCCGCATTGGTAATTTCAATTGCGACTGAAACGGGTAAAATTACTTTTTTGTTTTTTCCGCCAAAACATTCATAACCTAATCTAACTAATCCTCCCCTAATTCTTTTTCCCCCGGCAATAAAATCCTCAAGTTTTTGCCACATTTCGGCAGCAATCGGGGTAATTTTTTTTGATTCTTTTATTTTTGATTGGAAAAATCGAGCAAGGAATTTATCTATTTCTGAAGCATATGGAAGAAAATATTCTCGATAATTCATTACTATGGAGTATTATACCTCCTTTGGCAAAATTTGACAGCCAAGATTGATATTGATAGACTGAATTTGATGGAGAAATTAGCTTTTGACATTGGTAACGAATTTAAATTGGGTGGAGAAACAGGAATTCGCCAGGCTGCTGGATATGGCTCGATTGGAGAATTAATCTCCGCCATTCTTCCTAATATCTATGTCTTTGCGGGTATTATTCTTTTCATTTTACTGATTGTTGGCGGGCTGACGGTTATAATTAACTCTGGTAAAGGAGAACAAGAGGGCGTTCAAACAGGCCAAAAAGCAATTACCGCCGCCCTAGTTGGTTTCTTGATTATTTTTGCCAGTTATTGGATAATGCAGATAATTGAAGTGGTAACTGGAATAGAAATTTTTAAACCAGGATTTTAAAATGAACAACTTTGAAAAGCTACTTGCTGCTGAACAAAACGGGGGTGGAGATTCCGGTTTTTTTGGCACAATTACCCTACCAAAAACATTTAAATATGGAGTTTTAACCCGCGAGGGTGGAGGGCTGATTGGCTTTTTAAATAACATCATTCGTCTTTTAATTGTTGTTGGCGGGCTTTTTGCTTTTTTAAATTTAGTTTTAGCTGGATATGGATTTTTATCAGCGGGGGATGACCCGAAAAAAATGGCGGCTGCCTGGCAAAAAATTTGGCAATCAATGATGGGACTTTTGTTTATTTTGGGCTCATTTGTTTTGGCGGCAATTTTCGGTTATTTATTATTTGGGGACCCAACGGCAATTCTGAATCCTAAAATTTATGGACCATAAAATTTTCTTAGCTCAAACTCCTCATCCTCTTGGTCAAATCGGTGGACCAGAAGAGGGATTTGGACCATGGGGCAATCTTGGTCAAATAGGAACTCAAATCGGGGTTGCTGCTGGAGCTTTTACTAACATTATTTCCCGAATAATCGGAATAATGACAATTGTGGCGGGAATTTGGTTTATTTTCAGCTTTATTATTGGCGCTTATGGATTTTTAACTGCTGGCGGAGATTCCAAAAAGATGGGTGAAGCGGCTTCAAAAATCACCTCGGCCATAATTGGCTTAATTGTTGTTGTCGCCGCCTATGCTTTAATTTCTTTAATTGGTGGGCTTTTAGGATTTGAGGATATTTTGCAGCCACAAAAATTAATTCCATTATTAAAACCAGGAGGGTAATGGAACCTATACCAACAGGAATTTACAATCCTGCCATCGGTCCATTTGGCACCGGTGAAGGAGCTCAAATTATCGCCGAATTAATCGGTAGAATTTTAAATCTTGCCTTTATGATTGGTGGTTTAGTTCTTCTGGTGATGATTATTGTCTCGGGAATTCAATGGATGTTGGCTGGCGGAGATAAACAAGCTGTTTCTTCGGCGCAAGGAAGGTTAACTTCGGCTGTCATTGGCTTTATTATCCTCGCCTCTGCTTTTGCTATTATCAACTTCATCGGTAATATCTTAAATATTGAATTCCTGCAACCACCGTTAAGAATAACCTGGCCTGGGCCCTAGGTCTTATGAATCAAACCCCAATTATTTCAGACATTGGTCAATATCTAACTGCTTTTAAGATTTTTGAATTACAACCACTCATAAATGTTTTGGTTATTTTGATCCTGACTATCGCTGTTATTCTGTCTTTAATCCTCTTTATCATTGGTGGAATTCAATGGATTACTTCTGGGGGAGACAAGGAAAAAATTACTTCAGCCCGGGGTCGGGTTATGGCGGCTATAATTGGATTGGCAATTGTCCTTTTGTCCTGGGCAATCTATGGATTGCTGGGCGGGGTTTTTCGCTTTCCTTCGGTATTCCAAATTCCAGGAGGCCCAGGGGGAGCCTGTGCTTATTGTGAACACTGCGAAAGCTCATCGCAAAAAACTCACCAGTGTCAAGGAACAATCCAAGATGGTGTTTGTAAATACGACCCGAGCGTTAATCCTAATTGTACTCCCTGTAAATTTTGTGGAAATGGAGTTTGTGAGATTTGTGAGGGTCCCAATTGGTGTTCTGAAGATTGCCACTAATTTGACAGTTAAGCTTTAGTGCTCTTATAATTAAGTTATTCGTATTTATTCGCGAACTCAAGAAAGGGGGTGAAAAATGAAATTTCCAGTTTGGGCAGCAGAAGAAATAAATATTCTTCCGGGCGGACAATTTAAGCCATTGGGAGATATCACTATCCCGAAAATTGTTTCCGCTGGTATTCGGCTGATTTTGGTCATGGCGGCTTTAATTTCTTTTGTGTTTTTAATAATCGGTGGGGTTAAATGGATTGTTTCTGGTGGAGATAAAGAGGGAACAGCTCAAGCAAGAAGCACAATTATGGCGGCTTTGATTGGTCTATTGATTGTTTTCGCCGCTTGGGCAATTATCAGATTAATCGAAACCTTCTTTGGCATCCCAATTCTGACCTTAACTATTCCCACTATTGGTCAGTAATTTGGTAGTTTAATTATTTAAAGTAGTAAAGCACCTACGGGGTTGACGTCGGGTGCTTTTATATTGTAAAGTGAAAATAGATATGAATGCATGCTGGGCTAAATTTACTGAAGGTGATGTGGTTAAAATTCAAGCCCTTGAATGTATCCTTATTCAAATTCTTAACCTGGCTGTTCGTCTAGCGGGAATTGCTGTTTTTATAATGCTTCTTATTGGTGGTTTTAAATATTTAACTTCAGGCGGAGACCCAAAGGCAGCTGAATCAGCTAGAAAAACAATAACTTATGCGATTTTGGGTTTAGCTTTAATTTTAATTTCCTGGTTTATTTTAAGGTTTATTGAGGAGTTTACCGGGGTTAAAATCACCGAATTTGCTATTCCCACCCCCGCTCCCTAAAAATGAAAAAACTGCCCATTGTTATCTCCATCTTCGTCATTTTTTCTTTTTTCTTTTTCTTCTTTTCCCCTCCTTCTTTCGCTGTTTGTAGGTCGCCTGGCTATAATCCTGGACTCGACCCTGACATTAACTTAGATATTTTGGGTTGGGAGGAAATCGATGGATATTTAGACCTCTTCGACTTTGACCATCCAACCGATCCCAAGGCCCCTCAATTGAGCGCTCTTATCGAGGGAAATTGTACTCTACCGGTAAGTAGCGTTAATATGGTTTCTGGCACTGAGGTACCACCTAATGTTCCCAGCGACTACTCCAACTTGGTCTGTCTTTCCACCCCGGCTGGAAAGCCGGTTCTGGTGCCGAACTCCGGCTACGATATGGGTGGAGGATGCGAGGCGGTTGTTCTTTATGCTACCTCCAATAGTATTGTTTTGAAATACACCCCTGATGACGATATCGTCAGTGGCTATACTGTCTATCTTAACAATTTTCAAGTTGATCCCAATCTTCTTGCTTACTACAACGAACGGCATGGGTCAGGAAGAGCCGAGATGCCCTGTCTCTCGGGAGGAGAAAAGATTGGTGTTACCGGCGGAGAAATCTGTGTTGCTATCCGAGACACGGGCACATTTATGGACCCCCGCTGGCTGGAGTGGTGGCAACAGTGCCCAGCCACCGCCCTTGACCTTATTCTTAAATTGATAAATATTTGTCTAACGGGACCGCCGCTTGCCTGTAATCCCTCTAATTCCGGCAGTCCTGATTCTCGACCAGTTCCTTGCGATGCTTGTAATCGAACTGACCTTTTTACTTCCTCTTGCGCTACCACTTTTACGGTTAATGATGAAGTTACTTATAAACGGGGCGAGGCTGATTTTTGGTGTCCAGCGGAAAATCCAAAACCTTGGCTTGAAAGAGCTTGGGGAGGAATAGTAACCATTGACCCTAGCGACACCACTATTCCCTTTGTTGGCAAAAAGGGAGGGGAAGATGAACAAAAATACTTAGCTGATTATTTTGAGGGAACCGATAAATATTACGCTGATTATTCCGATCCAACCGAGGCGATAAACCATCTTGGGGTTTTCCGCAAACTAGCCCCTCTTCAGGTTCAAGATGATTTTAAAAAACAAATGGTTTATCGAGCAATTCAAAGCAAAGCCGGCAAAATCCGCGAGGGAGCAATTCATGATTATTTAGTCGAATATAATGGCGAATCGGCTTTACTTTCGGAATTTGCTGACAACTATCCTCCGAAGGACCCCCAGGAAAGAGGAAAATGGGAAAAAGAGACTAAATGGGGAAGGCTTTGGGCGGCAGTCCCGATGTTTTCCCGAGAAGACACCCCGGGAAAAATCAATCCTTATCTTGGCAATCGTCCTAAAGACACATTTGAAATTTTAAATCCTTTAGCTCAAATTGAAAAAGTTCCTCATTTAGCTCGATTATATGAAATTACTCAAGCAATCAATCGAATTATTTTACCTTTAATCCAAACCGGTAGCCAGGCACAAGGAAAAATAAAAAATATCTTTGCCAAAGCCGAGGAAAAAGTTTTAGGAGAACAAGTTCTTCAAGCTCAAACCGGAGAACCGAGTTTTTCTGCTTATGGTTATTGTACTCGATTAGACGGCAACTATACTGTCTTTCTAACTGTTGGCTTTAGTCTCCCACCTGATCATCATGGTCGAGATCTTTCGGTGGAAATAAAATCTCCCACTTATTGGCAACATACTTGTCCTAATGAAAAAGTTTGCAGCAATCTTATAGTTGACCCCTTCACTGTTCCCGGTCAGCCAGGAGGAGGAATAAATGTCACTTACCATGCTCGAGCTGACGGGGTTAATGCTCCCCCAGGAAGTCCTTGGCAACCAAATATTGAGTTAAATGGTTCCTTTGCTGTTCTATTTACCGAAGACGGTTGTATTGTGGCTGGCGGCCCAGTTCCCGAACCACCATCTTGTGGACTTCGCCCGCCGATTCCAGTGAATCCTTGTGTTAAGCCAGCAATTACTGATTCCAATCCCAATGACGATCTTTGTTGCTCGCCAATAAATATTGCTTTGAATGCCACTGACCAGTTTGAAAACACTGATTATATTCCTTGCGGGGTGGAAACAGTTTGCGACCCTGAGACCGGAATTTGTAAAGATGCCTGTCAACAGAAAAAAACTCACGCCGTCAACCGAAAAGTAGGCATTTCGCTTGTCCATCCTTATCTTTCGGAAATTTGGGATTATACGACTGATGTTTTTAATGGTTTCTTTAATATTTTCCGCCCAGAAACCGTTCCTCAATTTGAGGATTTAGA
>CAYIUX010000009.1:0-19553 GCA_964366795.1 uncultured Gammaproteobacteria bacterium | reverse complement strand
TACGTTGGCGACGGAGGAGCTTATGCTATCGGCTTACAACATACTATTACTTCCTGTTTACGAAATGACCCAATCACCACTATTGTTGTCAACAATACTTTATATGCCATGACTGGAGGACAATCAGCTCCGACGACTATTGATAAACAAATTACAACCACCACCCCGGGAGGAAAATCTGAATTCACCACTCTGAAAGGACCAGAATTATTAAAATCAATTGCTAAACCCCAGGCGTTTATCGCCAGAGGCTCGACCGACAAACCATTGGTCTTAAAACAATACCTTAAAAAAGCTTTAGAAACGCAAATTAAGGGCAATTTTTCTTTACTTGAGGCAATTTCTGCATGTCCAGTTAACTGGAGAACCAACGCCGAACAAACAATTAAAAGGATGATTGAACTTGAAAAAATATTTAAATTAGGAGAATTATGAAAATTTTGATTGCGGGTGAAGGAGGACAGGGAATTCAAACTGCCGCCCGGGTTCTTGCCCAAGCCGCCTTTAATGAAGGGAAAAAGGTTTTATATATTCCTAATTTTGGAGTAGAACAGCGTGGTGGGATTTCTTTAGCCTTTGTCGTTATTGACAATCAACCGGTAGTTTATCCAAAATTTGAAAAAGCTGATATTTTGGTGGCTTTATCTCCTCAGGCAATGGAAAGAATAAAACCTTACCAATCATCTCAAAGTAAATTAATTAAACCAGTAAATAATATTTTAGCCCTCAAAGAGATTATTAAGTTGTCAGGGATAGTTAAAAAAGAAACAGTCAGCCAACTCTTAAAAGAAAAATTGGGAGAGAAATTTAACGATGAAGAATTTTAAGCCAAAAATCACCAAAGTAAAAGAGGGCTCTTGGACCATATTTTTGGGGTTATGTAAAGGTTGTGGAATTTGTTTGGAGAAATGTCCAACCAAGGCTTTAATTGGCATTCCCACGCCAAAAGTTATCCCAGGAAAGTGCTCATTGTGTGGACTCTGTGAATTAAATTGTCCAGATTGTGCCATTAAGGTCGAAAAATGATTGAAATTATTGCTCGGGAAATTACTAATTCTATCTCAACCCTAGGCTATCCAGCCGTTTTTGTTTTAATGACCCTGGAATCAGCCTTAATTCCCATTCCCTCAGAAATAACCATGCCTTTTGCTGGTTTTCTCGTTGGTCTAGGTAAATTAAATTTTTGTTTGGTAATTCTCGTTGGAGCGATAGCCAATTTAACCGGCTCTTTGATGGCTTATGGATTGGGTTATTGGGGCCAGAAAAAATTAGTTAAAGATTTAATCAAAAAATATGGCAAGTTTTTGTTGATTACCTATGATGAGGTGGAAACAGCGGAGAGGTGGTTTCGGAAAAGAGGGGAGTTAATTGCCTTCGGTTCTCGTTTACTTCCGGTGGTGCGAACTTTTATTTCCTTACCCGCTGGTTTTTCTCAAATGAATGTCGTCAAATTTTCTCTTTATACCTTTGCCGGAGCTTTAATTTGGACAACATTTTTAACCTATTTAGGGGTAATTTTAGGGGAAAATTGGAATGTTTTAGAAGTTTATTTCCGAAAATTTGATATTGCTATTGTTATTGGGGGAATCGTTCTGGTGGGAATTTATATTTGGTACAAAATCAAAAAAATAAAAAATTAAGAAAAGCGTCTGATAACTCCGACAACCCTACCCTGGATTCGAACATTTTTGGCAAAAATCGGCGCCATCTGAGAATTGGCTGGTTCTAAACGAACCCGGGTGGCTTCTTTAAAAAATCTTTTTAAAGTGGCAAAACCATTTTCCAAAACCGCAACGACAATATCGCCATTATTAGCCGTCTCTTGCTCCTCAATAACAACATAATCTCCATCTAAAATTCCCTCATCAACCATTGAGCTTCCCTTAACCTGAAGAACAAAGGCTCGTTTCTTGCTGGATAACATGCCTGGAGCAATAGAGATGGTAGCGTTAGGATCAGTATAGGGCTCAATTGGAGCTCCGGCAGCAATAAAACCTAAAACCGGCAGTTCAATACCTTTTGTCAACTCGCCAAGTTTTTTATCAACAATTTCAATCCCCCGAACCGCTCCCTCATAGCGTTTAATCACCCCTTTTTTGGCCATTGTCGTTAAATGTTCATGAACTGTGGCTAAAGAGGAAACTCCTAAAGCATCAGCAATTTCCTGAAGAGTGGGGGAAAAACCATTTTTTTGAATATATTGAGAAATATAATCTAAAATTTGTTTCTGGCGTTTATAAAGCGTTACCGGCATACACCCCAAGAATACCCGAAGAAAAAAGAGTTGTCAAGAGGCAAAACTACTCATTGACAGTTGTCTCATACATCCCGTTAAATATTTTTTCATATTCTTCAAGGGTTTTAAAAAGAAGCCAAGAGTTATTTGCTTGATCTAGATGATTATTCCACATCTGTCCGGTTGGACCGTCACCTAAAAAGTTCCTCACCCATTCTTCTTGAGTAGCCTCATTAACCAGTCCTTGGTAAATAATTTTGTTACCAGCGGCAATCATGTTGTCCTTTGGGTCATAGGGATCAGCTCCCTCGTAGGGGGCATGAACTTTAAAGGTGCCAGGGATAAACTGCATCACCCCTTTCGCATTAGCGTAGCTCAATGTTTCAGGATCCCATTGAGAGCCCTTAAAATAGCCTGTTTCAGTTAAGCCAACGCCTACCAGCTGATTCCAAGAACAACGACCATTGCTGGCAACCTCAGCCGTTTTTGCTAATTGATAAATCCAGTCGGGAATATAGATTCGCTGTTTGTATCCATTCCAATCACGCCAATTAAGGTGAGCAGAATTAAGCCAGTTAAGAAAACTGATGTCTCGCTCGGTTAGTTTATAAGTTGGTGGACTGCCTTCAATTGTTCGGTAGGGAATCTCAGAAGTAAGAGTAGGAGTTGGTGTTGGAACTTCCTGTAGGGCGACTATTGCGGTCGGCGTTGGTGTTTCTTCTTTGGAATAAGCAGAAGAAGGTTTCTTTTCACCAATATTCAATCTTTCTCCCAACTTGTTAACAATGTAAAATCCACTACCAAAAAGCCCAGCAAAACCGGCTCCAACGAGAGTATATTTTCCTACCTCTTCACACAAACCAAAAAATTCTCGCCGGGTAGCTTTTTGATTTAAGATTTGCCTGGTAAGGCGTTCATTGCTCATATTTTAATTTTGGCAGGTTGAAATAAACGAGGCAGGAGGATATTCTATCATACCAAGTTCAATTTTTTCAACTCCTAGACAATATCTCTTATCAACGCTAAAATGAAATTATGAAGTTCTTTAATCGCCTGCTGTTTTTGCCCTTTCTATGTTCTATGTTCTATGTTCTATGTTCTACGCCAGTCTTGGCATCTTCCGAATTTGAAACCACTTACAATGTCCGCTATCAAGTTCAAGCCGATGAGCGGGTAAATGTTAACCAAAACATTTCTTTAACTAATAAACTTTCCAGTGTTTATGCCACTCAATATTCCCTAACCTTACAATCTGGACGAATTGAGAATATAAAAGCCAGCGATGAGGAAGGTCCATTAAAAATTGAAGTCAGTGAAAATAACGATATTACGATTATAAATCTAACTTTTAATCAGCAAACAGTGGGAACCGGAAAAACTTTAAATTTTAACCTTAGTTACGATAATCTTGATTTGGCCTATAAAAATGGTCAAGTTTGGGAGGTTTTTGTTCCCAAAATGGCAAATCCTCAAGAAATTGACAATTTTATTTTATGGCTTGCGGTTCCCACCAATTTTGGCAATCCTGCTTTTATTAATCCCGAACCAATCGAGCAAAAAATCGAGGGAAATCTTAACTATTTTCGTTTCAATAAAAGTCAGTTGGCCATTGCCGGGGTAAGCGCTGCTTTTGGTCAATTCCAAATCTTTGATTTTATGTTCACCTATCATTTAGAAAATCCAAACTTAGTCCCAGGCGAAACAGAAATTTCCTTTCCTCCAGACGCCGCCTTTCAACAGATTATTTTTAAAAGAATTACCCCTTTACCGGTTAATATCAGAGTAGATGCTGATGGTAATTGGTTGGGAAAATATCGACTAGGTCCAAATGAAAAGTTAAATATTACCGCTGAAGGTAAGGTTAAAATTTTTGCCCAACCCCAAGAAAAATTCTTAAAACCCAGTCTGGAAAATTTAAAGAATAATTTGCTCCCGCAAAAGTATTGGGAAACCGAAGATCTTCTAATTCAAGCCGAAGCAAAAAAATTAGCAACTCCACGGGCAATTTACGAGTTTGTAGTTGAAACTTTGGATTACGATTTTTCTCGAGTTAAAGAAGGAGTCGAGCGTAAGGGGGCTGCCCAAGCTTTAAACGAACCAAAAAATTCAATCTGTATGGAGTTTACTGATCTTTTTATCGCCTTGGCCCGAGCGGCTGGAGTTCCTGCTCGAGAAGTCGAGGGTTTCGCTTATACCACCAACGTCAAACTTAAACCCTTAAGTTTAGTGGCTGATGTTCTTCATTCTTGGCCGGAATATTGGGATGAAAAAAGACAAATTTGGGTTCCGGTTGATCCAACCTGGGAAAAAACGACTGGAGGTATAAACTTCTTTGACAAAACTGACTTAAACCATTTTGTATTTGCTATTCATGGGGAATCAAGCATCGAACCTTTCCCAGCAGGGTCATATAAAAGCTCTTCAAGTATTGGCAAAGATGTTCAGGTCGTTTTTGGTCAATATGAGCAAGAAGACAATCCTAAATTGGAGGTTGATTTCAAAATACCAAAAAAAATATTTGCCGGTTTTGGTGGAGAAGGAGAAATAATTGTTAAAAATTTGGGACAACAAGCCTTTTATAAACTTGAATTATCTTTTAAAACAGAAAAACTCGATTTGACACTCCCGACAAATGAAAAGGTCCAATTGGCAGTTCTTCCTCCTTTTGCTAGTCAACCAATAGTCTTGAAAATTAAATCATCTGACTGGTGGAGTTTTGGTCGAGGAACATTGAGTGTTACGGCCAACAATCAGGAATTTAACACCACCATAAAAATTGGCTCATTTTTCTGGCAATTAATTTTGCCTTTGGTAGGGATTGTGTTGGCGATTGGATTTTTGGCGATTTTTATGGTAAAACAAAAACAATGGCAATTAAAAAATACTTAAGGTTATTTTTAATCAATTTGGTTTCTTTCTGGCTAGTTGCCAAACTGATTGAAGGCGTCAGCTACAGTGGAGGATTCCAAACTCTTGCTTGGGCTGCTTTAGCCTTGATGATAGTTAATTTGACGGTTAAACCTTTAATTAATCTTTTATTGTTACCGATTAATTTAATTACCCTTGGGGCTTTTCGTTGGTTAGTTAATGTTTTAGCCCTTTATCTGGTTACTTTGGTTGTTCCTCAACTGAAGATCTCCGCTTTCCTATTTCCTGGCTTCAATTATCAGGGATTTATTATTCCTCCAGTCTATCTGGCTATTTTTTGGGTTCTTGTTATCGCTTCTTTTTTGATTAGTTTGATTACTAGTTTTTTTCTCTGGTTAGCTGAATAAAAAATGAAAAATTTAATCGTGGTTATTCAAATAATTATCGCTGCTTTATTAATGGCGGCAATTTTAATACAGGCAAAAGGGACGGGTTTGGGCAGTGCCTGGGGAGGAACAGGAGAGTTTTATCGTTCTAAAAGAGGGGTGGAAAAGATTTTATTTATCGCCAGTATTGTTTTAGCCGCTTGCTTCATTTTAATCTCAATTATCAATACCTTAATTGTATGAAGAATGCAATTAAAGAAATCCGCTTTCTGGTTCATTTACTTTCTGCTTTTTGGCAAAAACAAAAAAAATTAATTATTATAAGTGGTTTAGTTGGTATTTTAAGTTTTTTTTGTTTCCCAAAAATCATTCGCTGGTTAGTTATTCGTCAGACCCAACGAATCGGAATAGTGGGAAGATTCACGACCGCTAATTTACCTTTGGAAATTCAACATCTTCTAAGCGATGGTTTAACCTGTCTTGCAGAAGATGGCAGTATTTCTCCCTGTCTCGCCGCCTCCTGGGAAATTGGAAATGAAGGGAGGGAATATATTTTTACCCTCAAAGATAATATCTTCTGGCAAGATGGAAAGCCGGTTAAGGCATCAGAGATTAATTATAATTTCTCTGATGTGGCAGTTGAGGTGATTAATGATAAAAAAATAAAATTTATTCTTAAGGAACCATTTTCGCCATTTCTAGTGGTTGTTTCCAAACCAGTTTTTAAAAAAGGACTATTAGGCACAGGAAAGTATAAGCTCAAATCAATCAAAAGAAATGGCCAGATTGTTGAAAAATTGAATCTAACTCCCAATCTTACTTATCGGTTTTATCCGACCGAAACCGCCGCCAGAACCGCTTTTAAATTGGGTGAGGTTGACATTCTAAGCCAAATAAGTAGTCCGGCAGATTTAGAAAACTGGAAAAGAGTCAAAATTACCTCTGAAGTAAAATATAACCGGTTTGTGGCAATTTTCTTCAATACCCAAAATCAAAAATTTACTTCCAAATCAGTCCGTCAAGCCTTAGCCTATGCCATCAAAGACCGTTGGGAACCAAAAGCTTTAAATTCAATCAACCCCAATTCCTGGGCTTATAATTCGGCGGTAAAACCTTATGAATTTGATTTAGAAAACGCCAAAACATTATTAAAAAAATCGGTTTCTGAAGAGGAGGGTCAGGCTTTAACCGAAATAGAGTTGTCAACCGTTCCTTCATTAATGTCCGTAGCCGAGGCAATTAAGAGTGATTGGGAACAGTTGGGAATTAAAACAAAAATAAAAATAATTTTCAGTTTGGACGAGGAGTTCGAAACGCTTCTAATTTCCCAAGATATTCCGCCTGATCCTGATCAATACAATTTTTGGCATTCAACTCAAGTTACCAACATTAGTCGCTATAAAAGTCCAAAAATTGACAAACTTTTGGAGGATGGTCGAAAAACCCTGGATCAAGAAAAACGCAAGGCTATGTATTATGACTTCCAAAAATTTTTAATCGAGGAGACGCCAGCTATTTTTCTTTTTCATCCCACAGTTTATACTATTTCCAGAATTTGATATAATTATTCCATCACAGTCAAGCTCAACTAGGACGGATGGCGGAACTGGTAGACGCGCAGACTTCAGGAGTCTGTGACCTTTGGTCATGAGGGTTCAACTCCCTCTCCGTCCACTTAGCGCTCGTGGCGGAATTGGCATACGCGCAAGCTTGAGGAGCTTGGCCCGTTAGGGCGTGTGGGTTCGAGTCCCACCGAGCGCACCATTTACTCCGTTCAGGGCTTGTCCTGAGGAGTGTAACGACGAAGGGCGGTTAGCTCAATCGGCTAGAGCAGCCCGCCAAAAATTTGGGCTTGTAGCTCAATTGGCAGAGCGATGCGTTTACATCGCAAAGGTTCCAGGTTCGAGTCCTGGCAAGCCCACAAATTTAGGCGGGAGGTTGGGGTTCAATTCCCTCACCGCCCACCGAGCCGAGGTAGCCAAGGTGGTCACGGCGCGTGTCTGAAAAACATGAGATGGCGGTTCGACTCCGCCCCTCGGCACACTTTCACTACGTTCAGTGCGGGTGTAGTTCAGCAGTAGAACGTCTCGTTGCCAACGAGAAGGCCGTGGGTGCGAATCCCATCACCCGCTCCATTGCGAGGTCGTCTAAAGGTAGGACAGCGGCCTTTGAAGCCGTCAATGATGGTTCGATTCCATCCCTCGCAGCCAGTATGAAAAATATACAAAAACAAGTCGATGATTGGGTTAGGCAATACAAAATCGGTTATTTCAAACCATTGGAGATTTTGGCCCGCCTGACTGAAGAAGTGGGAGAATTAGCCAGAGAAATTAATCACAGATTTGGGCCAAAGAAGAAGAAATCGACAGAAGGAACAAAAGAAATAGGAGACGAGGCAGCAGATATAATTTTTACATTGGCATGTCTGGCAAATTCTTTAGGAATCGATTTAGACAAATCTTTCAAGAGAGTAATGGATAAATATCAGGGACGGGACAAAGACCGCTACAAAAGAAAAGACACCTAATTATAAGGATAAAAAGGCTAGACCGGCCTGCTCAGTCAAAAAGTGACAACCTCTTGACAAATCTTCTCTGAATTAGTATGATACCCTCATACGCAGTTTGTTGCGTATTTCGCACTCTAAAAAAGTGTAAAATAGTGGGCAATGCTCAGCCTGGATAGATTCGGTGAAATAACGCCGAAACAACTGAGTATCCCAATTGTTGCTAATTGTTTCTCGGAAAGAGATACAAAGGCGTATCTCGGAATACCGAGAAACTAGTAGAGAAGGAGGGAAGTAATGCTTCATCCTTCTCAAGGCGGCGTACGGTTTAAGACCGTATAGTATAGTTTAGCCGCCGAAAGTCCTGCTTTCAGCGCTGATGGCTGGTGGGCCCTGGGCAGATTCTGCCTTTAAATATGCGGAGTATTATATCTCAGCTCCTTGCTGAGAAACTCCCAAACATAAAGACTAGCAAAAGGGTCTATTCGAGCCAGGCAATGAAGCCAGGACATCAGGGGCTACCGAATGTGGTTTACGAGGGACATGGATGTTCCATCATTTCACTTTTTTGCCACATGTTTCTCGGTAGCCCCTTTTCTTTTCAAATTCTTCAATTTTTGCTATACTAATACTAAAATTTACGCAGTTCCAGCCGGGGTGGCGGAATTGGTAGACGCGAGAGACTTAAAATCTCTTGGTGGTAACTCCACCATGTGGGTTCGAGTCCCGCCCTCGGCACACTTCGACTCGCATAGTTCGCTCAGTGCAAGCTATAAGAGGCGAAAGAAGGGGGCAGAGAGGACGAGAAGTTTACCCTGAGTGAAATCGAAGGGAGTCCCGCCCTCGGCACCGGGGAGTAGCTCAGTTGGCTAGAGCACACGCTTTGGGAGCGTGGGGTCGGCGGTTCGAGTCCGCCCTCCCCGACCCATTCGTCGCTTTGCTCCTCAGGGCAAGCCAAAGAAGTTTACACTGAACCCCGCTAAGCGGGGTGAAGTGCGGGATTAGTTGAGCGGTTCAACATCAGCTTTCCAAGCTGAGAAGGCGGGTTCGACTCCCGCATCCCGCTCTAGGGTGCTGTTAGCACTACAAATAGCTAATAGCTTATAGCAAAAAGTGAAAAGCGGGGTTTTCCTTGCCCCTGTAGCTCAATGGATAGAGCAGGTGTGTTCTAAACACAAGGTTGGGGGTTCGAATCCCTCCAGGGGCGCATGGTGGCTGTAGCTTAACGGTTAGAGCGCCAGCCTGTGGAGCTGGATGTTGCGGGTTCGAATCCCGTCAGCCACCCAAAATTTTTAAGCGTCCATAGCTCAGCGGATAGAGCACCTGTCTTCGGAACAGGGGGTCGGGGGTTCGAATCCCTCTGGACGCGCTAGGGGCGCTAGCTCAATTGGTAGAGCAACTGGCTCTTAACCAGTAGGTTCAGGGTTCGAGACCCTGGCGCCTCACAAATTTTGCCTTACTTGACAAGTCGTATCTAAATATGTCAGGATAGATTTACTGTCCATGAGAAAATTTATCCTGATAGTTTTGTTTTTAACCATCGCTCCTTTGAATCTTGGGGTAAGCTTATTTTCTTTAAGCAAAATTATTCAAGCCAAACAAGTCTCCTTACCATTAATATCCAAAACCCAAAATCAATTTTACGCCGCTCTACCCCAAAAGACCGGCGAAATTCTAGGAGCAATTTTCACTGGCGACGCCCGACCGGTGATTATTGAAAAATATCTCAAAAAACACAATTCACCTCTTTTACCTTATGCTTATCAGCTTTTTCAGGCATCAGAAAACTATCAAGTAGATTATCGGTTGATTGTCGCCATTGCCCAATGTGAATCAAATTTATGTAAAAAATCTCCTCCTGGTTCTTACAATTGCTGGGGGTTTGAAAATGGAGAAACTCGATTTTTGTCCTGGGAACAGGCTTTTAACCAAGTAGCCAAAACCTTAAGGGAAGATTATCTTGATAAAGGTTTAACTACCCCAGAAGAAATTATGCCAAAATACGCCCCGCCCTCGGTTGAAAAAGGTGGACCTTGGGCAAAATGTGTCAATCAGTTTATGCAAGACTTAGAATACGGAAATTAGATTAACCTCATGATAAAATACTCCTGATGTCCACCAAATCAATCGCTTTTTACGACGACCCATCTTATGACTATAAAAAATATTGGCATGAGCGCCAATACGAGAATGAGTCAGAAAAAATTTGTTTAAAAAGACTGTTTAAATTAATTCCCCAAAAACAAACATTGGCTGATATTGGTGGGGGATTTGGGAGGCTAGTTCCCCAATATGTTGATGAATTTAGTCAATGTCTTTTGGTTGACCCCTCGGAAAGACTTCTTAAAGAGGCTCAACAACTTTGCCGAAAATACAAAAATCTTCAAATAAAAAGGGGATTTGTTGAAAATTTACCAATTGAAAATCAGCAATTTGATGTTGCCTTACTTATCAGAACTTTTCACCATCTTGAGGATCCCCAAAGAGCAATTAAAGAAATTTATCGAATTTTAAAACCAAACGGCTTTCTCATTCTTGAATTCCCAAACAAAATTCATTTCAAAAATTGTCTTAAAGCCATCTTTAGGCTTGATTTTAGTTGCTTTAACCAAGAGCCGGAAGATATCAGTAGTGAAGCAGGGGTTGTTCCTTTTTTAAACTACCATCCAAAATATATCAAAAATTTACTAAAAGAGAGTAAATTCAAAATTATCAAAATTTTCTCGGTTTCCAATTTCCGCAATCCATTATTTAAAAAAATTATTCCCTTAAAGCTTTTGCTTTGGAAGGAGTCTGCTTTCTCGCTTCTCACTTCTTATTTCTCACCCCTCTGTTATTTCGGTCCTTCAATCTTTATTTTGGCGAGAAAGTCGACAAGGTAATTTTTGGGCAAAATTGCTCCTAGACTAGCCAAAGCTTGACCCCGTATAATCTTACCGTTCGCCTTTAGATACTATTCGTATACGACTCACGGAGCATCTTAACACCACTAGGTAATAGGACGATTATCGAACAACTGAGGTCACTCTACCAGTGATTTATAGAAATCGAGGTGCTCTTTTGCCATTTCTGGTATTAAGAACTTGTCTTTTTGCCACTCGTATCCCTTTTTAGCTAGTTCTTTTAGCTCGTTTTTGTGTTGAATTGCCCAGAGGATCTTTTTTGTTAAATCTTCCGCCTTTCCTGTTTCGAAAGTTAAGCCGTTTTCTTTGTCGGTAATAATTTCATCTAAACCAACAGTATTGCTTGCCAAAATTGGTTTTTGAACATTCATACCTTCTATTGCCGCAAAACCCAACCCTTCTCTTAAACTCGGTATAACAAGAAGGTCGGCGGCGTTGTATAAACCATTCATACTGTCGTAAGCACCATTTTTATATCCCAATTTTATATTTTCCTGATTTCCCGAGATCTCCAATTCTCTGATCAAGAGTTTTTTGTAATCAGAGCATTTAGAATAAATATTTGCTCCAGCCACGACAGCTTTAATTTTCTTGTAAGTTTTTAGTTGGCTTTGCTTGACTAAAGACATTGCGTCGATCAGTATGTCGATACCCTTTCTCTCATCAATTCGGGAAGGGACAACTAATAAGAATTGTCCATCTTTTAGACCTAATTCACCTCTAACTTTCTGACCCAATTTTTTATCAATAAAAAATCTTTTCTTATCTATACCGTAATAAATTAATTTAATCGGCTCTTTCGCACCAAAAAATTTGGCGGTTCTCATATAGGCTTGACTGTTAACAATGACGCCATCGTATCTTTCCTGTTCATAAAGAAAACAAATTAAGGACCACTGCGGGTCTTCTTTCCATTCGTGAAAATGCCTCACTGGTGACTTTTGAATTGTGATTACAAGTTTGAAGTTTAAGATTTGTTTGCATAAAAATGCCGCAAGGGATTCGTAAGTGTGGTGAGTATGAACAATGTCTGGGTTAAATGTCGCAATTGTATCGCTTAATACCTTAGACACCTGCCAAATGTGGGTTGTGCCTTGGTCAATCAGATACAACTCTGGGACACGGATGATTTTTAGATTTGAAAGTGGCTTTTCTCCGGTTGGGACAGTAAAAACATCTCTGGTTCCTGCCAAGACTAATACTTGAAGGTCGGAGTTTTGTTTTGCCAAACTTTGAGCTAGATTTGAAGTATAGATGCCTCCTCCTCCAGAAATTGGCGGGAACTCACCGTTTACAAGTAGGATTCTTTTAATATTTCCCATTTTGAAGAATTTTTAGTATTTTAGAGTTTTTTAGCGGTTTGACCTTGTGCCACTTCTCTTGTCTGACTTTTTTGAATTCCTCATCACTCCAAGAAAGCAAACCGTATGACTTGGCTGTATTTTCCAAGTATTTTTTAACCTTGTTTTTCTTGTTTTTAAATTTAACAAAAAGCCTGCTCGTTGCCTCAGCCTCCCAGTAGTTCCCGATTACAGAACCTAACTTGAAGGACCAAACAACAAATGGTGTAGTTATATCTATTCTGTGAGTTGGTGAGATAAAGCCTTTTTTTAGTCCAAGTTCCTTAAGAATTACAAGAAAGTCGTTTATCTCTTTTTTGTCAATTGTAATAGTGAATTCGTCTCGCATTGTTCTTTGCAACCCGCTTTTTGTCTTGTGAACGAACTTAAAAGATTCTTTGTCGTCATCCCACTTGATACGAAAATCTTTGTCATTCTCTTTATAAAAAATGATTACTTGTTTTGTTTCTTGAACAGCAGTTTTGTTTTGTCTGGTAATTTTCTTAACCAAACTTCCACTCAACGAGGGTTTGGTCAGAGAGCCTCTAATCTCAATCTCTAAATTTTTACTTTTGTTTGCCATATTCTTATATTTATATTAGTTCAAGGACTCTTTCAGCGATAGCGTCAGCATTGCCTTTGATATAGTCAATCCTGAGACCTTGGTTATCCACCCAATCATTTATTTGTCTGATTCTTCTAGCTCTTATTTCTGGATCAAAATCCAGAGAGGGGAGTTTGCTAGTGAAATCATGAACGAACGATTGAGATGAATTTATCATCCAGGACATAGCTTCGCTAAGCATAACCTTGGATTTTCTTGGGCTCCATGTCGTGTGGGTTATTTCTTCACTTTCGTGAACCACCTGAACCCAGACGATTCTGGATAGCGGTGCTCCTATGGAGTGTTTACCACAAGCTACTAAGTCAATCTCTGTCCTTGATTGCCTGTCCCATCCGTCACCCTCAGGTGGCTCGACGGGGATGCAGGGTATATGATTTTTAAGACCACGATAAAGTTCCATGATATGTGTTCCGCCTTCAACCCCCTGGGGGCCCAGTAAGGCATGCTCTGTAGCAATGATACTGTGTCCATACTTAAATCCAAGTGCGGTGGCAAGAGAAGTTTTACCCGAATGGGTAGGACCAATAAACAATACACCTTGTCCATCAATATCAACAGCTGATCCGTGAACCAAATATTGCCCTCCAGCCTGCCTGGATTGTTCAAGTAGTGGAAGTGCAATCCAAACCAAGTCCCTTTGGAGGTATTTTCCTGGCTCGGTGTCAGCAGATAATCTTCTATCGCCGTAGACGATAGTAGTTGAGCCTCTTTCGTTTGGTGAAATATCGAGTACGTCTTCGTCTTCAATCAAGACAAGTTTATTGGGAAGTAAGGAATTTCGGCTGGTCTCAAGGACATGTGTGGGAACACGATATAACAAGTCCTGAGAGTTACTGATTAGTTGGACACCTCTTGCTGAGCCTTGGATATCTAACCTACCCTCGCCGCTTCGCAGCAACCAAAAGTTTTCTATTCCCTCTGGTGATAAAGATATTTCGTGTGTCATCGTAATTGCTTATTTTCATAACAGGCGCCCCGATTATAGCACGAAATTGACCAAAAAGGTAAAATATAGGCTATGCCAGAAAGGGAAATGTATTATCTAACAGAAGAAGGCGCCAGGCAGTTGGAACAAAGGATCGGGGAAATTAGAGCAAAAATGGCAGAAGATGCTAAATGGTTAACGAATTCTCCTGCTCTCTCGGCGCCCATAGAGGACTACTACCATTCTCAGCTTGAATTAAACAGGCTGTTGGCAATACAAAAACAGGCCCATATAGTAAATCAAGAAGAAGCTCAGAAATTGGGAATCGGAAGGAGGATAACTATTCTTGACCCAGAAGTTGGTGAACCAGAGGAGTTTGTTGTTCTGTCGAGCCAGGAATCTAAGCCATCAGAAGGGATAATATCTTTTGAATCTCCTTTAGCTATGGCTACACTAGGAAGGGAAAATGGAGAGGTGATCGAAATTACTACACCGTCGGGAAGGCAGCAGATAACCCTTCTTCAAACAAATTGGATATTTTTTAATGTTAACGATGAGAACCGAGACCAGGAGAAAAGGAACTGAAAAACTTACCTTATTTAAGACGGTGCTAGAAATTTATTAATTTCTTTTGCTGTCAATTCTGAATACTCTAGCTCGTTTATCCAGTCAATTCTTCGAAAATCGTCCCATTTCTCGAGCGATTCGAACGGGGTCAGCGCTTCGTTCGTGTAAACTGAACGGGGCTTGACAATCGTTATAGGATATGATATACTCCGCTTCAGATCCTGAAGTTGAGGCGACTGCCGAGACTTTAGGATTTTTTTATGGGATGAAAAATCCCATATTTTATGAAGAAATTAATCCTTCTTTTAGGATTTATTCTTTTTATTTCTTTCCCGCAGCCGGTAAAAGCTCAAGATATGGCGGGCGAATCAGCCGTGCTTACAAATGAGGTTTTAGGAATCAAAATGCCTGATTCCAGAGTTGACAAGCTGGAAAAATTTTTGGATTCCTATAATTCGCCTTTAACTCCTTATGCGGCTTGTTTTATTGAAACTGCCGACAAATATCAAATTGACTGGCGATTAGTTCCAGCAATTACTGGCGTGGAGTCAACTTTTGGTAAAAGAATTCCGGCCAACTCTTTTAACGCTTATGGTTGGAACAATGGAAATTATCGCTTTGGTTCTTGGGAGGAATCGATTGAAAAAGTTAGCTTGACTTTAAAAGAAAAATATGTCAATCGGGGATTAGATAATCCTTACAAAATTGGTCCTGTTTATGCTCCGCCTTCAAAAACCTGGGCTGGAAAAGTTGTTTCGTTTATGAGGCAAATCGATACCACCCTAAATTTAACTATCTAAGCTAAATCTGCTAAAATATAAGATAGCGGGCGTGGTGAAATGGTAGACACGCAAGGTTTAGGACCTTGTGGCCGTAAGGCTGTGGGGGTTCAAGTCCCTCCGCCCGCACAAAATAATCACATGAATAGGATATCAAAAAATTTACCCCTGATCTTCCCAAAAAACTTTTTCTGGGGAGCTTCAACCGCCGCCCATCAAGTTGAGGGAGGAAATTTTAAGAATGATTGGTGGGAATTTGAACAAGAAGGAAAAATAAACAAGTTTGTTGCTAGCGCAATAAAAGACGGTTCTTCGGCTAAAATTGCTTGCAACCACTACCGTTTATTTGACAAAGATTTTGCCCTGGCAAAAAAATTAGGTCATAATTCCCACCGCCTCTCAATTGAGTGGTCAAGGATTCAGCCAAAACCAGATATTTGGGATAAAAAGGAAGTCAACCATTACCGCCAAGTCTTAAAATCTCTTAAAAAACATAAACTAACCTCCTTTGTTACTCTTCATCACTTCACCAATCCTTTATGGTTTTCCAAAATTGGCGGCTGGGAAAATCCAAAAAGCCCGGAAATTTTTGCTCGTTATGCTCAATTTTGTGCCCAGAATTTTTCCGATTTAGTTGATTTTTGGTTGACAATAAATGAACCAGAAGTAATCATCAGTTGTGGCTTTATCCAGGGTGCCTTTCCTCCTGAGAAACGGAACCCGCTTTCGGCAATAAAAGTGGCACGGAATTTAGTTAGGGCGCACTCTTTGGCTTATCAAGAAATTCATAAAGCGCAAAAGAAAACCAATGTCAGTTTTACTACCCTTCAGCAGCTTTTTGAGCCTTCGAGGAAATGGTTTTTGCCTGAAATTTTAGTAACCAAAACTATTAATTTTTTCCAAAATCAGTGGTTTCTAAACCAAACAAAAAATCATTTAGATTTTATTGGTTTAGACTACTACCATTACGCTCGACTTCAGTTTAAACCAACGCCTTTCTTTTTTGATTACATTCCAGAAGAACTGGAAAAATCAGATTTTGGTTGGGTGATTTATCCCAAAGGAATTTATAAAGTTCTTTTAGAACTTAAGAAATATAATTTACCGATTTATATTATGGAAAATGGGGTTGCCGATAGAGATGACCACCTTCGGCCATCTTTTATTCTCCGTTATTTAAAATGGGTTCACCAGGCAATTCAGGAAGGAGTAGACATTAGAAGTTATCTTCATTGGACTTTAATGGATAACTTTGAATGGGCAGAGGGGATCTCAATGCGGTTTGGGTTGTGCGAGACGAATTTTGAAACTTTGAAGCGTACCCCTCGTCGAAGTGCTAAAATGTATAAAGAAATAATTCAAGCAAACGGGATAACAGAAGAGATTGTCAAAAAATACGAGCCTAATCTTTTAAAACAAATCTTTAAGTGAAAATTCTTTTTCTTGGTACTTCGGCTGGTTGGCCTTTACCTCGATTGGGGTGTAGTTGCCAAATCTGTAAATCCAAAGACCCACGCGACATCCGCCTGCGACCAGCAGTTTTAATCAACGATTCAATCCTTATTGATGCCCCGCCGGATATCTATCACCAACTTCTAAAAATCTCCAATTCCTCATATCTAATATCTAATATCAAAGCTCTAATTTTAACCCACGCCCATCCTGACCATGTCTTGGGTTTTTATGACCTAACCCACCTTTACAATCGGGTAGAAAAAGAACCAAAGTTAATTACCACTCAAGAAGTTTTAAATGGATTGAGGCAAATTCATCGTTTTTCCATTGCCCCTTTTAAACCGGAAATTATCGTTCCCAAAGAAACAATGGTCATTGATAATATTAAAATTGCTTTTTATCCTGTCCATCATAATCATACTCCTTGCTACGCTATTAAAATGAAGGGGGAGAAAATTTTCCTTTACATTCCAGACATAAAGCGATTACCGCGAAGTGAAAGAAAGCCTTTTAAGGGGGTCAATTTACTGGTTTTAGATGGCTCCTCGCTGGGGAAGAGGGGTCAAACTCGAATCCATCAATCAATTGAAGAAGGAATTAGATTGGCTCAAGAACTACACCCAAAACAATGTTTCTTCACTCATATTGGTCATATTACCGGAACCTACAAAGATTTGGAAAAATTTGTTCAAAAAAACGGCGGTCGTAATTTCCATATTGCTTATGATGGCCTAGAGCTTCAGCTCTAGACATCTCAAGGTTCTGGCGACGAATGTCGACAGGTTCTTACGACGGACTTGAATTAATTCTTTGATTTGCTAGACTATTCTTATGAAGCGGTTTCTGCCCATTTTTGGTTTTGTTGTTCTCTTCTCAATTGCTATATTGCTAAATTGCTACATTGCTACCTATGCTCAGGAATTTGACTTCAATCGAGCCTACGATGACTATATTTATACCTACAGCCAATATCGAGTAGCCCACAGCGAATATGTTTCCGCTAAACAAGCCTACCTGAACTATAAAACCCTGACTAGTAAAACCGAAGCCCAAGACAAAACTTTAAAAATGCTTGAGTGGAGAGATGAAGTAATAAAAACTTATCTGACCGCCCTTCGGCTCAAGCTGGCGGAAACGACAGGAATTTCTAACTACGAACAAAATGTGCTCTATTTAAAGTTAGATAGCGAGGTAAGTTGGTATATCAAACATCATGATGCTCTTAGTAGCGCTGGAAGTTTGGAAGATTTAATTGATTCAGCAGAAGAATCCCAAAGTAAATATCAAGAAACTGAGGTTTTAATCTATCAGGCCCTAGGGACAATTCTTAGCGGCAAAGAAACCGCTCTTCGTCAACGTTTAAACCAGCAGATGGAGAGTCTGAAAAATAAAATTGCCGAAATCAGGGAGAAGGGGGATAAAAAAACTACTGTCGCTGAACGCTGGCTTTTGGAAGCGGAGAATCGCTTAACCCGCTCCCTGGAAAAACAATCTGCCGCCCAACAAATTTTGACAAAAATAAAACCTTATGACAGTAACAAAAATCAAAGCTACAACCAGGCTCAATTTGCCCTAGAAGAGTCTCATCAATATCTTAAAGAAGCTAATTTAAATCTTAGAGAATTGATTCGGGAGGTAAAAAGTGCCGACTGAAAAAATTGCCGACCAAACTTTTGAAGAGATCCCGGTCGCCGAAGAACCGGTTGAAGAAAAATATTTTACTTTCGGCAAATTTAAATTAAAACAAAAGATAGTCTGGTCTGTGGGTGGGGGACTAGCGGGTTTATTAATTGTTTTGCTAATATTAGCCAGTTTATTAAAGAAACCTTCTGTCTCTCCAAAACAAGCCCAACCAGCAACTCCTACACCTACTCCATTTGAAGAGGAAATTACTTCTCCTTCAATTTATGCTACCGATTCGGCTATTTTGAAAATTGAGGCGGATTTAAAAACTATCGACCAAGACATTCAGTCAACCGACCTTAAAGAGGTAGGTTTGAACCCACCGGTTTTGGATATGGAAGTGGAATTTGAAGAATAACCCTGAACCCAGCGTGGTTCGGGGTTGACTTCGGGATTTCTTCGGTCTAAAATAATCTTATACCCAACATATTCGACTTTACATTTTAAAAATATTTATGTTGGGTTCATAAACAATTAACGAGATTTACAAACTCGAGTTAATTGAGTATATGAGTCGCAGTCCACTAGCTGACAGAATCCGTCCGAAAACCTTATCTGAATTTTTTGGTCAAGAACATTTAGTTGGCAAGAGAGGTATCATTCGCAAGCTAATTGAATCTGACCAGCTCCCTTCAATGATATTTTGGGGACCACCAGGTTCAGGAAAAACCACCTTGGCTTACGTTATTGCTAATACCACCAAAAGTCATTTTTTTCATTATTCAGCCGTGGCCACCACTTTAGATGATGTTAGAAAGGTGGTCAAAGAAGCCAAAGAAAGAAAAGAAGCTTATAATCAAAAAACAATTTTCTTTTTGGACGAAATCCACCGCTTCAATAAAGCTCAACAAGATGCCTTTTTGCCTCATGTTGAAAAGGGAACAATAATTTTAATTGGCGCCACCACCGAAAATCCTTCTTTTGAGGTTATCGGGCCACTTTTATCACGCTGTCGGGTTTTTGTCCTAAATAGACTAGAAAATGATGAATTGAGTAAAATTATTGAACGAGGAATAAAAGAACTCAAAATTAAGATAAAAGACGATGCTTTAGGCTTTTTGATACAAGCAAGTAATGGTGATGCCCGAATAGCTTTAAATGCGCTTGAAATAGCAGACTCTCTAATCGCTAGTCACCGCTCACCAATCACTCTTAAGCTTATCCAAGAGGTCTTCCAGAAAAAATCTTTACTTTATGACCGAATGGGGGAGGAGCATTACAATACCATTTCCGCTTTCATTAAAAGCATGAGGGCTTCTGATGTTGATGCGGCTCTTTAT
>CAYIUX010000008.1:0-21335 GCA_964366795.1 uncultured Gammaproteobacteria bacterium | reverse complement strand
ACCTATTTAAAAATCTTCATGCTCAACCCGTCATTCCGGTTAACTATTCTAAATTGATTCCTCCGCATCAAACTCCCATTCCCAATGTTTTCCTTGCCAACATGCAACAAATTTACCCCTGGGACCGAGGAATAAATTATGCCATAGAATTGGGAGAAAGGATTGCTAATGAAGTTCTTAAAAATATTTAAAAAAAATTGGCCAGAAGTAATTTTTTTTCTTGCCGCCCTTACCTTTTCTTGGTGGTTAATGTGGCATACCTTTATTTATAAAAATGGCTCTTTCCTAATTGCCCTAAAAGCATGGAGTGATTTCGCTAGTCACATTCCTCTTATCCGTTCATTTTCTTTAGGCGACAATTTCCCGCCTGAATTTCCTTTATTTCCAGGAGAGAAGATAAGATACCATTTTCTTTTTTACGCCCTGGTTGGTCTTGGTGAAAAACTAGGTATTCCCGTTGATTGGGCGCTTAATTTCCCCAGCGCTATATCCTTTTTCCTCCTGCTTGTTTCTATTTATCTTTTGGCAAAATATTTATTCAAAAGTCGCTTTGTGGCTATTCTGTCGGTCATCTTTTTTCTATTTAACGGTTCTTTATCATTTCTTGAATTTATCAAAACTCATCCGCTAAATTTTTCCATCTTCTCTGCCATTTTGAACGTTAAGGAATTCCCCGCTTTTTTTCCTTATAACAGGTCTTCTTTAATCGCTGGTGGGTTTTGGAATCTTAATGTCTTCACCAATCAAAGACATCTTTCATCCGCTCTGGCTCTTCTTATTTTTTCTTTTCTTTTCGTTTTGAGGAGCTCAAAAAACAATACCTTGACTCTAAAAAGTTGTTTTCTAATAGGAATACTTTTGGGCATATTACCATACTGGAATGGAGCTGTCTTTATTATGGCGGTGGTAGCCTTCGGAACTTATTTTTTCCTCTCAATCCGATTAAAACCCTTTAAGCTATTAGCGTTGCTTGTAACGACAATCTTAATAGCTATACCTCAAATTTTAATTATCCGAGGTGGTAATCCTCAGGCTTTAATTTCCTACCACCCGGGGTATCTTATCCATGACCAACTTAATATCCTAACTTTTATTAAGTTTTGGGTTTTGAATCTTGGGCTTGGGACTTTTCTTATACCCTTAGGTTTTTTTCTTTCAGGCAAAGAAGCAAAAACGGTCTTTTTGAGCTTTCTATCATTATTTTTTATCGGAAATCTTTTCCAATTTTCTCCTGATTTAGCAACTAACCATAAGTTTTTTAATCTATTTATTATAATTTCAAATATTTTTATCGCCTATTCTTTGGTTTATTTTTTCAAAAAAAATTTAATTGGGCGTCTCACGTTGCCTTCTTTTATCCTTTTACTTACCATTTCTGGGATTATCGATTTTTTTGCCATAAAAAATGATCCGCTTTTTACTATCCCTGACTTTCCCAATAGTCCTGACGCTACTTGGATAAAACAAAATACTCCAACAAATGCGGTTTTTTTGAATTCAACTTATCTTTACCACCCCGCTAGTCTGGCGGGCAGAAAAATTTTTTTAGGCTGGCCCTATTTCTCCTGGTCGGCTGGATACGATACCAATAAAAGGGAAACACTAAGGATAAAACTTTTGGAAGCAAGTTTTGGCAATAAAAATACTATTTGCACTATACTAAAAGCAAATAATATCCAATTTGTCTCGATTGAAAAAACTAATCCTCCAGATTTCATTCCCAACTTTTCATTTTGGGAAAACAATTTTTTAAAAGTTTATAATAACCAAAAAAGTGGGTTGACAATTTATAATGTTACTAGAAGTTGTTTACTATGATAAACGGTTTCTCCTATATCTTTTATTGGTGGTTTTTGCTTTTTGGGCTGGGAATTACCTTCCTGCCCTTGACTTGGTGGTTCTTTAAAAAATTTTTTGACATAGGATACGGGTTCTCAAAAATAATTGCTATTTTACTGATAAGTTATTTTGTTTGGTTAGTAGGTAGTTTAAGAATTTTTCCTTTCTCCGTCGCAACTTCTTGGTTAATCGTCTTTCTTTTAGCCTTAGTCAACTTTTGGCTTGCCAGGAAAAACCGGGCAGAATTTCTAAAACAAATTAAGATTCATTGGAAAATTTTATTGTTTGAGGAAACTATCTTTTTTATTGCTTTAACCTTGTGGTCTTTCGTCCGTGGTTTTCAGCCAAACATCCAAGGCTTAGAAAAATTTATGGATTATGGCTTTGTCAATTCAATTTTACGTAGTCAATATTTTCCTCCGGCAGATATATGGTTGGCGGGGAAAACAATTAACTATTATTATTTTGGCCATTTAGTAACGGCTGTTTTAACCAAGCTTTCTGGTCTTGATTCGGCAATTGCCTACAATTTAATGATAGCCACCATTTTTGCCCTTTCTTTCACTGCCGCCTTCTCGTTAGGAGGAAATCTCGTTTTTCATTGGAAATTGAAAATTGGTAATTATTGGAAATTGGTAATTATTAGTGGCCTTCTCTCCGCTACCCTCCTGACTCTTGGCGGCAATCTTCACGCCCTTTGGTGGTTTTTAACTCATAATCTAAGCTTTGCTGGTTATTGGTATCCTGACGCCACTCGGTTTATTGTCCAATCATCCGGTGCCGCCGATAACACTATTCACGAATTCCCCATCTATAGTTTTGTTGTTGCTGATCTTCATGGCCATCTTCTCGACCTACTGTTTGTTCTTTTGTTTTTAGGGTTGCTCTTTTCTTTTCTTGCCTCCTATAAAAAAATGAAAAACTATACGTTATGCTCTATGCACTTTGTTCTACCCCTAGCGTTAACGCTAGGGGTTATGTATATGACTAATGCTTGGGATTTTCCAATATATTTTATGGTTCTGGGAGCAACAATTTTCTACTTTAATTATTTAAAGTGGGGACTGAGGATAAAAACATTCACTAAAACTTTGTTGTCTGTTGTTTGTTGTCTGTTGTTGGCAATTCTTTTCTCTCTTCCCTTTCATCTTAATTTTAAATCTATCGCCACTGGGGTTGGTTTGGTTGATTTTCATTCTCCACCCTGGATGTTTTTGGTCTTATGGGGATTGCCACTGGTTAGCACCGTAAGTTTTCTTGTATTTTCGCTAATCCACAAGCCAGTCACTAGTCACCGATTACTAGTCACTGACGTTTTTATCCTAATTCTCATCGCCATCTCTTGGGTTTTAATAATAATTCCAGAATTTCTTTATGTTAAAGATATTTATATTCATTCCTACCAGCGAGCCAACACTATGTTTAAATTGACCTATCAATCTTTTGTGATGTTTTCCCTTGTTAGTGGCTATGTTATCGTCAGGATTTTAACCAGCCTCAGACAGAAATTCTTGAAACTTGTATGTTGTCTGTTGTTTGTTGTCTGTTGCATGTTTACTTTTCTTTATTCTTATTTTGCTATTCGCTCTTACTATGGTCTTAAAACTTACCAAGGGCTTCATGGATTAACCTATCTTAAAAACCTTTATCCTGAGGACCTCAAGGCAATTTTATGGCTAAAGGAAAATATTACCGGTCAACCAATAATTGTTGAGGCGGTTGGGGAAAGTTATACTGATTTTGCCCGCGTTTCTGCCAATACTGGTTTGCCTACAATTTTAGGCTGGCGTGTTCATGAATGGCTTTGGCGAGGTTCATTTGATGAACCAGCTCTAAGAACAGAAGAAGTAAGAAAAATTTACGAATCAAAAAATCTGGAAGAGACCCAAACGCTTTTGGGAAAATATAAAGTTAATTATATTTTTGTAGGAACTCTAGAAAGACGTTCATATCGCCAAATTAATGAAGAAAAATTTTCAAAAATAGGTAACCTTATTTTTAGCGAAGGTCAAACTAAAATTTACCAATTAAACTAGCCACATAACCTTGAATTTCTTCCCAATTCTCCGTCCTAGGAACTAAAACCCATTGATTGTCATATTTTTCTTTTGAAGGCGGTGGCTGAATCAAATAATTTTCGTTTAAAACCTCGGTTTTAAGATTCTTCGGTCTAAATCTTAGGGCTGTTTTAAGAAAATCAATATATTTTTCTTTTGGAATATCAGTTTGAATATTGGAAGTGATTATTTTAAATAATCGAAAGGATTGTCTGGGATCAAGAAAAAAGTGAGGGGAAAAAATTTTATTTTTCACTGCCAAAAGTAATCTTTGTTGGCGTTGAGAACGGGCAAAATCGGTTCCTTCTTCACCCTCGGCGTAACGGGAGCGGACGTATTTTAAAGCGGCGGCGCCATCCATTAACTGTTTTCCTGCCTCAAAATGAATATGTTCATAACGACATTTATATTCTGGATCACCTTCGCATTCATCGTTCTCTTTTCCGGCAATTGGGTATTTATAATCATCAAAAGAGCATTCAACCACAACCTCCACTTTTCCTAAAGCATCAATAATTTTAGTAAAAAGATTAGAATCAATCAGAATTCCATAGTTTATTGGTTGACCAACAATTTCGCCTACTACCTCTTTGGTTTTTTCCATTCCTTCATAGTGATAGACACTATTTAGTTTTGTCCGTAAGGGCGCAATCCAGATATCACGGGGCAACGAAAGCATCAAAATCTTTCCTGTCTGATTATCTACCGAAAGGAAAATGATTGTATCCGTCAAGTCACCGCCGGCATAACCCTCGCCTACTGCTCCTAAAACTAAAATATTGGTCCGGCCGACCGGCGGCAAGAGGAAACGATAAATCCCCAACACCATGAAACTAAAAACCACTAAACCAATTCCAAAGCTCAAAATAATTTTTTTCCAACAAGGGTTCATGTTAAAATATTATACAACATGATTGTCCGCGAAGTCCTTGAAGAAGAGAAAAAGCAATTCAATAGCGTCGCCACCCATCCACTTCAATCTTGGGAATGGGGAGAGTTTCGCCAGAAAACTGGAATTAGAGTTATTCGCTTAGGAGCTTTTGATCCTTCGACAAGTCCTTCGACTCTGAGCTCAGGATCGAAGAGCTCAGGACAAGCAAAACTAACGGCTGGTTATCAGCTCACTCTCCACCCATTACCTGTCATCAACTATAACATTCTGTATTTTCCTAAAGGTCCAATGCCAGACAAAACAATGCTTAACGCCTTAAAAAAGATTGGTGTCCAAGAAAAGGCAATTTTAATCAAAATGGAACCAAATATTATCGCCAATCAAAATGTCAAAAAATTTTTACTAGAAAATGGTTGTCAAGAAGGACAACCCCTTTTTACTAAACACACCTTTATTCTTGATTTAACCAAACCCGAGGACCAATTGTTAGCAGAGATGAAACCAAAAACTCGCTACAATATTCGCCTTGCCCAAAAACATGGAGTTGAGGTTAGCGAAGATAATTCTCCAGCGGCGTTTGAAACATACTTAAAATTAACAAGCGAAACTACTAAACGCCAAAGATTTTATGCCCATACTCCGGATTATCATCGAAAAATGTGGGAAAGTTTAAACCCAGCCGGCATTGCTCACCTTTTTAAAGCTACTTACCAAGGTCAAATTTTGGCCACCTATATATTTTTTATTTTCAATAAGGTTTTATATTATCCATATGGAGCCTCAACCAGAGAACATCACGAAGTAATGCCAACCTACGCTTTATTTTGGGAAGCCATTAAATTTGGCAAAAAGTTAGGTTGCCGAAGTTTTGATATGTGGGGAACGCCCGGCCCAAATCCCAAACCTTCTGATCCTTGGTTTGGGTTTCATCGGTTCAAAGAAGGTTTTGGGGCAAAATTGGTTGAGTTTGTGGGAACCTATGATTTGGTTATCAACCATCAACTCTATCCCCTCTATAATCTGGCCAATTCTTTGCGCTGGAAGCTCTTACGTTTAAAATCTTTGTTGCCACTTGGTTAACAATGGACGTGCGTCAATCTCCTGAATACGCCAAATATCTGGAATTTTCTGGATGGATTGTTAAAGAATGTAAAATTGAAAATGTAAAATGTAAGATTTTTATTAAAAAGCTACCTGTTTTTGGTTCAATCATCAAAATCCAGCGACCGGAGGTTGTTCCTTTTGATGAAATTCCCAAACTGGTAAAAAAATATCATGCTTTTGTCGTTTATATTGAGCCCCTAACCACCGCTCAACCACCCCTGCTTACTAAACATGGTTTTCATCTCAGTAAATCTCCATTTTTACCAAGCAAAACTATTCATCTTGATTTAACTCAATCCGAGGAAAAGATTCTGGCCGGAATGGCAAAAGATGCCAGATATGGAATTAGAAAAGCCAAAGAACAAGATATTAAGATATTAAGATATGAAGATATTAAGAAATTCCATCAGGTGTGGAAAAAATCAGTTGGTTGGCAGCGTTGGGTGCCATCCTTAAAATCACTTCAATTACTAAAAAGGGCTTTTGCTAAAAATGCCTTGTTTTTATTAGCTCCTAATCTGGGTGGAACAATCATTTTAACTGCCGGCAATGCCGCTTATTATTACCAGGCTTTTACCTTAAAAGAAGGTCGGAAGAAATTTGCTCAATATCTTTTGGTTTGGGAAGCAATAAAGAAGGCAAAAAAGATGGGTTGTCAAATTTTTGATTTTGAGGGAATTTATGATGAAAGATTTCCCCAAAAATCCTGGCTCGGTTTTTCTCATTTTAAAAAAAGTTTTGGGGGAAAAGAAATTGAATTTCCTCCCCCATTTATCAAATTCTCCAATCCAATCTTAAATTTCCTCGCCAAAATTTCCCGGTTCTCAGTTTCAGTTTGGTGAAGTAAATGTTTGAACAGTCGGTTCTCCCTGGCGAATCCAAACTTCTCTCGACCCCCCTTGGCCCCCTCTTTACCAAGGGTAGCGGTTAATCAATCAATACTACCAAACAAATTAAGGACTATTTGCTCGAAATCATTTTTTGTTCCCAAGACATCTTTCCTTTTCAAGGTATTTTTATCTCGAGAATAAGTATATGAGTATACTTCTTTTCCTGTATTTAAATTGAAAATCGTATAAAAAAACGTTGTATCTATTTTGGACTCAACCACTGACCCATATTTTATGACACAAGCATTTAATTTTGGTGAATAAATGGCATTATGAGATAAAAACGCCTCATTCTCCATTTTATTTTTATATTCTTCGTTCATATATTTCTCACCTTCGGTTTGGCACCTAAGTGAATTGTTAAATTCTTGATTCTTTCTCTCCAACTCCAACGAAGATTCTTTGTTCGTCTTGTTGATGTCATTATGGGTTTGGTTCAAACTAATGAATGTAACCCCCGTCCCTATTAAGACTCCAATTAATAAGGTTAGTAAAGAAGATATGCGCAAATGCTTAACTACTTGTTGAGTAAACATAGAGACTTAATCTATTTCATGATATTCTGTATGTTCTAGGAAATCAATCAATGCCCTTACGATCCGGCATCGTTAGTAATTGACGACCCGGTAGAATTTAAATTCCTTTCTAAATATTACAAATAATGGGGCGACCGCGCCAAAAATGTAATAAATAAGCCCAAATAGTATCGTCTTTCGCCATCATGACCAAGCTTCGCAGATTAGTTTGAAGTCGCAACAAGTCTTACTTTCTAGACATCAAATACACTAAAACCAAGAGGATAAGAACAAGAGCGCCGGCAATATAAAAAAGCAGCATTCCAGTAGTAATATTATCAAATATCATAGTTTTCCTTTTTCTGCAAATTGCAAAGAAATATAAATCGAAACTAACAAAAGTATACTCCCTAATACTAACAAAAACAATCTGCTTTGGGTAAACTCGCCGGTAAATACCGGGATAATTAAAGATGCCAAAAACACTTCGGAAAAATTAGAGCCGATAGTTGACAAGGCCTTAAGTTTTGACCGGCTTAATTTCATCAATCTCATATTAGAATTCCTATTAGAAAATGTCAATAAATTAAAACGCCTATCTTAAATCTTATGTCCACGCCTCGCAGATTAGTTTAAAGTCGCAATAATCGCACATATTGCTTGGGGTCGGTTCAAAAGAGCTTTTTTCAATTTCTTTAGCTTTTTCTAATAGTTCCCCTTTTGCTTGTTTTAATTGCTCGGTAGTCCTTTTAGTTGATCTTTTTTCCGTATTCTCCAGAAAATAAAACGTTAAAATCACCTCTTCTGGTTTTTTTCCATAAATTCCTTTGTCGGCTGCAGCCAAGGCATAAACAGTCAGTTGTAAAGACTTATCAATATCCCTCTGATCCAAGACCCTCCCAGTCTTATAATCAATAATTTCTAATTTACCTTCTTTTTCATCAATCCGATCAATTTTCCCGCCAATTTTCAGTTGGGGGCTAACTTTAATAATAAATGGCTGTTCTAGATCTTTAGGAACAGTCTTGGCGTCAAATTTTTCATAAAAATCAGCTAACATCCGCTCTCCCTGTTTTTTTCTCTTATTCTCATGGGCTTTACTGGCATATCCCACCGGCGACCAGTTAATCTCCAATATCTTCATCAAATCTGTTTTGGTTAACTTCCGTCCATCCCTAATTTCTTGGTAAAAATCTCTTAAGGTTTTATGCATCGACTCTCCAAAACTAGCGGCTGACGATGGCGGAACCGGAATTCGCTGGATATAACGATAGCGGTATTGAAGCGGACAAGTGTTAAAAGTATCAATTTGGGAAAAAGATAAATAGTTAATTGGAGTATGGCTTACGGCAGAGCCGCAAGCTTTGCTTATAGTTAATGGTTCCTCTTTTTCTTGGGGTTTTGCCCACTCCAGTAAAGGCAGCTGTTTTTCCTCAATAGCTAAATTGCTAAATTGCTTAATTGCTTCTTCTCCTAAAGCCTCGACCACAAATGGAGAAATCTTTTTTTCTCTTTTTCCCTCACCGTAATAATCAGCCGCCGTTAAAAATAATCTATCACGCGCCCGAGTCATTCCCACATAAAAAAGCCTGTGTTCTTCTTCAAGATGGTAATCACCAACTGGTAAAATTTCTTTAATCAACCGCTCGGGAATTGGGATTTGCTCCCGACGCTCAATCGTCGGAAACCTTTGAGCGACAAGATTAACCAAAAAAATAATCGGAAACTCCAAACCCTTTGAAGAGTGAACCGTCAGTAAATTAACTCGATTTTCTTGAACCCAATCAATATTATTCGCCAGGGGCGATTCACCCAGCTCCATCGAGAGATTAATCCAATCAACTACCGCCGAAACCGAGGCATCTTCATGGTCAACCTCATAGGTTTTAAGTCGGTCAAAGAAACTGGAAATATTTTGCGCCTGCTTTTCTTCAATCGGAGATTTAAATTCGGTTAGTTTTTTAAGCAAGCCAGTATCTTCCAAAAAATAGTAAAGGATTTGCCCGGCAGTTTCCTTGGAAAGCAGCTTCAAATGACGATGAACCATGGTGATGAAGTTTGCAATTTGTTCTTTAGTTTTTTGAGAAACAAATATTTTTTCTATCTGCTCGCAAGCTTCAAATAAGGACAAATTTATTCTCCGTCCAAAATTGTTAATTGCTGCCAAGTCCCGGGCTGATATCTCAAAATGCTCCATCGACAAAACTCGAAATAAGGCAACATTATCTTCAAAATTATAAAGAATCTTAAGGTAGGCAATTAAATCTTTAACTTCTGGCTGGCGAAAAAGCTGACCTGGACCTAAAAATTGATAGGGAATCCCAGCTCGAGAAAGCGCCCGCACAAAAGGGGCTGCATGATTGTTGGCTCGAACCAAAATAGCAATATCGTTGTAATCGTAATTGCCAACCAAACCGTTGGTTAAACCCCTGATAATCTTTGCGACCGCCTCGGCCTCATTTTCTACTCGATCAGTGTGGATGAATTCAATTGGCTTTCCTTTAATTTCTCGAACGGCCTTAAGTTTTTTGTCAATTTTCTCTTTAATCTCTAATCGATCGGGGTTGTTATTTTGAATCAGCCGGTAAGCTCGGTCTAAAATTTCCTGGGTGGAGCGATAGTTTTTGGTCAAGACGACAATTTTTGCCTTTGGGTAATTTTCTCTGAATTGGATGATATTAGAAACCGCGGCGCCCCTGAATCTGTAAATGCTCTGGTCATCATCACCGGTAACTGTCAGGTTTGCTTTCTTTCCCGCCAAAAGCATCGCTAACTGATTTTGAGCATAATTTGTATCTTGGAACTCATCAACTAAAACATAATTAAATTGGTCTTGATATTCTTTTAAAACATTCTTCCGAGTCCGAAAAAGCTTGACAGCGTTCGAAATTAAATCTCCAAAATCCATCACGCTTTCTTTAACTTTTAATTCTTCATAAGTCTGATATGCCTTGGCTAATTCTAGAGTTTTCTCTACTTCCTCGACTTCCAACTTTTGACTTTTGACCCTTCGACTTCGCTCAGGCCTTCGGCTCTGAGGCCGCTCAGGCTCGAAGAGGTCATCCCGAGCCTGTCGAGGGATGACTTTTGACTTTTGACTTTGAGCGAAGCGAAGGTATTCATTGGGCGACACATCTTCATCTTTTAATCTTGAAAAATGTTGAAGCATGCCGGAAATAAACTTAGTCGGATTTCCCAAAGGTCTAAAATATTTGAGATCAAACTTGAATAAATTTTTAATCAAGAATTGGGTGGTTTCCGCTTCGTTCATTAATTTATAGCCCGGATCCAAACCAATATGAACTGCTTCTTGGCGCAAAATTCGGTCACAAAAAGAATGGAAGGTGGAAATCCACATTTGGGTGTAACCATAGGGCATGGCTATATCAACCCGTTCTTCCATTTCCCGAGCGGCTTTATCAGTAAAAGTTAAAGCCAAGATTTCTGCTGGTTTAGCTTTACCCGAAGAAACGAGCCATTTAATCCGCTCGGTAATAACAGTCGTTTTCCCAGTTCCAGCGCCGGCAATAATAAGAAGTGGTCCTTCTCCGTGTCTAACTGCCTCTAATTGCTCTTTGTTTAATTTTTTCTCTTCCTGATTAGCCACAAGTCAATTATATCCTAATTTTAGCCACAAAAAAAGCGCCAAAAAGGCGCCTGGTTTGATTAGATGATTTGTATCAACGCCGCACAACTCCAAAATTCCAAAATTTCCAAGGTATCAAATTCCAATTTTCAAGCGGGCACTACCAGAGGGACGACCCCGACGTCGTGATAGCGATACCCAGGAGACCAGGCATGGACGTGCGGCCCGCTATCGGCACCGGCACGACCAAAACGCGCAAACCCGGAGCCAGCGTAGGCTCTGGTTATCGTATAAAGGAAATCAGGGGGACCAAATAAAACATCGCCCGTTGCATCAAAATGTAAATGGTAGATTTCTGCCCAAACTGAAGGCTCGTCAGCCACTATGGCTTGAACACCAGGAATCTTCTTCTTCAATCGACGGCTAAACTTTTCAACCATGTCTATCTGTTGTTCAGGTAATTTATTAAAACTCTTCGGCAAAAAGAGGCCTTTCATTATTGCAACTTCGGATTTCAGCGTTGAGGTAAGATCTTCAAACATAGAGTTCACGTACCAAAATCGCCTTCCTTCGCCTCTCAAGGTTTTTATTGATACCCCTCTGGGGGCGTAAACTAGATAGCCTTTTTCTAAAGCTTTACGATCTTCTGGAGAAAATCTTTTAGTATCGCCCCGTACTTCAACTGAGGGCGAAGGAACATCACTTCCACGACCCTCACGTTTTGAAGCAATAATATCGGCGCGTTCTTGATCACTTTCAATCCATTGCACCACCATAATAGTTACCTTTCTTGCGACATATTCTATATCCTTATGGGCTATTTGTCGAGTTTTTCACTTTGTGGTTTTTTGTTCCTTGTTTAATTTTTTCTCTTGGATATCTGCCATTTTGAAGTAAATTCTATTTTCCAACTTTCAATTGTTTGGCCTCTTGAGTTTCTTCCTTTACTCCAGTTCCTAAGGCTTGGGTTGAAGAGAGTTTTTGACCCAAAAGGGTAAATCCACCCATAACATTTGACATTTGGTTATAGGCATTTTGGATATGTCTGCCTAAAACCGAAAGATTGTCTTCAACCTTGTTGTAATCTTTTTGAACTGCCCGAATGGCCGCCAGAATTTGTCTGGCTCGCTGTTCAATTTTTTGCCCCTCAAAAGACATTAAAATTGCCCGAAGATAAGCATAAAAAGTCATTGGCGAAACTGGCAAAACCCGCTTTTTTCCAGAATAATCAAAAAGGTCGGAATTATTGACAATTTCGTAGTAAACCGCTTCTGCAGGAATATACATTAGGGCATAATCAATTGTTCCCTCCTCGGTTAGGATATATTTTGAAGCAATATCATCAATATGGGTTTTAACATCTCTGACAAATTCCTTTTCGACCATCTTCTTCTCCTCCTCGGTCTTGGCGGCCAACATTTTCCGAAAGTTTTCCATGGGAAATTTTGAATCAATAGGGATAATTCCCGAGGCGGTTTTAATGGCCGCATCAACCGTTGCCCCGGATTTGAAGGTATATTGAAGATGAAAAGACTGCTTTGGCAACATCTGCCCCAAGAGTTCTTTTAAAACCTGCTCGCCAATGTTTCCCCGAAGTTTAGGACTCCGTAAAAATTCCTGTAAATCTTTCATTCCCCGACCAATTTCTGACATCTCCCCAATATTTCGCTGGACCTGACCAATTACCCGAGCGGCATTATCCAGACGCTCATTTATGGCTTTTGACATTGACTGACTTGCCTCTTGTTGGCTTTTAAGCCACTCCTTAAGAGTTTCGTCCGGCTTAGTCGCCTCTTTAATCTCACCCAACTTTTTATTAATTAGGTAAACAGCAATTGCCAGGGCGAGAATAATTAAAGCCGAAAGAAGGTAAAATTCGTTTGGCATCAACTTTAATTATATCATTGTTTAAGCTAAACTAAAATTATGAGATTTAAGCAGAGAAAGAATTTTTTACCGACTTTGGTTTTGGCAACATTATTTTGGGGACTATGGGGATGGCTAGCTTGTTCTTTTCCTCCAACTAATAACTTATTACTAATAACTTTCTACCTTCTACTATTCACCGCCGTTTTTCTCACTAGCGCTTTAATTTTTGCCAACAGCAAGTTTGGTTTCCTTACTGCCTGTTGTGTTGTTTTGGTTTTAATTTTTCGCTATTTTCAGATTGGTAATATTCTAAATGTTTTGCTTTTGGCCGGGATTTTTATCTCTCTTGGTTTTTACCTCAAAGAATAATCAAAAATATTTGACAGCAATCTTCTTGTGTGTTATAGTTTAAATAACTAAACTATCCGCCAGTTGGCGGACCTGCCCACTTTAATTATTTGGAGTGGGTTTTTCAATGCAAATTTCTAAGAAACGCCTAAATCAAAACCTAAAAAATCAAATTTACAAGCTGCTCTATCAAGTTATCACTGATATTCAAAACCCAAATGAAGCCCAGGTCCTTCTGGAGAGTTTCTTGTCTAAAAATGAACTCGAGGTAATTGCCCGAAGGCTAGGGATTGCTTATTTTCTTGATAAAGGCAAAAGTTATACCAATATTAAAGACAATTTAGCTGTTTCCAGCACCACCATCGCTGCCGTCGCTAAAGATATGAAAACCAAGAAAGGATTCAAGGTCGCTTTGGGAAAAATCCGCGCCGAAGAATGGGCAAACAAATGGAGTAAAAAAATTAAGGAAACATTCAGACGATAAAAATCCCCTTGGACTTCTTTAATCTCCATCCCCTTTTAATTCAAGGCTAAATTTAGTAAAATAAGCATATCATGGCTAGAAAATTCTATATAACTACTGCCATTGACTACACCAACGACGTTGTTCACATCGGCCATTCCTATCAAAAAATACTAGCCGATGTCTTAGCTCGATATCATCGGTTAATTGGCGATGAGACCTACTTTCTAACCGGTACGGATGAACATGGCCAGAAGGTAGAAAAAAGCGCTAAAGAAAGTGGTTTTAGTCCAAAAGAATTTGTTGATAAAATTGCTGCCGCCGATAAAGCCGAATGGGATAGTCTTAATATTTCTTATGATCGCTTTATTAGAACTACCGATAAAGATCATATAAAATTTGCCCAAAAATTTTATCTTAAATCCAAAACAGCTGGTGATATTTATCTCGAAAAATACGATGGACTTTATTGTGAAGGATGCGAGGCTTATTTGGTTGAATCAGACTTGATAGACGGCAAATGCCCTTTCCACCCAAACCGAGAACCACTACATATTACTGAAGAAAACTATTTTTTTCGCCTATCTAAATACCAAAAGTATTTAGAGGAATTAATCGAAAAGAACCCAACTTTTATAATCCCCGAGGGTAAGCGGAGAGAGGCTTTAAGTTTCGTAAAAAGAGGATTGAAAGATTTCGCCGTTAGTCGCCCAAACATCAAATGGGGTATTCCCGTCCCCGACGACCCTTCACAAACGATTTATGTCTGGTTTGACGCCCTGATTAATTATCTTACTTTTGCCGTAGAAAAAAAATGCTGGCCGGCAGATATCCACGTTTTAGGAAAGGACAACCTGCGATTTCATGCAATCTATTGGCCGGCAATGCTTAAAAGCACGGGATATAAGCTACCCAAAACTATTCTTGTTCATGATTTTATTAGTCTTAACGGCCAAAAAATTAGTAAATCGTTGGGAAATGTCATAAGGCCAACTGAATTAGTAAAACAATTTGGCGCTGATGCTGTAAGATATTTTTTCCTGCGTTACGGCCCTCTTCGAAATGATATCGACTTTACCCTTGAGAAATTTAAGGAAGTCTATAATGCCGACCTTGCAAATGGCTTGGGAAATTTAGTTGCCAGGGTAGCTAAACTATGTGAAATTCATAAGGTCGTATATTCATTAAAGGACACCGCAAATGAATTTCATCCAGTTGTAAAAGATTGTTTGGAGAATTTCCAATTCAATGAAACACTAAAATTTATTTGGGAAAAAATTAGTTACTTAGATGAATATCTTGAACAGAAAAAACCGTGGGAAAAAACTGGGCTTCACCAAATAGTAAGATGGGAAGAACTTGTCGAAGGAATTAGACAAATTGCCTACAATCTCCAGCCTTTCCTTCCTGAAACCGCCCAAAGAATTCAAAAACAATTTGCCGGACCGAAAATTAAATCCGAAAAACCTTTATTTCCGAGAATTAAATAATGACTCATCAATTTCGCCAATTTATTATTAAACACGACAGAAAAATCCACCGGCTTTTGGAAATTCTTCCAGGAACCTTTTCTTGGGGAACAATTGGCTTTTTCTTTATAGGCAGTTTTCTAATCCCAATTTATATTGCCTATCTGGTAATTCTTTTCGATGTCTTTTGGTTTTACAAATCAATTACTTTTTCCATCTACTCTGTTGTTTCTTATCTGCGAATTAAGGCCTCTCAAGGAATGGATTGGCGAGGAGAACTTAGGTTTTTCCCAAATTGGAAAAAGATTCATCATATAGTTATCATTCCTACTTATAAAGAGCCAATTCATATTCTTGAAAGGATCTTTAAATCTTTAACCAATCAAGACCTTCCTTTAAAACAAATGACGGTGGTTTTAGCAACCGAGGCTCGAGATCCAGAGGCACCTCAAAAAGCAGAAATTATTAAAAAATCATTTGCCAAAAAATTTGCTAATTTCTTCGTCACTGTTCATAAATTGGCTGGCCGGGAGGTGGCCGGCAAGGCTTCAAATGAAAACTATGCCGCTCGCTGGGTTAAAAAGAACTTAATTAATAAACAAAAAATGGATATGAGGTATCTAGTTATGACCAGCAGCGACGCTGATCACTGCTTTCATCCAAAACACTTCTCCTATCTCACCTATGCCTTTTTAGATAATCCCCATCGCTATTTAAGATTCTGGCAGCCAGCGGTTTTTTATTACAACAATTTCTGGAGATTGCCAGCATTCACCCGGGTCATTAATACCTTTGGTTCAATTTGGAATGGGGCGGTTCTGTCCCGAAAAGACAGACTTATTAGTTGCCAGAATTATTCTTTATCCTTTAAGCTTTTAGATGAGGTTGATTATTGGAATCCAGAGATTATTCCTGAAGATTACCACATTTTCTTTAAAGCCTATTATCGAAAACGAGGACAGGTTGAGAGCGAACCAATTTTTTTGCCAGTTTATGCCGATGCTGCTGAAGGAGATACCTTTTGGAGTACAATCAAAAATACCTACTTTCAATTTCAGCGCTGGGCTTGGGGGGTATCAGATGACCCAAATGTAATCAAAAATTATCTTTTGACCCCCACTGTTTCTTTTTGGGACAAAACTATTCGTCTTTTGAAATTAATGGAGGACCATCTTTTAATGCCAGTTAACTGGTTTTTTGTCACCCTAGGCATCACCGTCCCTACCTTTTTTGTCAAAGAATTTTCCCGAACTATAATCGGCTATAGTTTGCCCAAACTTTCCGCTCTAATCCTTAGTCTTTGTCTTGCCTTTTTGGTAATTATTTTAATTATTAATGCTAAACAGCGCCCACCCCGACCAGCCCATGTTTCCCGCCTTCGAGCTTTCTTTATTCCTTTGGAGTTTGTTTTGATGCCTCTTTCAGGTTTTGTTTTTGGAGTCCTTCCGGGTTTAGACGCCCACACTAGATTAATGCTGGGCAAATATATAGAGTATCGAGTAACAGAAAAGGTATAGTATACTAAAAGCAATGAAAAAACTGCCACAACGGTTTTTACTTCTTTGTTTGTTATTGGTGGCGATTCTTCGTCTTCCCTCATTGTTTGAACCTTATTGGTATGGTGATGAGGGAGTCTATCTCACTTTGGGTCAGGCAATTAGGAAAGGTCTGGTTTTATATCGTGACATTCACGACAATAAACCGCCGTTGCTTTATCTTTTGGCGGCGCTAAGTGGCAATGTTTTTTGGTTTCGGGCGATTTTGCTAGGTTGGATGCTAACAACGACAATTTTATTTTGGAAACTAATCAAAAATCTTTTTCCAAAACAGGAGAAATTAGCAGAAATTAGTCTTTTTACTTTTTCAATTTTATCTTCAATCCCTTTAATCGAGGGTAATATTGCCAACGCTGAAATTTTTATGATCGGGACAACAATTGCTGGTTTTTATCTTTATTTTATGGCTAAAAAATGGTCTCAGTATTTTCTGGCGGGAATTTTTTTCTCTTTCTCCGCCCTTTTTAAGGTTCCGGCCATCTTTGATTTCGCTACTATTTTAGTATTCTTCCTTTTCATCGCCAAGAAGAAAAATTACCAATTACTAATTACTAATTACTTCTTCCTTATTTTTGGTTTTATTATTCCTATTTTAATTACCATTATCTATTTTACTTCTCAAAATGCCTTATCTTATTACCTTAACGCCGCTTTTTCCCAAAACCTAGGTTATCTTTTTTCCTGGAGAGCAGGAACGATGGTCGTCAGGGGTTTATCAAGTAAAATCGGACTTATCTCCCGCTCTGGAGTCTTGCTTGTGGCTACCCTGCTTATTTTTCTTTTAAGAAAAAGCCTCGCTAAGCCGTTTATTTTAATAACAATTTGGTTTCTTTTTTCTTTGTTTGCCGCTGCCTTATCCGAACGCCCTTATCCCCATTACTTAATCCAAGTTCTACCATCATTTTGCTTGATTTTAGGAATTCTTTTAACTAGCGGAAGAACAGTCATTAAAAGATTGGCTTTTAGTCTAATAGTCCTTCTGGTTGCTGGTCTGGTGGTTGTTCAGTTCTGGGTTTATCCGGTCTTTGGCTATTATTTTAATTTTCTGGGTTTTGCCACCCACTTAAAAGCTCGAGCCGAATATTTTGCCTGGTTTAGTCCTCAGGTAAATCAAACCTACGCCGTGGCTAATTTTCTAGTTAAGCACACCCAAACGGATGAAAGAATTTTTATTTGGGGAGATGAGCCTTATATTTATGCTTTATCGAGACGGCTACCTACAGGTCGCTATACCCTTGCTTATCATATTGTGGATTACAACGGCTATCAAGAAACAATTGAAACTTTAACTAAAAACCCGCCCCGCTGGATGATTGTTATGGAGGAAGAAAACCGGCTATTTCCAGGGTTATTCAATTTTCTTAACTCCAATTATCTTTTAGAAGAAAAAATCAACTCCGCCAAAATCTTTCATCGCCGTAGTATAATTGAAATAGATTAAACAATGGTCGATACTCAAGGGGGTTCCAAATTAATCTTTCGATTGGCGGTGATTTTCTTGGTCGCCCAGATTTTAGTTATCGCCTCTTCCTGGCGTTTTCTTCCTCAAAAATTGCCTCTTTTTTACTCCCATCCCTGGGGCGAAGAACAATTAACTACTCCAGTTGGGCTTTTGCTTATTCCCATTTTTTCTTTAACAGTTTTTCTGGTTAATTTAGTTGTTATTGCGTTTTCTTCGGAAGAAAATCTAATTGCCCAGGTTCTGGTAGCGATAATTGCTATTTTTAATTTTCTTAGCTTAATTGCGCTTATCCAAATAATCAGATTGGTAATTTAATGGTTAAGAATTTAATCTTGGTTCCTTTAGTTTTAGCCTTTGTTGTCTCTTTTCTCGCCACCCCTTTAGCTATCAGGCTTGCTTGGAAATTTGGTTTGGTCGACAACCCCAAAAAACGGAAGCATCCAGCCCACACCCATAAAGGGGTTATTCCTCGGAGTGGGGGAATTCCTATTTATCTTTCGTTGCTAATCACTAGTTTAGTTTTCCTTCCTTTTGACCAACATTTAAAAGGAATCTTAGCTGGGGCAACAATTATGATGGTGATGGGAATTCTCGATGACCGTCTCGACCTTAACCCATATTTAAGATTGATCGGTTGTTTTCTGGCAGCAGGTTTAGTGGTCGGCTGCGGAATTGGCATTTCTTTTATTACCAATCCTTTGGGGGGAATTATTATCCTTTCTCCTTTAGTGGCAGTTATTTTTGGTCTTTTTTGGATTGTTTTTTTGGCAAATATTGTCAATTGGTCAAAGGGTTTTGATGGGCAACTTCCGGGAATAGTCGTCATTGCCGCTTTAACCATTGCCATTTTGGGATTCCGCTTTTCCGCTGATATCACCCAATGGTCGGTGGTTATTTTAGCCTCGATAACCGCCGGGGCATACCTCGGGTTTCTTCCTTTTAATTTTTATCCCCAAAAAATTATGCCAGGGTTCGGAGGAGGAACCTTGGCCGGCTTTCTTTTGGCAGTTCTAGCTATCTTGTCAACCACCAAGGTGGGCACTGCTCTGGTAGTTTTAGGCGTACCTTTTATTGACGCTGTTTATTCTATTGGTCGGCGAATTCTCACTGGTCGTTCTCCGGTTTGGGGTGATCGTGGCCATCTTCATCATAAACTTTTGGATGAATGGCATTGGGGAAAACGCAAGACAGCCGTTTTTTATTGGCTAATAACGGCAATTTTGGGTATTTTAGCTTTAAGTTTGCGAAGTCTTCAGAAATTCTATACAATTGTTATGTTAGCGGTTATTATTGGGGGGCTACTTTTGTGGTTCAATTTCTTCTTGCCCTATTCAAAAGCATCCGACCAAGACAGGCGCTCAAAAACCTAAGTCTTTTTGCTCCTTTAGTCTTTTCGGGCAATCTTTTTGTTCAAAAAAAATTTCTGACTGTTGTTTGGACAACCATTATTTTCACTATTCTCACTTCTTCAATTTATCTGATTAATGACATTTTTGATTTGCCTAAAGACCGCCTCCATCCATTTAAGAAAAATCGACCGATAGCCTCTGGCAAATTACCAATTCCGATTGCTTTATTTATCGCCATTGCCGGCATTTTTATTTCTTTATATTTAGCCTATTGGCAAAACTTTTTCTTTTTTCTGGCAGAATTTACCTATCTAGTGCTTCAGCTCGTCTATACCTTAGCTTTAAAAAATATCATTGTTCTTGATGTTATTTCCATCGCTGGTGGTTTTGTCCTTCGGGTTTACGCTGGCGCCCTTGCTATCAATGTCCACATGAATGTTTGGTTCCTTTTGTGCGTTGTTTCTTTAGCTTTATTTTTAGCCGTAGGTAAAAGACGGGCAGAATTGGCAATTTTAACGGAAAAACTGGCTGCTTCTCATCGGAAAACTTTAACTTTTTATACTCCAACCTTGCTTGATTCATATCTTTCGATGTTTGCCAATTCTGCCTGGCTGGCTTATGCTTTATTTACCTTCTTTGCTCCGCCTCCACCAATCGGTGCTCGTTTGCCATTTTTAGCTGTTTTACCTTTAACCCTAGCGGGAATCAATAAATGGTTAATGCTCACCATCCCTATTGTTATTTATGGAATTATGCGTTATATGAATATCATTTACCAGGGAAGTCGGGCAGAATCACCAGAAACAGTCCTTTTGGGAGATAAGCCTTTGCTGGCAACAGTCTTAATTTGGGGATTAATGGTTATCGGAATTCTGTATGGGGTCAAACCCTAGGTTCTACTTTACAAGTTCTACATAAACTCCACTCACCCAGCCCTCTTTGCCTTCTTCATATTCAATTTTCAACCAACCGTTTTTCTCCTCATTAAGGTAGGGAAACATTTCCCCAGGATTAACTTTAGCCGCCTCGGTCGCCGAAGCCGAAGGTTCCATTCTCACTCGTAGCCAACCGGTTGGGGTTTCTTTTATCAAAACATAGGGTTTTTCTGGTGGGGTGACTGTCGGCTTGGGGGTTGTCTTTGGACTTGGGGTTGCTTTCGGACTTGGAGTTGGACTAGTCGTTTCGGCGCTTGGAGTTGCTTCCTCAATTCCTTCAATTTTTTGGGCCAACTGAACATTAACAATTAGCTTGTAACCAGCCACTGTTTTGGCAGAAATTGTTCTTTCTTCATAACCAGGGGTGCCTACACTTAATTGGTGAGAACCGGGCGAAAGATTTTCCACTAAAACTGGAGAAAATCCCTTTGGTTCACTATCGACCTTCACCACTGCCTGGTCGGGGGTGGAAATCACCGACAAGGAAGATTTATCTCTTGAGGATATTTTTTCCAACCAAATAATTTCTCCCGAAGAAAAAGCTTCGCTGGTAGCAAAATTGCGATTAATTGCCGTTAAAATTCCCGGAGTGAGATTAACTTTTCCCTCCCAACTAACCAAGTTATCGGTAGTTGTTTCAGGAACCAACTTGACCGTATGCTCTCCAGATTTTAGCTTATCATCAAAAAACGGGGTAACGCCAACTTGAGTTCCATCAATAAAAACTGTTGCTTTAGGGGTGGTAGAAATTTGCAAGGCACCAAGACCAGGTCTACCAAAAAATTTATTTTTGACAATTAAACCAATTAAGATTAAAGCCAAGCTGGCAACAATAATTATCAGCCAATTCCTTTTCATACTTCAGCAAGGTTCAGTATAAGCAGAGCTTGTTTTTCGCTGAACTCAAAATAAATTAGACTGCGGTTGATAATAGCACAGATTGTCAATAAGAGCAACCAACTTGACATTTGGGCTGGGGCATGCTAGACTATGGGATACTT
>CAYIUX010000007.1:0-22177 GCA_964366795.1 uncultured Gammaproteobacteria bacterium | reverse complement strand
TGGATATGGCGCAAAAATTTATGACCCAAGCCCCTGCCTTCAGCCGCTCCTTCAACCAAACCGGGGATATCAGCCAAAATTAAATCGCCCATAACTCCTAAATTCGGTTCCAGGGTAGTAAAAGGATAGTTGGCAACTTTCGCCGAAGCATGGGTAAACTCGTTAAGAAGACTAGTTTTGCCGGCATTGGGCAAACCGATTAAGCCAACATCGGCAATTAACTTAAGCTCAATTTTTAAATGTTTTTCTTCGCCTTTTTCTCCGTATTCGGCCCAACGGGGAGTTTGGTTGGTGCTGGAACGAAAACGCCAGTTGCCGCGACCGCCCTTTCCCCCTTTTGCCAAACAAACACTCTGACCGACTTTGATGATTTCCAATAATTGTCCCTGGCTGTCACTGATGATTGAACCGATAGGAACTTTCAAAATTAAATCCTGACTGCTTTTGCCGGTTTTTTTGTCCTCCAGTCCGGCCTGACCGCTTGCCGCTATAAATTCTTTTTTATAACGGAAGCGATATAAAGCACCGATATCGCTCACTCCCTCAATATAGACATCTCCGCCGTGGCCGCCGTCTCCGCCGGAAGGACCACCACGAGGAACAAACTTACTGCGCAGAAAAGCTACCTTACCGCGTCCCCCGTCTCCAGCTTTAATTACAATATCGACTTCGTCAACTAACATAAAAAGATTATACCTTAATTGAAGCTAAAATTCGAACGTTTATTCTAATGTTCTCATTTATCCTGAGCAGTTTACCCTGAGAGTATCGAAGGGAAGGAAGAATTTGAGAATGTCAATGTGGAATTTTAAGGGCTCAAAAACTCTAGGTTTTTACCCCTTCTGACGGGGTCTACCTAGTCAACACCCGGTGTTGGTTTCTTATTCCCAACCACATTAACCTTATTTTAAATTTGCGCGTTTTGGTCGCCCAGGCAAACCTGGTGTACCATATCCCATACCAAAAAGCGCACTAGGTAAGTTTCAGATGACTCAGTAGTCGATAACTGTTGAATATTTTTAAGAAATGATGCTTTAGAACGCTGATTAGCCTCCCTCGTGGTGTGTCCTTTTAAAAGGGAAATGGCTACTTGGTTAGATGGTTCAAGAAATAATTCTGCAACCTTATCTTCTAATGGCCTGTTGACTTTATCCTTGCTGTAATAAAAAATAAAAACTTCATCATATCCTAAATAACTTATGGTCCCCATGGAGACACTCTTAGGCCCTAATACTTTCGCAGTTTCACAAGATAAGGCATAAATAATTTTATCTTTTAATAAATCCTCGTTTTCTCCAGTTTTAACTAGTACTTTATCATCTTGTCCATTAATTGAGTCTGAACTCCCGTGTCCATTAAATAAAATGAGATTAGGCTGTCTTTTAACAACTACACTCGTAAATTCCTTTTTATTTGCTCTTTTTCTGTGGAGATCAATAATGTCGACCTTTTTCTTTCTTGCAAAATCTATTACCTTTTTGTTCCAGTAGAAAAGGTAATGGGTGGTAGGCTCATACTGAGGTCTAGTGATCAAGAGCAGTTTTCTCATAAAAAATGCCTTCTTTTAAAAGCTTTAAATATTCTAGTTCTACCTCGGTTATTTTCTTACCAACCTCGTCATCTTTTTCAACATGAGCTATTAGTTCATCCCGGGTGAAATTTCCCAGTGAGCCAATAGAAATACTGACATCGGAAGGCAAAACTTCCAGTCTGGCAATAATAAGTTCCTTTAATTCTTTATTTTTATTTTGTTCTGCCATATTAAATTATTTTTAACTCTTCTAGTTTTTTCAAGATATCTTCACCTAAAGAAGTATTATTTCTTACTTCCAAATAAGCCACGTTCCAGGTAATTGGCCTTTTTTCAGGAAGCACAACATAAATAATTTCTTCGCGAACATTTATAGGCAGATTCGCATAAATCTTTAAGAATCTTTCTTTTGCAGCTAAGTTCGGATCAGGTGACATAATTATCTTTTTCAATTATATAGCAAATTTTACCTACATGTCCAGAACCCTTGGGTAGAATTTTAAGTTCTCAACTTAGGTGCAAACCTATTCCACCTTAAAGGTGTCTAGTATCTATTCTTTGTAGCCCAATTCTTTGAGCGCTTTTTCAATCGATTCAAGCTGAGAAAGTAAAACTTGGAGATCAGAATCGGCTAGCTGATATCTTGTACTCGCATGGCCAGGCCAGGATTCTTCGAGTTCTTTTTCTTCTTGAAAAACTGATTTAAGGTCTTTAATCCTTTTTTTTATCTTCTCTCTTGACTTAAGAAGCGATTTAATCTTCTCTTCTTTAGATAATGCTTTAGCCATATAATTATATTTTACCAAATTTCGGGCCCGCACTGAGCCTGCCGAATGTGCTTGCACTGAAATTATTGAGGTGAGAAATTTTTCGAGGGCAGAATTTTAAGTTCTATTTATCCGGAGCAGCTTCGTATGATTCTTTAATCACTTCTAATACATAATCCAATTCTCTATCTTTTGAAATGTAGGTCCACCAAAGAGGCGTCTTGCCATAGCCATAACTGTCTGGATATTTCTTAAATCTTTTTTCTTTATCTTTCTCTAATTTTTGTTTCCTAACCTCAATTTTTAAATTGTCTTTATATACATGAATAGAAACAAAATTGTACCAATTGACTTTATATCCAATGTAGTACATTACTGGTTTCTCTTTAATATTTTCATCAATGGCTAAGATTTTCTCTCTTAATTTATCTAGTAATTCCTTGATTTTGGGGGATGCTTTATCGTAATGTTCTTCGATTGTGTATTCTTTCACCTCACGGCTAATAGTGGCAACGGCTTTGCCTTTCGTGACGGTTTTAATTGATTCTTTAGCTTCCGGAGATTTGAGTTGATTGAAAAGAACAAGGTTATCCTCATAAATTTCCACCTCCCATAATTCTATCGGCAAGTCCTTAAAACCAATTGCTCCTTGTTGTTGAGGAGTGAAAGACGGAGCGATAAATAAAACCCTAGATTGGGACCAGTCTACATTTCCTCGTTGTAAATTCTTTTTCTTCTTCTCATTGTATTCAAGAATAAAATCAGATTTATTATTGAGCATTAAAGAAAGATAATTTAAGCCCTGGTCAACAACACTGAAACTTTGGTCCTTTTTATACTCAATAACTACGAAAGAACGGGTTTCAGGGTCAAATGCGAGAGTATCAATGTAGAAGTTGTGAATTCCAAATTCACTACCAATAAACTCTAGCCCAAAAATTGTCTCCAAATTTTCCTCGGTTATTTTCTGTAAATCTTTTTCAAAATCAAATTTCTTTTCTTTGACCTGAAAAAGTTTTTTGTTTTTTATCTGAAAAATCGGCATTTGGGGAAATTATAGCAAATTTTAAGCTTGCACTGAAATTATTGAAGTGAGAAATTTTTCGAACCAGGATTTTAAGTTCTATCGGATAAGAAAATTTCTGAGACCAAAGATTAAATCTAAAGCATTGACTAATGCGTGAAGAAAAATCCCCGCCACCAACCCATATCTTACCATCACCCACCACAAAATCATTCCCCCCACTAATCCATAGACAACAAACCACTTGCCAAAATACCAATGGATGGCAGCAAAGAGTAAAGTAGAAATGATACCTACTAGCCAAAAATTGCCAGTCGGCAAATAGAAAAATTTATAGGGAATATACCTAAATAAAATCTCTTGCCAAATTGGCACCAGAACCACGGGCCACCAAAATCCCAGCGAAGCAGTAAATTCTTTAAGAGAATTAAATATCTGAACTAAAGTTTTTTTCACTGACCTCTCCTGTCTCGAGCAAAAGGGCGAGTGTGTCTTGGCGCTGATGGTCCCGTTTGCTGTTTTATGGCTCGACGCTCTTCTTTCGATAAAGTGGAAAGATAATAATCCCACACCCCTTCCCCCCATCTTGGCTTAAGAATGCGAGGAACACCAAAAAGCAGTTGCGGGTTAACTCCATGATCTATTCCTTCTCGCTGTAAAGCAATTCGTTCGCCAAGCCAGACAGCTTTTTCTTCCATAGAAACACCTTTAGGACAAGTTCGCTCATTTGTCGAAAGAATATAAGGATTTTCTTCTGTTGCTTTATCTGCTTCAACCATCATCCTATATTATATCAAACTTAAGGAGAAATTTTTCGCGGGCTACATTACTGGATTGAGTCGGCCGGCGCAAAGAAGATAAAAGGTAGTGTAGCGACGATAAGGCTTCCATTTAACCAAAATTTTTCTTGCTTCCTGGGCGGAGACAATCTTGCCAGTGCCATAGAGCTTTCCTATTGCCGTCCGAACCCCCAAGTCGTCGGCGGGGAAAACATCGGTTCTCCCTAAACCTCTAGCTAAAACGTATTCAGCCGTCCAGACACCTAGGCCCTTAATCTGAGTCAGTTTTTCTATTACTTCTTTATCAGACTTCTTTTTCAAGCCCTCAACGTCGAACTCACCTACAGCCACCTTTTTTGAAAAACCAATAATATAGCTAACCTTTTGGTGACTAAGGCCGATTTTCAAAAGCTCGCTAGGTTTTAAAAAGGCTAATTTCTCAGGAGTTGGGAAAGCATAGTATTTTTCCCCATTTAATTTTATTGATTCTCCAAATCTCTTTACCAATCTAGCTCGAATTTTTACTGCTACCGCTAGGGAAATCTGTTGTTCGGTAATTGCCGTAATCACCATTTCAAAAACCGTGGCTGTCCGAATAGGTACCATGCCGTAAAACTGTTCAGTTACTTTAGAAAGAACCGGGTCTTTTTTTGCTCTCTGATAGAATCCTTTCAGACTCTCATCCAAACCAAATATCCATGCCAACTTTTCTTTCAATTCTTTTTTATTCACCCTTGGCTTGAATTGGATAACAATTTTTGGTCTATCAGCCGGAGTTTTTTGATAAGCAGTAAAAAGGGTATATTTGCCACCAACCTTAATCACTCTTTGATAATAAGCCTGACCCAGAAGGTCGGCTTTCTTAAAGACATTTACCCCATCAGAAGTAAAGTCTCCTAAAGCCTGAATATATTTATTCAAATCGTAGGGAGGTTGCGGATGAAGAATAACTTTTGTTTCTCTACCCATTTTTTCGCTGTCTCGATTTTACCAAATTTTGGGCTTGCACTGAAATTATTGAAGTGAGAAATTTTTCGAAGGAGTGTGTGATAAAATTTAAACAAGTATGACCCAGGGCGATTTTCTCAAGTCTCTTTTCGATTTATCTCCTTTTTTAGTCGCCTTTTTAATCTGGATTTGGGGATTTGGCTCTTTGGTAATTTACGGAATAAAGACAAAAGCAGTTAAAAGTGTCGTTTTGAAAACTCCGGGAATAATCGTTGGGGACTTTTTTGTCATTCCTACACTTGGTTTTCTAATTACTTATTTTTATCAAACTATTGGAAATTCGCTCCCGGTGACAGCATCACCCTACTGGAGCATGATAACCTGCTTGATTGCTTTGCTTTTAGCAGCAATTTCGGCCATAAGATTCGATTTAGTCAATCGTTGGTTCTTCCCTCATATAATTTTTTATTGGTTTATGAGTTATATATTGCTTACTTTTCTTACTAAAGGACTTTATCGGCTGATTTTTGGAGAGCTTGCTTTAGGACTTCGTATTATTTGGCTTCTTGTCTTGATTGGAACCCTCGCCCATATAATTATGGGTATTGTCTGGTCTAAGAAGTTTCCGCCTCTTGAGTAAACTGGAGAAATTTTTCGCGGGCAGAATTTTAAGGTCTCAAAATCCTTAGACAGACCTGTTCCACCTCTAAAGTGGGAGAGTTTATCTCGAGGTGTGAACCCAATTCACACTCCAGGTGTATACAACTATTATGCTTCTGATAGAATAAATCTGTGGCCAAGAGAATAAGAAAACATTTTAAGAACATCTATCCTATCAAAAAACCTATACCAAGAGAATCTTTGCATATTCAAAGTGGAAATATTCCACTTAATATAGCTCAAACAGATAAAATTTCTTTCTCGGTATTAAGAAATGAGAAAAATAGGCTGAAGAAAATTGAAAATATATCATATGAAATAAATATCGACGGTCATTGGGAATGGATCGTAAGATATGATGATCATGGAGGAAGGGGGCCGCTACATCGCCATTTTAGAGTTTCATTAAAAGATAATAAAATCGTAGAATCAACTGGCGGGATAAAGAAATATAAAAATAAAGATTATGAATTAGCTTGGGTCTGTAATGACATTAGGAGAAACTATTTAATATACCGCTCTAAGTTTCTGAAAAATATAGGGCTTGACTTGTATTAATCAAATATATACTGTATTATTATAATCCTTTTGTTATATTGCATACGGTAAAACACGAATATGAGCAAAAAGGCACAAACTGCAAAAAACATTGAATTAGCGCATAAATTAATTAAGTATTTAGTTAAAGGTAAAAATATTCCTAACTTACCTCAGGATGTATCTTTTATTCCATTCTCAAAAACTGATAAAAAATTGAATCATGTGAACGGAGAATTATTAGAGATATTATCAAAAGAGGAAAAACCAACTGTAATTGCCGAAGAGCCTAAAACTAACAAAGGCGATTGGAAAATAACTCCTGTAAATTTTTAACTACAGCCCTTTTCATTTTCGGACTAAAAGATTGTTTCATTTTTCTTCCTCCACAATTTTAATTTCTCAATTTAAATCAAATTTTTCTCAACGATTTTTAACCGCCAGTTATTTACTAACATAATCTTTTATTGCAAGATTTTTCATTTTACTAACAAGAGCCACAATTGTCTGCATAATTTTGTCCATATCCTCAGCTTTCGCCATTTCCGCGTTTTTATTTGCCATTTGTTGTCCATAGTGCCTAAACACATCCTCAATAATTTTCCCAATACTGCTTATTAGATAAACATCCTTATCTTTTTCAAGTTTTCTCAAATAATAATACAAAACTGCCGAAACCAAAAATAGTAAACCGACAGAGCTTAGTCCCAATTGAAACTTCTCGCCTTCAAGATTCGAAAAGATAATTTTCCATAATAGAAATATAGCTGTTCCTCCGGAGACAATGGGGGCTAATTGACGATTTTCAATAATTTCTTGAAAAAATTTTTTAATAATCTTTTTCATCGTGATTCTCTGTAATTTTTAATTTCTTTTTTCTCAACTTCTGGATAAAGTTTGGCGAGATTTAAACTTTGATGCTCTTTTCAATTTCTTCAGCCGGTAGATTTGCTGCAAGTGAATTTGCTAATATCTTAAAACCCTTCATGCTGTTAAATATAGCTGCACCTTCTCCTCTCGAACGCCAAAAAACTTCGCTGCCATAGTCTTTAATAAGTACTTTTTCGAGAATAGCTTTAAAGTAAGCCGTTGTATAATCATTTGTACCAAGCATAAGTCTATTGGCAAGATCATGCAGCGAAAATACTCCCGGAGTTTTCTGTATCACGTATTCTCGAGGCGAACTAAACGACTCTGGGATAATTTCTTTAATTGCAAACCAGTAATTTCTGAGTATTTTATAACAAATATCCGCAGGCTTTTCTTTTCCTTGAAGGACTCCTTGTGACAGTAAGGGTTTTAATGAAATTAAAAATGAATTTTGATTAATAACATGATATTTTTTCCTTTCGGTATTTGGCAATCTTATTCTTTCAAACCATACATTTCTTTCTTCGCAAGTTTCATTCAGAAAATCAGTTATTTGAAGCCCCTTTATTTTCCATTCTTCGCTTGTTGAAAAGGCAATGGGAGATACATCTTCGTAATCAATTTTCCTTATTAATCTCTGCGCTAGGTCTGTTGGAACCCTCTTTTGGGTTGTATTTAAAATATAGAACTGGACTGTTTCTTCGGGTTTATCAAAATTATCGAGAATTATAACTGGAAGCTCCCTTTCTTTCCATTCGTAATATCCCTTATCAGTTACCGCCAACCTAAGACCATAAATACGATGTTGTCCATCTACAATCCAAAGTGGGCGGTTAATCTTAAGCAGTCCGTTCTCTCCATCTCGGGACTTAAATTCTAACTTTTCTCTGCTACTTAATAAAACCGAGGTTGGGAAAATAGGGTTTTTCTCATTCTCAATAAATCTTACAATTTTTAATAATCTTGACCGAGTGGGTATTCTCTGATAACCTTGATCCTTATCAAGTTTTTTCTCTTTTTTCCACCAATCTATTTTAAAGTCTCTATCATCAATTAAGTCTTTAATTTTCAGAGTTGTTAAATAAATTGAACGCCCTTTACCGACGGGTTGGTTTATTTTTCTAGCCTGTAAGGTTATTGGAATCATATTTTTAATAATATCACAAAAAAATATCTTTGTCAAGTATCAAAATTTTAGATCTTTGAGGCTAGCTTATCGAAAAGGTTGGTTTTTAGGCCGGGTATCGTAGATTAGAACCAGCTTTTTTGCTCTTTTCAAACTCTTCCAAAATTTCTCTTTGTTCGCGGATCAACTTTTCTCCACAATTTCAATTTCTATGCCTTCGGATTAGAATTGGTGGCTTTTTAGGAAGGTTTAGGTAAATTTTTACGAAGACAAATTATTAATCCTCCATTTTTTCTTTAGCCACCTGTTTTATTTTCTGTTGTATTTTTTCTTTAAATTTCTTACCAACTAAATCAAACAATTCTAGTAATTGCTCAAAAGTGTCTTCCCCGCCTAAAAAGTCCCAATATTCTTTACCAACCAAAAACTCTTTCCCTCTCTCAAGTACACCTTGTTCAGTAAATCTTTCATAAGGCTGAGGGTGATAAGGATTATAGGGAAAGGCTAAAAACACTCTTACTGGATTTCTTCTACGTGCTACCCATTCGAGAAGTTTGGCTTTTGATTTCGTAAAAACATCAATGTTTGGTTTCACGGTTTTAATTTCGAAATAATGTTCTGCGCCGTCTCGCAACATATAAAAATCGGCAATCCTCCCTTCTTTTTGATCCTTACCGTCTCTCGCGGAGGCACTTAATACTTGTTTTACTTCTTGATCATGATTAACTATTTTTTCGCCGTTCCTAAGTTTTCTAACAATATCATCTATGACAGATTTTTGTTCGCGGGAAAGTACGCCACCAACATCGTATTTTGTAAAACATTCCTTCGAGAATTCTTCCGCAATAATTTTAGAAACATCCTCATAAATCGACATTCCTAATGTTGTGGCTATTGAATGAATAAAAGAGTAAGCGGCAACTTTTTCACTATCTTGAATTAACCTTGTCAAAAACGGCATAGAAGAAGTTTCGCGAGTATATCTCCTTAATTTATCTTCGATCTTTTTTTCTAAAAGTGACGTAATTTTTTCTTTTTGATTGTTTGATAATGCCATATGTATGTTTCCCTTTTTTATTGTTTAACAAAATAATAAATACTCTCAGAGAAACGCGTATTATCCCTTTCTGTCCTCATGAGTACAGGTCGATGATATACCCTCTCTATATTATAATCACAAGACGCTGCAACTTCTTGGTATAAATCATCTCGATCATTTACAACCACAAAAATCTTTGCTTTTGGTTTCAAAAATCTATTCATATTTCGGAAAACAGCAATAATATCTTTTTTATATTCTTCTTTTGCTTCTCTACTTCTCCCCTTCGAAGCTGGACCGATTTCTTTAAAACCATTGTCGTCAAAGCCAAAAAGTTCGTAAGCGTAGCGATGTTGATCGTGGTAGTCAATCAAACCAACATAGGGAGGCGAGGTAAAAATACCATCGAATTTTCCTCCTTTGTAGTCTTTAATTTTGTTAAAATCGATTTCTCTAGAATCACCCTGAATGATTTTAATTTTAGCTCCTGTTCTTAAATTATCGAATTCTTTAATTCTTCTAATGGTATCCCAACTATATCGATTTATAAATTTCATCGCTTCATTGATAGGTTCACAAATACGTTTATGTTTTATGCAATAATATTTTTCTCTAATTGGTTTTTTAGGTCTGGCTAAATCATAATGAGGAATTAAGCGCGCACTTCTAGTGGCTCGACTTAAAATAATTTTAAGAAGATCTTGATTTTTATAATTTTTAATATGGTCCCTGTAAAAAAGAATTTCTTGTAAGGCTCTATCAGATAACCATTTATTTAAATATTCACTTGCAATTTTATATTTTTTAAAAGAATTATCTAAAGGAGTTATTTGTTTTTCTCCTTGCAATAGCCATTGACTATATGCTTTTGTTTTAAAGAGAATATCTTTTATTTCTTTTTCAACAAGAGAAATATCATATTTTCTTGTTTTAATATCTGCGATCAAACAATTAAAATGAGATATTTCAATGCCGACAGAATTTATTCCTAAAGAATCTGCTTCAACTAAAGTAGTCCCTGAACCAACAAAAGGATCTAAAACCCAATCACCTTTTTTAAAATATTTCTTAAGAAAAAACTCTACTAGTTGGGGGATGAATTTTCCTAAATAAGGATGAAGCCGATGAACATGTTTAGTCCTTTCATATTCCGGAACATTTCTAAATGAAAGATCGGACTTGGCTGTTTTAGTGATTGTACGAGGTTTATAGATAGTTGTATATGGTATAGTTAATCCCATTTTTTCTTCGGGTTTTATTTGTATATTTTAAGAGTAAATCTTGGATCAATCCTTGTCAATAGTCATTTTACCACTTTTCCGAGGCTGAAGAAAGAGGGAAAGAAGATTGCTTTAACCAAAAACCGCTTTTTTAAGGTAACCTTTAATCAAAGATTGGTAAGGCACATTAATCTCGTTGGCCTTTTCCTTGATTCGATTTAAAATATACTCCGGAATCCGAATGGAAATAGACCTGGAAGTCGGTTTAAGATTGGGAAAAGAAACCTTAGTAAAATCGCTTGGCTCAAAATATTCCGAAAGGTCGATTTTACTCCAGAATTTTCTTTCTTCGTCCTCGTTTTTAAATTTGGGAATTTTAAATACTTTTCTCATATAATTTTTTCTCCCTTCTATTAATATCTCTGGCAGAGATGATTCTTATTTTTTCATTTCTTATTGTAAAAACAACAAACAATAATCTATTTTTGTTTGTTTTACCTAAAACAATAAATCTTTCTTCTCTCCCTGAATGTAGTTTGTCTTTAAATATTTTTTTATTTTCATTGAAAAATATTTCTTCGCTTTCGCTATCGATAACTTGATGTTTTTTAAAGTTCTTCTCTTTATTGCCTTTATCCCAAAGAAATCTAATGGGCTCTTTAATGATCACCATGCTCTACTCCTCTATATTGTATATACTAAACTATACATTGTCAAGTGTCAATTATTAAAAGTGTCTCCCTGATTCTTCCTCGAATTCTTCCAACAATTCCTTTTGTTCTCGGGTGAGTTTTTCCGGGATTTTGATTTGGAGACGAACGTATTGGTCGCCCCTCCCATAGCTGCGAGGTCTTTTAATTCCCCGACCGCGAAGTCTAACCATTGTCCCGGGTTGAGTTCCGGGACGAATTCTTAAGTTTAAATCCCCATCAATTGTGGGAATTTCAATTGTCCCGCCTAAAATTGCCAAGGTTAGGGGAATTTGAACATTAACAAAAACATCATTTCCGTCTCTTTGAAAAATTTTACTTGGTCGAACATCAATGGTGATATAAAAATCTCTAAAGCGAATTCTTGAACCATCATCAACTCCTGGAGGAATGCGGATTTTCCGCTTTTTGCCTTCCATAATAACCTCCTTTTCACATCCCTTGGCTGCTTCTAGGAAATCTAAAGTTAAACCATATCGGGGAATTCGAGTTTGGCGAGCAAAAGGCGAAGCCCCGCCAAAAAATTGTTCAAAAATCTCAAAGGGGTCGGAAAAATCGAATCCCAGACCTTCAAAGGGTGCTTCACCACCATAAGTAGTGTAAGTATAAGTAAATGGACCTTGACGATAAGTTCGGGTCTGCCCACCGCCAAATGGTCCACCAGCAAAACCCTCCCAGCCAGAGGCTGGTCCGCCTTGGGCGGAAAAAGCAGCGTGACCGAATTGGTCATAGGCAGCTTTCTTTTCGCCGTCGGATAAAACTTCGTAAGCCTCGTTTATTTCTTTAAATCTTTTTTCCGCTTCTGAAGATTTATTTCTATCCGGATGCCACTGGAGAGCTTGTTTCCGGTATGCAGCCTTAAGCTCCGCCCCACTGGCGGATTTAGAAACTCCTAAAATATCATAATAGTCTCTAGTCGGTTGCATATTTTTATTTTATACTAAATAGGCGCGTCTTCGCGCCCTTTTCTAACATCTAATATCTAATATCTAATCTTCTACCACTTCTCCTTCTTCCGCCCCTTCTTTTTTACCCGGCTCCTCGGCTTTTTCTTCCTCGCCCTCTGTCTTCTGTCCTCTGTCTTCTGTCTTCTGTTGTGAAGCATACATGGCCGCTCCGACTTTTTGGAGTTCTTCAGAAAGTTTTTTTGAAGCCTCTTCAATTTCTTCTTTATTTGCCTCCGATTTCCCAAGCACATCTTTTACATTTTTAATCTCTGCTTCAACTTTTTCTTTGTCTTCTTTCTTAACTTTCTCTCCAGCTTCTTTGAGAGTTTTTTCAGCCGTAAAAACTAAGGCCTCGGCCTGATTCCGGGCCTCAACTAAGTCTTTTTTCTTCCGGTCCGCCTCGGCATACTGCTCGGCTTCGGCTTGAGCTTTTTTAACTTCTTCGTCTGTCAACCCAACTGCCCCTTTAATAACGATTGATTGAGATTTATTGGTGGCTTTATCCACCGCCTTAACATTTAAAATTCCATTAGCATCAATATCAAAAGCAACCTCAATCTGGGGAATGCCTCGAGGAGCCGGTGGAATTCCATCAAGAATAAACCGACCCAAAGATTTGTCGTCGGGAGCCATTGGTCGTTCACCTTGCAAAACATTAATTTCAACCTGGGTTTGATTATCAGCCGCAGTTGAAAAAATTTGCGATTTTGAGGTTGGAATAGTGGTATTTCGAGGAATAAGGGGTGTGGCCACCTGACCTAAAGTCTCAATACCTAAAGTTAAAGGAGTAACATCAAGCAAAAGTATATCTTTGACTTCTCCGCCTAAAACTCCTCCTTGAATAGCGGCCCCAACCGCCACCACTTCATCCGGATTAACTGATTTATTTGGTTCCTTGCCAAAAAGGTTTTTGACGGTGTCATAAACCTTGGGCATTCTGGTCATTCCTCCAACCAAAATTACCTGGTCAATATCCGAGGGTTTCATTTTGGCATCTTTAAGACATTGTTCAACCGGACCAATAGTTTTTTCAATTAAATCATCAACTAATTTTTCCAATTGGGAACGAGTCAATTTCATCGTTAAATGAAGTGGTTGACCACTTTTTCCTTGAGTAATGTATGGCTGATTTATTTCTGTTTCTTGAGTTGAAGAAAGTTCTGTTTTGGCTTTTTCCGCCGCGTCCCTAATTCGCTGTAAGGCTTGGACATCTTCGCGTAAATCGATCCCTTGGTCTTTTTTGAATTCATTGGCAATCCAATCCAAAATTCGCTGGTCAAAGTCGTCTCCCCCAAGATGAGTATCACCATTGGTCGCTTTGACCTCAAAAACTCCCTCGCCAATTTCCAAAATTGAAATATCAAATGTTCCTCCGCCTAAATCGTAAACAGCGATTGTCTCGCCTTTTTTCTTTTCCAAACCATAAGCCAAAGAGGCAGCCGTCGGTTCATTAATGATTCTTTCCACTTTAAATCCGGCAATTTCTCCTGCCTGTTTAGTGGCTTGTCTTTGGGCATCATCAAAATAAGCGGGAACGGTAATAACCGCTTTTTCGACTTTTTCTCCCAAAAAGGCTTCGGCATCAGTTTTACATTTGGCTAAAATTTTGGCAGAAATCTCTTGAGGAGTAAATTCCTTACCTCCAACTTCAACTACCGCCATTCCGTCTTTACCAGACTTAACGTTATAAGGAACCATCTTTTGAGTTTTCTTAACTTCGGCGTCGGTGAATCTTCTTCCCATCAATCTTTTTATCGAGTAAATTGTATTTTCCGGATTCAAAATCATTTGTCTTTTAGCTACTTCACCTACCAAATTTTTGACCGGCTCAACCACTGAAGGAATAGTATTTCTCCCTTCGGATGAGGGAATAACCTTTGGTTTTCCTGCCTCCATCACGGCCACGCAGGAATTAGTTGTTCCTAAATCAATGCCAATAATTTTGCTCATAATTTTTTACTTCCACCAACTTTAACCTTAGCTGGTCTTAAAACTTTTCCGTAAAGCTTATATCCTTTCAAAACAACCTCAACTACTTTGTTTTTCGGACCATCAACTGTTTCCACGGCGTCCATTAATTCCGGGTCAAAATTTCGACCTAAAACCTCTATTTCTTCAACCCCTTCTTCCTTAAGAATTTCTCGAAATCGATTGCCGGCAAGGGTTAATCCCTTATCTTTAAGATGTCTTTCGGCAAGCTCAAGATTATCCAAAACTGCCAATAACTTATTTAAAAGTTGGGCATTGGCAAATTTGACAAAATCTTCTTTTTCTTTTTCAATTCGCTTTTCTAAATTAGCATAGTCAGCCAATGCTCTTTTCCATTTATTCTCCAAATCAGTGATTTTGTCCGTCTTTTTCATTTTTAAATGTTCCGTCCCAGCTCTTCAATCAACCCGCCAAAATATCTCACCGTCGGAACCACAACTGAATAATTAATCCTTGAAGGCCCAATCACTCCAATTGAACCACTTTTCTTGGGACCGGCTTCAAAATGGGTAAAAACCATCCCACAGGGTTCCAAAAATTCAAAACCCAGCTCATCACCAAAAAGAAAATGCATTGGGTCTTCACCAAAGGCTTTATTAAACAACTCAAGTAAGGTCTTAGTTTCATCTAACATTTCCAAAATTGTTCTGGTAACATCAATGTCGTAAAATTCCGGCATCGTCAAAATATTGGCATAGCCTGCATGATAAACATCACCCTCATTAGTCGCCGCCACCGCTAAAGCCTGGGTTCTTTGAGCCAAAGCTTTAGTTGCTTCCCGCATTAACTTATCAAAATCAAAACGGACATCCCAAACCTTCTCCCTGGCCGCTACTTCGTCAGCCACCGAAAGTTTTTTCTCCTCCATTAAATGGGCAATATAAAACTTGAAAGCTTCTTTGGTGGGAACTCGACCAGCTGAAGTATGGGGTTGTTTAAGGTAATCAGCTTTAGTTAACTTAATCATTTCATTTCTAACTGTCGCCGGAGAAATCCCCAATTCATATTTCTTTTCCAAATTCTCCGAACCAACTGGCTCGGCCGTTTCCATATATTCTTCAATAATTGACTTAAGAATTCTGGTTTGTCTATCAGTTAATTCTGCCATGGTTCGACTTCGCTCACCACGTTAATTATAATTTTACGTGGTTAGCAGTAAAATATCATGACTGCTAAAATTTGTCAAGAGGAGAATTCGAATTAACCAAAACTTAAAATATCGCCGTCTTTTAACTGACGAGTCAAACTAACCTCCTGCCTTGGAAACTGGGCGCTAGGTCCCCAAAGCAAAATTCGCTGGAATTTCTTTTCTTGGGAAAAAATCTTCTTAGCCACATCAGTAACTGCTTGTCCGTTTTTTAAAATTAAGGGTTTAGTAAAATCTGGTTTTTTATCTCTTGGTTTTAGATATACTCTCATTAAGGAAAGTTTTTGCCAAATCATTTTTTTAAGCTCCTCCAAACCAATCTCTTTTTCGGCACTAACAAAAAGCCAGTCCGGAGAAATTTTTTGGGGAAAATCTTTAATCAAATCAATCTTGTTTATTACCACCAAAACAGGCAAATCAATTTCCAATTCTTTAATTTCGCGAAGAATCAGATTAACTCTATTTCTGGTCTTGATATCAACCATTAACAATAACAAATCGGCTGTCCGGGCGACCGAAAGCACCTCCTTTCCTCGACCAATGCCCTTAGTGGCCCCGCCAATTATTCCCGGTAAATCAAAAATTTGGATCTTGGCACCCTTAAAGTCCATCATTCCCGGAATCACACTAAGGGTGGTAAATGGCCAGGGAGCAACTCGAGCCCGGGCATGGGTTAATTTATTTAATAAAGTTGATTTGCCTACAGATGGAGGACCAATTAAAACAACGGTCGCATCACCGGATTTAGGCAAGGCAAAACCAAACCTTCCTCCTGTTTTTTTTGATTGGATTGCCAAGGCCCTAAGTTTCGCCAATTTTGCCTTAAGACGACCAAGATAATGTTCTGTTGCCTTATGATATGGAGTTTGCCTAATCTCTTCCTCGATTAAGGCAATTTTTGAGTTAATGTCCATCATGTCGGAGTAATAGTAATCGGTTCTTTTTCTTTAGGAATCCGGGGTGAAACAAGCTTTGCTTTCCTAATCTTCGCCAAAATTCTGGTTAAAATAGACATTTCTTCTATTCTTAAAATCCGAGACAGCAATAAATAACTCCCCGAACCAATCAAGCCAACAATAGCGGTTAAATAAATTAAATTAAGAGTATAACGAGTATCCAAAACAAATCGGTCAAAGCTGATTGGCAAAGCCAAACCAAACCAACCCAAAAAGGAAAGATGTTTGTCCCAAACTGACCGGTCTAAAACTTTAAGAAAAACAAACATTAATCCTCCAGAGACAAAAGAAGCGATGAAGATTTTAAAACTTGAAATTAATAATTTTTTTCGGTCAAAGCGCGGCAGGCGAGGAATAAGAAAAACGCAAAGGGTTAAAAATTGAAAAATCGAGGCTAAAGAGTAGGCCAAGGCTAAACTCCAGATTGGAAGATGAATTCCCAAGATAAAAAATACCCCCAAAATAATATTTAAAATTATGCTTCCAATTGATATTTTAACCGGCGTAGTCGTGTCATGAAGAGCATAAAAAGCCCGAGTCAAAAGATAGATTAAGGCTTGAGAAAAGATTCCTAAAGAAAAAGCAGAAAGAGTGAGGCTTGTTTGAACTGTCGATTCCCAAGTAAATCGGGCGGCGCCGAAAACCAACCGAACTACCGGAATTCGTAAAACAGCCAAAAAAACTGCGCAGGGTAAGGTTAAAAATAATATCTGACCAAACAGGGCAGCAAAAGTTTGGCTAAATTGCTTTGTTTCACCTCTGGCCGATTGATAGGAAAGACTAGGTAAAGATGCCTTAGCAATGCTCGTTCCAAAGAGACCAACAGGTAAAAGTTGAAGCGAATTAGCAAAAGTATAGTAAGTATAGGCAGCGATGGAAACAAATGAAGCTAAAAAAAGTTCGGCACTCTTCCCTACTTGGAGAAATGAAAGTTCAACTATTCGCGGCAAAGCCAATCGGCCAATTCCCCGCACTCCAGGATGAGAAAAATCCAATTTGCCCCGAGGACGAAACCCTAAATGAATTGCCAAGGGTAATTGAATTAAAAAATGAAGGGCGGCACCAATTACCGCCCCAATTGTTGGCGCATAAATTCCCATCAAAGGCGCCAGAAAAATTGTCCCAAAAATAATCCCCAAATTATAAAAAAGTGGAGCGATGGCGGGAATTAAAAATCTCTGTAAAGATTCTAAAACTCCGGTTAGAAAATAACTTAAGACAAAAAAACCTTGAGCTAAAATAAGAATTCTTGTCAGACTCGCTATCTGGCTCGTTTGTTCTGGAGCAAAACCAGGGGCAATAAGACGATAAAGGGGATTAGCAAAAATAAAAATCAAAATTGCCAAAAAAGAAAAAATTAAAAAAGCAAAGTTTAAACTAACAGCCGCGACATACCATGCTTGATCTTTTTGTTTGCGGGAAATGTAAGAAGTAAAAATTGGGATAAAGGCTGAAGACAAAGCTCCAAAGATTAAAACCTCAAAGATTGTCTCTGGAAGTCTGAAGGCAGCAAAATAAACTGCCAGTGTTTCGGCTGAAAAAAAATGGGCTAAAACCCGGTTACGAATTAATCCCAGAATCCGAGAAGCAGCAATCATAACCATAATTACCGTTGCCGCCGATAAAATACTGGTTTGCCGTCGGGTTAAAATACTTGAGCTGTTTTTAAAGAAATTTTTCATCATTGCCAACACCATTATACTTTGCTATACTCAAACCCGCAATGCCTGTTTCCAAATCAGCCAAAAAAGCTCTTCGACGAGATCGCCGACGAGGAAAGATCAATCTTAAAATCCGTCGCCAGGTGAAAATGGCAATCAAAGCAGTCCACAAAAGCCCGACTAAAAAAACTCTCACTCAGGCTTTCAGTTGGTTAGACAAAGCAGCCAAAAAGAATATTTTCCATAAAAATAAAGCCGCCAGATTGAAATCTAGATTAAGGAAATTATTAAAGAAACTTTGACAAATTCCCCAGTAAACATTTATACTTAAGTTATATGGCTGCCCAGAAAACCACAGTTGAATTTATCCCCCAAGAGGAGTGGGAAAAAACTTCTTTTGGTAAATTTTTAAAGTGGGTTTTAACTGTAGGCCGATATATTGTAATTATCACCGAGTTGATTGTCATTTTGGCTTTTTTATCCAGATTTAAACTTGATCGCGACTTAACTGACTTCAACGAAAAGGTTAAACAGCAACAAGCGATAATTAATGCTTCGGCTCAATTTGAAAAAGAATTCAGATTTCTCCAAAAAAGATTATCAACGATTGAGGGCTTAAGAAAAACTCAATTGGAGACTGATCAAATTCTAACCGAGTTGGGGAATCTTACTCCAGTTGATGTTTATCTTGATAATTTTGCCGTTACTGACAAACAGGTTAGTTTGACCGCCACCGCCTTATCTGAAGCTGGGCTGGCAACATTTTTGAATAATCTAAAAGCCTCACCGAAATTTACTAAATTAACCATATCTAATGTTAGTTCAGGAATGGAAGAGGGCGTTGGCATTAGTTTCGAACTTAAAAGCGAGCTTAAGGAGTAAACATGGCTTTAACTTGGCAAGCTGAATATCATCGTTATAGTCACTATTTTCTAGATATTGGTCAGCTTTACAAAAAGAAACAGGCTCGGGTTTATACCGAAATAGTCCTTTCATTGCTAACGGTTAGCTTTTTTCTGATTTTTGCCATTAAGCCAACCCTGGCTACAATTGCCGGATTGATGAAGACAGTCCAAGATCAAAAATTGGTTAGCGAAACCCTGGCTGAAAAAATTAACGTTTTAAGACAAGGGCAAAACGAATACAATTTAATCACCGGCGATATGTATCTGGTCGATGAAGCTTTGCCTAAAGACCCCCAAGTTTCTTTACTAGTTAAGCAGCTTGAGGCTTTAGCTCGACGATCGGGAATCACTATTGAAACAATTAGATTTGACCAAGTCAATCTTAAAGGACCCCCTTCTCCAACGAAAGAAAAAGAGCTCTCCCCATCAGTTAATTTTAGCTTTGTGGCCACTGGCGAATACCAAAATCTAAAATTATTTCTCAAGTCTTTGTCTTCTTTAAGAAGAATTACCCTCGTTAAGTCGTTTGCTTTTAAAACTGGAAAAACCGAAATTCAATCATTAAGTCTAACTTTAAATGGCCAAGCCTACTTTATGGAGCCCGCCTCCGCCGAGGCTTCGGCGGACAGGGAAAAATAATGGAAAGCAGATTTAAACTTGGTAAAGATGCTTTGGTTTTAGCAGTTATAACTTTACTAACAGTCGTAACTTGGGTTGGGTTTGAGGTTTATCTGGCTACTAAAAAAACTACTATTACTAAAACAACCCAAGAACAAATGAAATCTTTAGATCCGAAAATAAACAGGAAAACAATTGATTCGTTAAAAGAAAATCTTTCGTTCAGTCTCGAGGAACTTAATTTTGAGACTAGTCAACCAGCAACCGAAGGTGGTATTTTAGAGTAAATGAAAAAATCCTATCGGATACCAACTATTTTGGGTCTTCTTATTTTGCTTGTTAGTATTGGCGCTGGAGTACTTTTAGTTCGCCAGGGACCAATTTGGATTCTTCGGGCTGGTCCGGAAATAACGCCAAAACAAGTAAAAATAACCAATATTAGTGAAAATGGGTTTACTGTTTCTTGGGCTACTGATGGGCAAACATCGGGATTTGTTAAATACGGAACTGAGACAAATTTAATAACCACTACCCAGGACGATCGAGATCAACTTTCAGGAAAAACCGGCAGTTTTCTTACGCATCATATTACTCTTAACAACTTAAAACCGGCAACTAATTACTATTTTAAAATCTCCTCTGGGGGTAAACTTTTTGACAACAATGGTCAACCCTATCAGACAATTACCGCCCCTTCGATTCAAACACCTTTACCCCCAAGTGATGTTGCCTACGGAATGGTGATTGATCAAAATGGAGCTCCGGTTGAGGGAACAATCGTCTATCTTTCTTTAGCTAATACCACTCCTTTATCAACCCTAACTAAGTCTTCAGGTAGCTGGGTCATTCCTTTGAATTTAGCCCGCTCGATTGATCTTACCTCCTATGCCTCTTATGACCGCCAAGCTTCAATTGAGGAAATCTTTGTTCAGGCAGGAGTGACCGGAACATCTACCGCGGTAACTGTCGCTAAAAATGATAGTCCTGTGCCAACCATTACTCTTGGTCGAAGTTTTGACTTCCGAACCGTTAAACAAACATCTGAAGAATCCACCGTAACCTTAACTCCCACACCAGCAGAAAGTAAATTTAGCGAGATAACTCCTCCTTCAACTTCTACTCTTTCTTCTGAATTAACCATTACCAATCCCGATCAAGGCGACCAAGTTAATACCCAAAAACCAGAAATCCTTGGGACTGGACCGTCTGGAAAAATACTAAAAATCGTCATAAACTCTCCAGAGACTTTCACTGCTCAAGTAACTATCAACAAAGACGGTACTTGGAGTTGGACTCCACCCACAAATCTTTCTCCGGGAACGCATACAGTTACGGTTTCTTTAACGGACGGCACAAAGGTTAGTCATTCATTTACAGTTTTAGCGGCTGGCAGTAGTCAATTACCAGCCCTAACCGCTACCCCATCGGCGACGGCTACTCCTTCACCGACACCTACGGCAACTTCTGCCGGTCGAGTTTCTCGACCATCAACCGAAGGGGGAGTTCCTACCTCCGGATACTTGACACCGACATTTTTTGTCTTCATAATGGGATTAGTTTTGATGTTTTTAGGACTATTAACTAATATTTTGTTGAAGAAAATGTAATGCTAGAAAACCTGTCCCAACCTGTTCAAGAACCCACTCAACCAATCTCACCTCCTCAACCGGAGATTAAAGAAGAAATTACTTCTTTGGGAACAACCCCTCCCTCATCTGGTAAATCAAAAAAACTTAAAATCGCCCTAGGAATTCTGGGTCTGGTTTTCATCCTTACCTCAATCCCAGTCGCGGTTTATTTAGTCAAACAAAGGCAAGAAATTAGAAAAGAGGCGGGGGATACTTGCCCTATGGACTGTGGTAGCATCAATAATGATATTGAGTGTTGGACGCATGCTGAAAGCGGTTGTGCCTGGCGAGGTGATCCTTATAGTGGCAGTTGTGTCTGTACAAGAGGAGAAACACCAACACCCACCCCAACACCCGAAAAGCAGAGGTGTCCTCCTGGTGACAACGGACAGCCTGGTGAAACATGCGGCAATCTTAATAAATGTGATATCGCTGGTGGTTGTAATCCTGCTTGCTGTGCTTCGGCTGCAGACTGTCCTTCGGGTCAATATTGTAGCATCCCCAATGGCTACTGCCGCTCAGGAAAAAGTTGCGCTGGGACAACAGAATATCATAAAGAGTGTCGGGATCAGCTATGTGTTAACGTTCCTGGAGCAGGAACCGATAAGTGTACCAGCCACGACCAATGTAAAGGAGCCCCAACCCCAACTCCTCGCGCTTGCGAGCCAGTCAAAACTTATTCCGGAGCAACAACGCCGGGATACGATTGTACCAAGGGGGGAAGTGCCAGTGTAACCGTCACTGCTTGTTTACCTGAAGGTTGTCCTTTAAATGGGGGAAGTGTTTCTTATAGTAAAACTATTGCTCGCTGTCCGGGTGAAAATCGGGCAAACTGTGAAGGAGCCTGTGGAGCAGGAGCCACGACAACAACTCTAACTATTCCTGGGGGACAAAGATGTGCCAGTGCCTCAATAAGCTGTAGTCCTCCAGGGAACTGTGGCACCTGTCAGGTAGACATCGATGGCTACGGGGTGAGAAGATGGGAAGATTCAGGTTGTGCCGAAGTTACTCCTACTCCAACTCTACCGCCAGACACGGCTCAATGTGAGTTTTGTAAAGTTTATGACCAAAGCTGGAATGAAATTATAGATTTATCAACTATAACTATTGGGCAA
>CAYIUX010000006.1:11512-22236 GCA_964366795.1 uncultured Gammaproteobacteria bacterium | reverse complement strand
CTGGATCAATGATTACTGTTTTAAAAGTTTTCTCATCCCAAACAAGATAACAATTTGTTTGGAGCTGTCCAACCACTAATTTCTCAATCTTCATTAGGCTTTTTGGTGCTGGAAAGGATCATTCTTGCTCCATAACCACAAAAGAAGCAATTCCCGGTTCGACACATTTTCAAAAAGAAGCTAAATATTTTATAACCTGTGAGTCAAATTTTTTCGTTAATTTAAAAACTTTTATCGCTAGATTTTTTCGCTGCTTAAAAGATAAATTTTTTTTATTTTTTAAATCTTTTATTATTCTTTGATAATCTTTCGGGTCACAAATAGAGATTACAGATTGGAAATTTTTAGCCGCTGCTCTTATTAGGGCTGGCCCGCCAATGTCTATATTCTCAATGATTTCTGCCAGGTCCTTCTTTTCTTTCACCATCATTTGGAATGGATAAAAGTTAATTACTACCATGTCAAAGGGCTTAATTTTGTATTTTCTTAATTGGCTTAAATGCTCTGAATTTTTTTTATTAGCCAAGACGCCGGCAAATATTGGAAGATGAATAGATTTAATACGGCCCGAAAAAAGAACTGGGAAACCAGTAATTTTTTCCACTAGTGTAATTATTATCCCTTTTTCTTTTAGGTATTTTCCCGTCCCATGTGTGGCTATTATTTCTAAAGAAAAAATTTTGCCCAAATTATTTAAAAACTTTACTACTCCTTTTCTGTCAGAAACACTAACAAAAATTCTTAATTTTTTCTTTTTCATTTCTCTATATAAAAATATTCTACCCCTTCGGATGAGCCTTCAATACTCAATCAAAAGGATGATCAATTAAGTGTTCGAATGGCATTTGTTCTGAAATAATGCCAGTTGATTTACCATATTCTCTTGCTTTTTCTAATAAAGCTTGACCTTTTTTGAATTTGAATACCTTATCCTTAAAAATAACATACATTCTTCCTTTTTTACATAAATGTGTATAGAATCCTGGTTTAATAGAACGTTTTGCTTCTTCTATAAATTGATGCAGATTTAAACCGCTGACCTCAATTTTATGAAATGTCATCACTCTATCTTCCTCCTCTAATTTATCAATATCAGTACCAACAATCTTAGCAAGGTCTAAGAGTGATTTATTATCTAAACTTTCTTCCAAAACAACCCCCTGCCACATATTAGCCAAATTTTCCCTTTCTTTTTTGCCTCTTTCACAGGACATATGGACAATATTCTTTATTATATTGATTAATTATATCATTAAGATCATTCTTTAGCCAGGGTGTTTGGACTTTATAATAATCATAATTACTCCATTCGTCAAGAGTCTTTGGGGGGACGAAACCATATTGAATTGCCTGTTTATACAAAGGAGTCCCTGGATATGGAGTAAACACATGTGCTTTTACTTCATGAATAGAACCAATCCTTGCAATTTTTTCGCCAAAGTCCAGAGTTTTTTTTATGTTATCTTCCGGAAAACCTGGATATCCAACAATTATTGTAAAACTCCCATGGATTTCTATTTGTTTTAACATTTTTGCTACTCTGATAACATCATCAGTAGTTATATCTTTCTTAATGTACTTAAGCTCCTCATCATTACCAGACTCTGCACCAATTAGAATTCTTGAGCAGCCGCTTTCCTTTATAATGTTCAATTCTTTCTTGTTATAAGATAAAAGATTCTTGGGATGAGCTGAAGCAGCCCACCTTATCTTCCATCCCTTGTCTAAAACTTTTTGAGCAAAAGACAAAACTCTAGGTTTGTTAACAAAAAAATTAGCATCATAAAATTTAATTCCATTAGCATTGTAAGTTTCAATAAGAACAGATACCTCTTGAATAATTTTTTCTGTGGATTCTGCCACCCAATGACGATGATATAAAGGCACCTCTGAACAAAAGCCACATCCAAAAGGGCAACCTTGGCTAGACACATGGTTTAACACTCTACTATTAATATGCTCATCTTTTCTTAAATATCTTTCAGTCGGAATTAGGCTGTAGTTATAAAGCGCAAATATATCCCTTGAAAGAATCTCTCTTTCGGATGATTTAATTATTTTTTTTCTATTTTTGTATAATAATCCTCTTATACCGTTTAACGCCTTTTTGTTTTCTAAAGCTTTAGCTAGCTCAACAATGGTTTTTTCTCCTTGACCCCTAATTACAATATCAACCAAAGGTGAATTGATAAAATCATGGCCAAGCATGGTTGGCGCAGCGCCACCCCAGACAATCTTAGTTTTAGGGAAAATATCTTTTACAACTTCTGCAAACAGTAGGCCCTCTTGTATTTGGCGGCCGATCATAGAACTTACACCCACAAAAGGTGGATTTTTAAATTTGCTCAGAAGAATAGAAAATTGATTTGTCTCAATAGATTCTAAATTATTGTCGAATAAAACAACGTCAAACCCCCTTTTTTGTAGTTCGGATCCTAGTGAGAGAATAGAGTACGGTATCCAAAAATTTCTGTAATTTTTTTCATGAAAAGTTCTAGGATGGAATAACAGTATTTCTTTTTTTGCCATTTTAGTTGCAATAATATTTCCAGGATAATTATATCATTGAGCACAATTATAGGTAAAAAGTGATATAATAATGTATATTTTTAACTTGATACAAATGATAAAAGAACGACGGCCACATTTGCGAGTAGCGTTAACTCCTCATTGCAACTTTAGGTGTAGATATTGTAGACCTGGGGGAGAGGGGTATTATGAAAATATCAATGATGTGCTCTCAAAAGAAGAATTAATAGACATCATTTCTTTATGCGGAGATGTGGGCTTTAGAGACATAAAATTGACAGGGGGTGAGCCTCTTATCAGGAAAGACCTAGAAGATATTATAAGCGAAATTAAAAGCTTAAATAAATTCAATTTTTTAGGTTTGGTAACCAACGGGTCTTTGTTAAATAGTAGATCAAAAGGCTTAAAAGAAGCAGGTTTAGATTTTATTACTATCAGCTTAGATGCTGCGAACAGGAATGTATTTTTAAAGTTAACAAACACAGATTGTTTTATAAATGTAATGAAAGGAATAAAAGAAGCGGCTAATTCTGGACTAAAAACTAGAATTAATTGTGTGCTTGGGAAATCTAATAGAGATCAATTAGAAGGTTTGATCAAAATAGCAAATGAAATTGGAACTGAATTAAAAATTATTGACGCGATGGATGTTAACCCTGAAGGTAATAATTGGAGTGATTATTCTTGGAAAGATGAATATTTAAATTTGGATTATGTTGTAGATAGACTAAAAGATAGAATAGTGAGTAAAACTATAAGTTATCCACCAGGAGGGCTAGGTACTCCTATGCCAACCCTGATTCTAAAAAATGGGGTAAAAATTTTATTAAGAGATGCTACTGTGGGAACAAACTATGATACGGCAACATGTGGGGCTTGCAAATACTATCCATGTCAAGATGCGTTGATTTCATTGAGAATAACCCATAATGGATTGTTAAAAAAATGTTTAATAAGAAACGATAATTTGGTTGATGTAATAACACCGTTAAGGGAGGGTAATAGAGAAGAAGCAACAAATCGCATAAAGTATTGTTTCGACATATTAATGCGTGCGGATTACAAAGCAAATGAATGGAAATTCAAAAAATGAAGAAAGAAGCAATATTGCAAAATGCAAGAACATTAATAATTGGGGGGTCAGGATTTTTGGGTTCAAAATTAAAAGACTCAATTAGGAATGAAAATAATTATGTTACTTTTTTTAAGAACAACCCTATTCCAAATGACCATAATTTGAGCAAAAATATTCGGATGGATATAAGGAAAAAATCAGAAATAATTTATGCAATAGAAACCGCAAAACCGTCAGTGGTGATTCATTGTGGTGGCATAACTGATACTGATTTGTGCGAAAAACAAAAACAGCTTGCATGGAATACAAATGTAGAGGGGGTTGAAAATCTCATGAGTGTCTATCGGGGTAAAATCATCTATTTTTCAACGGATTATGTCTTTGATGGACAAAATCCACCTTACGGTGAAGAGTCCAAACCAAATCCTCTCAACTATTATGGTATGACCAAGTTAGAGGCTGAAAAAAGGATATTGGAAAGGAAGGAAAATTTAATAGTGAGAGTTTCTGGGCTTTTTGGCATTAGTCACAGCAATAATAAATTCATAAACAAGTTAGTTAAAAAGGCAAATGTGTTTGCTTATACCAACCTAATTTCTTCGCCTACTTATGTAGATGACGTGGTTAGAAACATGCCTGTGTTAATCAAGTCGTCGGGCATTATTCATTTATCCAGCTATAAGGGTATATCTAGATATAACTTCTTGAGGACTGTAGTTAAATTTTTAGGTTTGCCAACATTAGTGCTCCCTCGTAAATACGAAATTAACGCGGTTATAGCAAAAAGACCTTATAATTCTACGATTATTAGTCTTAAAGGCATTGAAACTACCCCTTTAAAAGTCGCAATAAAAGAAATGGCAGAAAAGTTAAAATGGAACGCTTAATGGAACACTCAAAAGAACGATCAACAAAACTAAGGAAATGTGGTGAATTAAGTTTACCTGCGGTTTCTCCATTTAATTTTAAATATACAGTCTACAAACCATCTCATTTTCCAACTAGACTAGAGGAATTCGATGAAGCTTCAGAAACGTTTTATAGAACCTTCAGATTAAATGAAGACAAAATCCTAGGTCTTAAAATGCGCGATTTAGAAAAAAAACAAGGAGAAAGTGGAATTTTTTTAGAGGTTTACTCTACCAATGAGTTAGACAGACAAGATCTAGACTATTTAGAAAAGCATGTGAATGGAGCTTATGGTTTAAAAGAAAATATTAACGAATTTTATGAATATGTAAAAAGTGATAAAAAACTCAATGCAATAATAGATGATTTAAGAGGAATGAGAAACAGTTGTTTTGAAAATTTATACGAAATATTAAACATAGCCGTGATGTTGCAGAATGCTACTGTTCAAAGAACTGAACAAATGATGCAGTCTATGCTATCAAATTTTGGCGAATATATAACATATGACAATAAGGAATTATTTGTTTTTTATGTCCCAGAAGAAATTGTTAAAACGAGCACGCAAAGATTAAGAGAATTAAAAGTTGGTTATCGTGCTAATTTTTTAATGGAGCTGGCAAAATATTTTTTAACAAATAAAGATTTGGATGAAAAGCTAAAAAACATGAGTTTTGAGGAAGCAAAGAATAAATTGATTGAGATTAAAGGAGTCGGGCCTTACACTGCTAATTTGGTTTTGTTTGCTTATTTAAAACATCCAAATTTTATTAATTTTGACGTTTGGAACAAAAAGATATTTGCAAAATTCTTATTTGACGATGAAGACATGTCTTTAGAAGAAATTAATAACGAATGTGAAAGGAGATGGGGAAAATACAAAGGCTATGCTGCTCTATATATAATTGAAAACTTCTTTATTAAAAAACCAAAATTTCAATACTAGAAGAACAATGAAAGAAGTCGATCTTAATAACTATCCATCAAAAATTGAATTCTCACATAAAATAGAAGATCTTAGGAAAGGAGAATCTATAAATAATATTTCAACTGTTGGTAGAATATTTGGTGATTCAGAGCGAGGATACTTTCTATATCATAATGGTCTAACTATTCACATTGATTTTTTAAAAGATTATCCTTCAATAAATCAGGGTGATGTAGTGTTAGTTCAAGGTGATTATAGGGCCGAGAACGACCCAACGGTAATTGTTAAAGATGTTTCTTTATGTTCTAAGTGCATTAGAGAGTACCCAAAATCTGATGTTTCTGCAGAACATGGCGGTCTAAGCCTTCTTGTAAATAAAGATAAAAGAGAAATTATAACTTTGAGATCTAGAATAATTAAAAAAATAAGGAGCTTTTTAGATAATAAGGGATTTTTAGAAGTCGAAACGCCAATACTCCAATATTATCCAGACAGCGCGCCTGTACCAACTTTTAGCACAAAATATAATGAAACAGGTCACGAATATCATCTCCGAATTTGCCCAGAAGAATATTTAAAAAGGTTAACCTTGGGTTTAGATAGAGTATATGAGATTGGAAAGTGTTTTAGAAACTCAGACAAGAGTTTTAAACACAGCCCAGAATTTACGATGCTCGAATTTTATGGTTCGTTCTTAACATATGAAGATATGATGAATCTTACAGAAGAATTAGTTGAAAGCTTAGCCCTAGAACTAAAGGGGAAAACTGAAATGAATTTCAGCGGATATAAAATAGATGTTAAAAGACCTTGGCAGAGAATCAGTATAAGAGAGGCGGGTATAAAATTCTATGGCTTTGACCCCATCAATATTAGCATCGAAGAATTAAAAGAATTTTTAGGGATAAGGGAGGAGATTCCAAGAAACAAATTGTTGGCTCTTTTTATAGAGAAGAAATTAGAAAATTTGTTTATACAACCGACATTTTTAACAAATTATCCAGTAGGGGTTGGAGTTCCTGACAAAACAAATATTAACGATAGATTAACCACGGAAGGAGCGGAAGCTTTTATCGCAAAGGGGATTGAATTAGCCAATTTAGGATCCATCAATAATGACCCTAAATTTCTTGAAAAACATAATACTCAAAATATCATAGATAAATTTGGGCTAACATATGTGGATCAGTATTTAGATCGAGATTTTTTATATGAAATGGAGTTTGGTTTACCCCCGTTGGCTTGTTGTGGTATTGGTATAGATAGATTAACAATGTTACTTACTGACAAACATGATATAAACGAAACAATAATTTATCCGTTTAAAAATCGTTAGTATAATGCTTAAGGTTGACCTGCATATTCACAGTTTAAGAAGTGGTCATGCATTAAACACAGTTGATGAACTTGCAAGTGAAGCAAGAGAAAAGAAAATGCATTTATTGGGTATTGCAGAACATGGTCCGTCTATGGAAGGTGCCCCTCACGAAGGTTATTTTTGGATATCTGATAAGTTAGATAAATTATATGGTGTCGAGATTTTATTAGGGGTGGAAGCAAATATAATTAACAAAAACGGAGAAATTGATCTTGATAGGCATTTTTTAGTAAAACAAAAAGTTGTAATGGCCGGTATTCACACAAAGACGCCTTATGATACCTCTTTAGAAGATCATACCTTAAGCTTGACAAATGCAATGAAGAACCCTTTTGTTAAGATTATTTCTCATCCTTTTAGAAAAGATTTTAAAGTAAACATTAAAAAAATTGTTGAAGCTGCTTGTTCGACAAACACTTTGCTAGAGTTAAATAATCAGGTTTTTGAAGAAGAATCAAATAATCAACATTTTTTAGAATCCTATCGAAAAATGATAAGTTTATGCAAAAAATATGGTTATCCTTTAATAATTGGAAGTGACGCTCATTTGGCAAAAGGAATTGGAGAAGATAGGAGCATCATTGCTGTAAAAAGCAAAATTGGTTTAACTGATGATATCGTAATAAACAATAGAAGAGATGAGTTAAAACTTTTTCTTAGAAGTGACAAGAGACGCCATTCTTTTTGAATTTTGATAATTTATTTGGCTTAAGCTTAAAATCCTGAATTTTCCGAATAATATAATCTCCATCATCTCCTGGATCAATGATTACTGTTTTAAAAGTTTTCTCATCCCAAACAAGATAACAATTGGTTTGGAGTTGACCCACAATTAATCTTTCAATTTTCATCCGCTTATGTTTTTGATTATTTTAACTTCATTAACTTGACCGTTAGGTTTTAAATCAACCGCTACCGCGTCAATTCTTAAAGCTTCCGGTGTTTCCGGATGAAGTAATTTGTAATATTCTCCAGCTTTAATTATGTGTTGGATTTTCCAGGAAGTAATCGCTTCTTCTGGCGGACCAAAAGATTTACTCCAGCGAGTTTTTACTTCAATAAAGACTAAATCATCGTCGTCTTGAGCAATAATATCAATTTCTCCAAATTTTGAGCGGAAATTTTGCTCAAGAATCCTATAGCCGTTATTTTTTAATTGTTTTACGGCTAGTTCTTCGCCGAGGCTGCCGAGGCTCTTTTTCCTCATGGGCAAATTTAATTTCCGAAGGTTGATGGCGTAGAAAATAAAGTTTTGCTCGCCGAACCTTGCCCTTCTTGATAACCCTAAGTTTTTCAATCCAAGGAGAATTTAAAGGCCAAATATGTTCTACTCCTGCTCCCCCGGTGGCGATTTTTCGAATAGTGAAAGTTCTATTGTCTCCCTCGCCTCGAATTGAAATGACTATTCCTTCAAAAGGTTGAGTTCGGATTTTGTCACCTTCTTGAATTTTTTGATAAACCCTAACTTTGTCGCCAACAGAAAAGGTTGTTTCTCCAAATTTTACCTGATTTGCCATATGGGAAAATTTTATAATAAGAAGAGTAAAGTATCAATAAGTAATTATATCTTCTGGCTAATCTCTTCGAGAGGCAAATTGGTTATTTCGCTGAGATGAGCCAAAACTTCTGGGCTACGCAGAGCAACTCTTTTAACCTCATTAAATATTTGCCGAGCGGTTTCCCTATGCAACCCAAAATTTTCTCCTATCTCCGGAAACTTATACCCCCTAACCCTAAGAAAGAAAATGGTTAAATTTCGACTAATTTTTCCATTTTTATTTTCCTCTTCTAAAATCGTCAACACTCCTTTAGCGCTTCTCAGAGCGTGAGCAATTCTTTTTTTCTTTCCATCGGGATTTTTTTCAAGCTCTCCTTTGAGGGTTTCAGCTCTCCACCTAGCATTTTGTAAACGCCCACGACGATAATCTTTATAAGAGATAGTTACAGCCTCGAAGAATTGTGAAAGAGAAATTTGACTGCAAACCCCTTCTTCCAAAAAGCTCTGTTTCTCTCTTAAACCCCCCAATAGTAAAGGCGAGTCATCAAGAGAAATCATTGTTGTTTCTTCCTTGGGAGTTCCACGCCACCCCCCAGTGAGAGCTTGCATATTTCTTGTTATTTCATTTTGAACACTAGAAATGACGGCGCTGGTGGGGTTTGGGTTTTCTCTTTTTTCGTACCTTCTCCTCGCCTTCCATAAGCCAGTCATCCCCACGCAGATTCTCTCAGAAAAGCTTGGGCCAACAGGTATAGGATTCTTCGACCTCCCTGCCATCTTAACAACTAACCAGAGATATGCTTTGAGTAAATTGGCAAAAGCGACTTCCTCATCTCCTTCTGCTAAAAGAAGCTCATGTCTCTCTTCTCTACTAAGATTAGGAGTGGCCTTTTCTGGAGGAAAGGGCAGAATAATCTCCTCTCCTCGAACACACCTTGGTTTGAGTTCTACTCTCTCCATTTTTCTTAATAAAAAACACCCTAAAGCGGGTGTTTTAAATTTTACCTTAAAGAGATTAAAAAATTTTCAGCCAATTTATTTTTTCTGTCCATCTTCACCTCGGCTAAAAGGTAAATATTGTTCTGACAATTTCAAATTATTACATTTTTCACGGGTTGTCAAGAGGCAAATTACTTTCGGAAAAGAGGTAGAGTTCCCAGAAATGAGAAGGGAATCTCAAGTTCTTCTTGTTTTTCTCCTTGTTTTAAAACCGCCACCGCTCCAACAACCTCCGCTCCAGTCATTCTCATAAGTTCCGAGACAACCCTAATCGTTCTTCCGGTTGAAACGACATCATCAACAATAACGACTTTTTTTCCCTTTAAAAGCTGGGCATCAGGTCCGTTTAAAACCAGAGTTGGCTTTGATTTATTAGAAATTGGTTTAACCATATATCCCATGATATTTTTTCTTAAAATGATATAGCGGGGTTTTCCCAATCTCTGGGAAAGAATATGAAGTAAAGGAACGACTTTCACCTCTGGTCCCACCAAAAAGTTAAAATCAAATTTTTTAATTTTTTTCTCAAGTTCTTCGGCGACTTTTTCCACCAATTCTCCATCACCAAGTAAATTAAAAGAGGCAATCTTTAATTTCGGCCCCAAAGATACAATAGGCAGTTTCCGAGTCAACCCACAAAGTTTTAGGGTGTAGTAATCCATAAATCTATTTTAACATTTGATAGCCGCTTTTATAAATTCTAAAAATAATGGATGGGGAGAAAGTGGTCTTGATTTGTACTCTGGGTGGAATTGAGTTCCGACGAAAAATGGATGGTTGGGGATTTCAACCGCCTCAATCAATTTTCCGTCAGGCGAGACCCCGGAAATTTTCATTCCTGCTTTTTCAAATTGTTTCAGATATTTATTATTAAATTCATACCGATGTCGATGGCGCTCACTAATTATTCCAGTTCTACCATAAGACTGGGCTAGTTTGGTTCCAGGCAGAACCCGACATTTCCAGGCTCCAAGCCTAATTGTTCCTCCATATTGATGTTTTTCTAAATATTCTTTTTGGTCAGGCATAATGTGGATAACTGGATATGAAGTTTTGGGATTAACCTCAGTTGAATTTGCCCCCTTAAGACCAATGACGTGTCGTCCAAATTCTATTACTGCCATCTGCATACCAAAACAAAGACCAAGATAAGGAATTTTATTCTCTCGAGCAAACTTGACCGCTTTTATTTTTCCTTCTACCCCTCGGCTTCCCCATCCTTGAGGAACAATTATTCCATCTACCCCTTCCAAACCTTCTACCCCTTCTTTTTCAATCCTCTCGCTATCAAACCAGACAATTTTAGGTTTGACTCCATTTTTCCAGGCGGCATGTTTTATTGCTTCAACCACACTGATATAAGAATCCTCTAAAGAAAAACCTCCTGAAGTGTAATATTTGCCTACCA
>CAYIUX010000006.1:0-11412 GCA_964366795.1 uncultured Gammaproteobacteria bacterium | reverse complement strand
TGTTTATTTGCTTAACCATTTTTTTCCAAGAAGAAAGGTCTTTTTTCTTAGTTTTTAAATTAAGTTTTTCCAAAATTTTTTTTGTTAGTCTTTGTTTCTCCAAAATTAAAGGGACCTCATAAATTGAGGGCAAATCAGGATTAGAAAAGATATCATTTGCTTCTAAGGCAGCTGCTAGAGCCACTTTTTCTTTGCGCCGACTATCAATTTCCTTTTCGGCTCGGCAAATTACAATATCGGGCTGAATTCCTAATTCATTTAGTTCGTGAATTGATTGTTGAAGTGGTTTTGTCTTCATCTCCCCTATTGATGGGGGAATAGGTAAATAGCCAACATGAACAAACAAAACATTCTCTTTGTATTTTATTTTCATTCTCCTAGCTGCTTCAAAAAACATAATATTTTGATATTCACCAACTGTTCCGCCAAATTCGATTAAAACTACTTCCGCCTTCTTTCCAAGCGCCTCAAATCTTGAAATTATCTCTGGTGGGACATGATAATAAGCTTCAACGCATTTCCCATCGTATTCTAAAGCCCTTTCTTTCTCCAAAATCCTTTGATAAATCTGCCCAGCAGTAATATAGTTCTCTCGCGCAAGAGGAACGTCTAAAAATCTTTCATAATGGCCTAAATCTTGATCTGCTTCGGTGCCATCATCGGTCACAAAAATTTCTCCATGTTCCAAGGGATTCATTGTTCCCGCATCAATATTCAAATACATATCGCATTTAACCGCAGACACTTTTAAGCCAGAAGATTTTAAAAGAAGCCCAATTGAGGCGGTGGTAATCCCTTTTCCTAAACCAGAAATTACCCCTCCAGAAACAAAAATAAACTTCGCTACGCTCGTTTGTTGCTTCGCAATAAATTTGGTGGTCATTAGTTTAACTTTTTATCAATCTAATCCGAGACCGGGAATTAAAATTAACAAAACTCTTAAGCATCTTTTGGGCCCCTAAAAAAAGCTCCGAACGTCCTTCCCCAAATTGCCGATCCCCAGCATCGCCAAGCCCTGGGACAATATAACCTGAAGGAAACTTTGTCTCGCCTGGTCGAGTTAAATGATTGTCTAGAACAACAGTAAAAATTTCTGCTTCAGGAATTACTTTTTTAACCTCAAAAACCCCAAATGGAGCAGAAATTATATTCGCAATATAAACACCAGCAAATTTTTGCTGTCTTTTTTGCCGGTATTCCTGATCAATTATTTTCCAAGCGCACTCAATTGAGCCACCAGTGGCATTCATTGGATCTAAGATTAAAATTTTTCTACCAGAAACATCTGGGGGAAGATTATAATTTTCTAAAATTCCCTCAAGAGTTTTCTCATCACGATGAACATCAAACTCTCCAATTGGTGTCCCATAAGGCAAAAATCTGGCCGCTGACAGACCCATGGTTAAACCTGCCCGATTAATGAAAAAGATTGCCACCGGTGTCTCGAGATCAAAACCATCAGTTCTTTTCTTAAGCGGAGTTAAGACCTTAATTTTTTTAATTTTAGGTTTAAGAATTGCCTGAAGAAGATAATCAGTTAAATTACCAACATGATATCTAAAAGTATGAATATCAGTATTTTCATCGCGAAGCCGTGTCAAAGAAGCTTGAATAACATTAATTTGAGGCGTTGAAAAACAATCGTTTCTCTCCGTCAATAACCAAACATAGGAAAGGACATCTTCTCGATTTGGTTGATTTTTTAAAAGATCAATTTTAGACATTATCCACCTCCTTTATTTAGCAAAACTTGGCATATCCCAACGCTCGAATCGCCGATAGTCTTTTATCAAGTCTTTCAATTGTTCTTTTGTAATCACATTTCTCTCTTTCATATAATTTACAATTTCATCCATAGTTATAAGGCTGTAAAATTTTAAGTTCCATTTGGTCTGGAGAGAAGGTCCTTCTTTTTTTCTTTGGAGTTGACGATCGATTACTACAATTACATCTGTTACTTTATAGCCGTGGTCCCTAATAATTTCTATTGCTTCATTCTTACTTTCTCCAGCAAAAATTAAATCATCGATAAGTATTAATCTTTTATCTTTAGGTAGGATACCTTCAATATACCTACTACTCATTTGTTTTTCCAACTTCTTCCGCACATAAAGCATTGGCAAACCAGAATAAAGACTACAGACTGTTGCCCAGGCAATCCCTGAAGTAGACATTCCAATCAATGTCTTACCAGAACATTTAGTCTTAGCAATCTCAGCCATTTTTTTGCCTGTATATTTTAATATTACCGGTGAAGAGAGCAACTTTCTTGGATCAAAAAGGCATGAACGAGAATCACCTTTGTTTTTCAAACTTTTCCCAAAAAAGGGCACTTTCAAATCAACAATGGCTTTAGCCAAAACTCTATCCATAATATATCTTCTTTATTTGATTTTTTGTTTGTAATAAAACCAGTAATTTCTATATTTCTCATCGCCCGGCTTCTCTAAATAATCAAAATCATTTGTTTTATCCCGACAAGTAAAAGTACAACCTGGGCAAGCATTACCAATAATATCTTTCGACCATTTCCTAAAAAGATCTTGTAGCTTTTCCGGGGTCAACTCAAGAGCATTAAATTCTTGTGATTCGCCGATCTCTCCGTCTTGCCCAACACAATAAGTGATTTTACCATTACGGGTAATTCCTAGGAGGCGAAGTTGTCGGCATTTAAAATTCTGTTTAATGGCAAAATCGGCAAAATTTCGTAAAAATACTATTGAATTAACAATTTTATTCCCTGGTTTTTTCTTGATCTCCATTAATCTTTTCAAAACCCCAGTAAGTTTTGGCCGATCTGCTTCAACTAAACGAATCGGGTACTCCTCTGGTAGCCCATATTTTAAAAACTGCAAAGGAATTAGATTAAATAAAAATCCCTCGCTTGCTAACATTTCATGGGTTGGCAAAATCTGATCAATATTTTTTCGCATCACCGTAAAATTGGCGGAAAGTTCTTTTACTCCTTCTTTTTTAAGTTGCCGCAATAGTTTAAGACCAACAATTGATTTATAAACTCTATCTTCATATTTTTTCTCTCTTATCTCACTCTCCTTAAAAATCCCATCAACACTAACAATTACATTCTTAAGTCCTGCCTTAAGTAATTTTTTTAAAATAGGCTCGGCAATTACTCCGTTAGTCGAAAAGATATAGTCAATCCCTGGTTTGGAATTAATATAAGAAATTAGCTCGTCAATTTTAGGAACAACTGTTGGCTCGCCCCCAATCAAATTGACTAGTTTTATTCCGCAGGTCTTAAGATTATCAATTACTTTTTCCCACTCATCTATAGATAACTCTCTTCCTATATGCCTTGAGTCCCACTTATAACATCCCTCACAATTGAGATTACACCGCATTGTAATCTCAATCTCTGCTTCATTAATTTTTGAGTTTGTCAATTTTTAATCGCTTTCTTCCAAATAATTTTACTTAATGGCTTCCCGGTTTTTCGTTCAGCTTTCTCAACTGTCTCTCTGGCATATTTATTTTGTCGTCGAACAATATCATTTAAATCAATTGTTTTTAATGTTCCTTTCTCAACTACTATCTTCCCATTAACAATTACATATTCTGCTGGAATTGCTTGAGAGGTAATTAAAGAACCTACGGGGTCACAAACCGCTCCCGCATGAGAAATTTTGTTTCTTGGATCAAAAACGGCGATGTCAGCCGCCTTCCCAACCTCGATGCTCCCAATATCGTCTCTGCCTAAAACTCTTGCTCCTCCAATTGTCCCCATTTCTAAAACCTCTGAAGACTTAAGATAAGTAAAGCCTGGCCTTGCTCCCTGAAGAGTTCTTGCCCAACGCATTTCTTCTAAAATATTTGAGGAATCATTTCCGGCACTTCCATCAACTCCAATACCAACAATCACTCCCTCTTCAAGCATTTCTGTAACTGGCGCGATACCCTCTCCACGAGCGTTAGAAATTGGACAGTGAATAACACAGGTTTTAGACCGTCCTAAAGCTTTTATTTCTTCTTTATCTAAATAAATACAATGAACATAGCTAACATCATGATTTTTCCAATCTATCTCTTGCAAATAAAAAACGGGTCTTTTCCCGTATTTTTCTAAACAATAATTCACTTCAAATTCTGATTCAGCTACATGAATTTGTAGATTCACTCCGTACCTCCTTGCTAACTTAGCTATTTTTTCAAAGTCTCTCTTTGGCTTTGTAAAGGGTGCGCAAATTCCCAAGCCGATACGAAGCATCGAAAATCTCCCAGGCTGATGGTATTTTTCTATCAATGCTTCACTTTCTTGATATAAATGAAGGCGCATGCCAATGTCCTCAGCTGCTTTAATTATCATTTCGAGAATTTCCTCTTTGTTTTCCGGAGAGATATAGAAAAAGTCAGCAGTAGTCGTACAACCAGACAAAAGCAACTCTGCTATAGCAGTCATTGCACACCAATAAGAAGCTTCGGGAGTAACTTCTTGACCCATTGCCATCATTCCTGTAATCCAACGATCAATCCTCTGATTTTGCAGATAGGGAACATTTCGAAAAAGTGACTGGAACATATGATGGTGGCAATTGATAAATCCTGGCAAAACAATCATTCCAGAAGCGTCAATAATTTTATCTGCCTGATTTTTTCTTGTAGGGATTTCTTTTATTTGCTGATTTTCAATTAAACAAGAAACGTTGCGAAGAATTTCCCTTTTTTTATTCATCGTCACCAAATACTCAGCATTTTTAATTAGGATAGAACTCATAAATTTTGATTTTTGCCAAACTTTGCTTGGTAAAGCTTTTCCGCTAAGTTTTCCGCTACCTCAAGGCTGGTTACCAGTGTTGTTCCTGTTTCAATTGCCTTTTGACGAATAATTTTTCCATCAGTTATTTCTTTTTTGAAACCCCTACCTTTTGGAATATTTATAATTAAGTCAAATCTATTTTGATTAAGCTGTTCTAGAAGATTTGGTTTTCCTTTCTCGCGAATTTTATAAACTAAAATACTAGGAATTCCTGCTTCTTTGAGGAAAAAGTGAGTACCAGTAGTTGCAAAAAGTTTGTATTTTAAGGTAAAAAGTTTTTGGGCAACTGGCAAAAGCTGTTTTTTATCAGCAATTTTTCCAATTGACAAAAGAGCAGTTTCTTCTGCTTGTTGGGCTAATCTCATCTGTAAAGTATAAATTTCAATAAAGCCTGGGCTAGCATTTTGATTAAAGGCAGTTGATTTCATAAAGGTGGCTAGTTTCTCATCAAAAATAGTATTAGGTGTCTCAAGGGCCACCACTTCGGCGGTTCCTTTAAATAGCTTTACTACTACTTTTCCGGTTACTTTTTCATTAACCTTATCTATATAAGCATTAAGATCTGCCATTAGAGGTTCATACCATAAGGCTCCATAACAAAGATAGCCCCAACGTTCATCAATAATTTCTTTAAATTCGTTTTCTTGTCTTGTTGAAACATATTTTTCCAGGTTCCAGTGGGCGGTAATAATTATCTCAGCCGCTGGCGCCTCATAGACGCCTCTGACTTTAAGACCAACCACCCTGTCCTCTAAGTGATGGGTAATCCCTACTCCGTGTTTTGCCCCAATTTTGTTGAGCTTAATAATTAGATCTGCCAATTTATAAATCTTCCCGTTTAAAGAAACCGGTATCCCTTTAACAAATTCTAAAGTGATAAATTCAGGTTTATTTGGAGCTTTTTCTGGCAGACAACACACTTGAAGAATTTTCTCCAAAGGAGGAATAAGAGCTGGGTTTTCTATCTCACCCGACTCTCCAGTTACTCCCCACATATTATCATCATAAGAATAGGGGCGTTGGACTGTTTGTTTAACGGGAATTCCATGTTTTTTGGCATAGACTAATTCTTCATCTCTACCCATATTCCATTCTCGAACCGGAGCAATTATCTTAATATCAGGATTTAAAGTTAGGGCGGTCCCCTCAATTCTGACTTGGTCATTCCCTTTACCAGTACATCCATGAGCGATACAATCAGCCTCTTCTTGTTGAGCAATTTGGACCGCCCATTTCGCCAAAAGTGGTCTACCTAGGGGAGTTGACAAACGATATTTTCCTTGATAGTGGGCATTAGCTTTAATTCCCTTGGCAATATAACTTTCAGCAAACTCATCCTTGGCATCGATTACAAAAGCCTTTATCGCTCCCAGTTTTAAGGCTTTTTGGCGAGCCTCCTCAAGATTTTCAGCCTGTTGACCAATATCAACTGTCAAAGCAATAACCTTAGCTTTATACTCATTCTGAATCCATTTGAGCATTACCGAAGTATCAAGTCCCCCAGAATAAAGAAGAACTACTTTTTTTATTTCACCTTTTTTCCCTTCGTATGATGAAACCTTAAAATAATCTGTACTCATAATTAAAAAAATAAGCAAAGCTTGTTTTTTGCCTTACGGGCAAAAAATAACCACCTCTCGGTGGTTTCAATTTTAAATTCTTGCGTCAGATTTATCTTTCTGTCCATATTGTTTTAATCATTGCTATTTACATTTTTTAGCCGCAAAAAATCCAGAGTTGGCTCTGGGATTTAAGAGTAACAATTTCTACCAATACGTGTCAAGAGGCAATTTAACTTTACTCGCCGATAATTTCCCTGATTTTCTTCGTCAAGTTTTCACTATAATCAATTCCAAAAGGCAAAACCATCCTTCTGGCTCGACCAAGATTGTCAACAAACAGTAAGGCGACTTTATCTTTGCCCTGATTCTGCTTTAGAAGTTTATTTAATTCCACTAATTTTCTGGGGGACATTTGTGAGGGAATTTTTACCTCAAAATCCCAGCCAGCTGCTGATTTATCTTTGGCAGAAACGTTCTCCTCGCTTGCTTCTAATGGAGAGGCATCCTCAACGACTAAATTTTGAGTTTCTTCTCTTAACTCAATTCTTCCTTTAACTAAAATAATCCGATCCTTTACCCAGCATTCTCTAGTTTTTAAAAAGACCCTAGGGAAAACCACCGCTTCGATTGAACCACTATCATCTTCAATTTTGGCAAAAGCCATTTCTTGAGCTTGATTTCTAGTCAAAACAATTCTTATGCCAGTAACTACCCCGCCAATTTTAACTGGCTGACCTCTTTTTTCAATTTGTCTTAAGTCATAAATTCGATGCGATCTTTGAGATGCTAAAACTGATAAAATCGGCGTTAACGGATGTTCAGTCAAATAGAAACCCAAAAGGTCCTTTTCCAATGATAACAACTCCTGACGAGTAAATTCTTCCATGTCTGGAAGACTATCTTCCCCAAGACTAGTTGGGTTTCAAAAAGACTCTCCTGTCCATTAGCCTGTTGACGCTGGCTAATTACTCCTTTGGCTCTAATCTTATCTAATCCAGAGAGCATTGGCGCTCTTTTACCAAATTTATCCATTGCTCCGGCTTTAATTAAACTTTCTAAAACTCTTTTATTTACTTTTTGTTGGTCAACTCTTTGACAAAAATCCATTAGAGACTTAAACTCTCCTCCCACCTCTCGAGAATCTAAAATTACTTTGATTGCTGCCTCACCTACATTTTTGATTGCTGATAAACCAAAACGGATCGCCATTCCATTTAAAGAATTGGCATCATCTTCGATAGTAAAACCCACTTTTGATTGACTAACATCCGGAGGTAAAACTTTAATTCCCATTCGCCGACACTCCTCAACCGCTAAAGCGATTTTTTCTTCTTTAGCCGGACCGGAAGAACCGACTGCTTCGGCCGTCAGTAGGGCTGCCATAAACTCAACTGGCCAGTGAGCCTTAAGATAGGCAGTTTGATAAGCAATCATGGCATAGCAGGTCGAGTGAGCCTTATTGAACCCATATCCGGCAAATCTCTCAATTAAATCAAAGACATTTTCGGCAATTTCTTTTTTATACCCAGCAGCTTGGGCTTTTTCAATAAATCTATTCCTTTCCCGAGTCATGATAGCCTTTTTCTTTTTGCCAATTGCTAGCCGAAGTCTATCTGCCTCAGCCATGGTATATTTAGCCATCACGTTGGCTATCTGCATACATTGTTCTTGATAAACGGCAATACCGTAAGTGCTAGCTAAAATAGGCTTAAGGTCGGGATGGGGATAATGGATTAACCGAGGATTATTTTTGCTGGCAATAAATTCATCAATCCATTGCATTGGACCTGGTCGAAAAAGAGCAACCATCGCCGCAATATCAGAAAATTTATTTGGTTTGAGTTTGCGGGCTAACCGACGCATTCCAGCGCTTTCTAGTTGAAAGATACCGGTGGTTTCCCCCGAGGCAATCATTTCAAAGGCCGGTTTATCATCAAGGAGAATTTCCGAAAGGTCAATCTCTTGACCGTTAATCTGTTTAATGTATTCAACCGCTCTCTCAAGAATGGTCAAATTGCGCAACCCTAAAAAGTCCATCTTAAGCAATCCAATTGCTTGTCCAGGAACGACTGCTTGATTTAAATCAAGGTCGTACATATCATATTGGGTAATTATTCTCTCTCCCCGTGTTTCTTTTTGAAGTGGAGTGTATTCAGTTAAATCTTTATCGGCAATAACCACCCCAGCCGCGTGGGTCGAAGCATGCCGGGCAACTCCTTCGACCTTTTGGGCTAAATCTAAAAGTTTTTTAAATTCTGGTTGACGATAAAAACTGGCCAACTCCGGAACAGTTTTTAAAGCCTGAGAGATTGACATATCAAAAGGAATTAAACGGGCAATTTTGTCTGGTTCCAAATAGGGCATTCCTAAAACTCGACCAATATCCCGAATTGATTCTTTGGCTTTCATGATGTTAAAAGTAATAATCTGGGCAACTTTATCTTTGCCATATTTTTCGGTCACGTATGCAATCACCTCATCTCGTCGGTCATCGGCAAAATCTAAATCAATATCTGGGGGGGTTGGCCGGTCGGGATTTAAGAATCTTTCAAAGGGAATTTGGTGTTTTAAAGGATCTATTGAAGTAATTCTTAAAACATAAGAGACAAGGGAACCGGCAACCGAACCTCTTCCTGGTCCAACCCTAATTTTCTGCTGTTTTGCCCAGTTTACAAAGTCTTGAACAATCAAAAAATAGGTGGCAAACCCCTTGCGACAAATTACCTCTAGCTCATAATCAAGTCGTTTTAAAATCTCCTGGGTGGGTTTTTGATAACGATCTTTCAGTCTTTCATAGGTCAATTTTTTCAAATGTTCTTCAGCCGTTTCCCCTTCTGGCAGGGGATAATTTGGTAAAATCCATTTTCCAACAGGAATTTCTAAATTACATTCCCGGCTAATTTTCCGGGTGTTTTCAATAGCGTCGGGATAATCTTTGAAAGCATCAGCCATTTCCTCTTGAGAGCGAAGATAAAAATCAGGGGAATCAATCATCGATAGTCGGTTTTTATCTTTAATCATTTTTTGGGTTTGAACTGCCAGTAGAGCATCTTGGGCCTCGGCATCATCTGCCTCAACATAATGAACATCATTAGTGGCTACCAAGGGGATACCTAATTTTCGAGAAAGGGCGATAATTTTTTTATTAACCTCTTCTTGACCCTCCTGCCGTGGGTGATGTTGAATCTCTAAATAAAAGTCCTTGGCAAAAATTTCTTGAAATTGGTGAGCCTTCTCTTCAGCCTGTTTTTCTTTATTTTTAATTAAAAGTTGAGGAATTTCCCCATCCAAACAAGCGGAGGTGGCAATTAGGCCTTCGGAGCATTGGCGAAGAATCTCCATATCAATCCGAGGCTTATAGTAAAATCCCTCAAGATGAGCTAGGGTGGTTAGCTTAATTAAATTTCTATATCCAGCTTCATTTTTAGCCAGAAGAATTAGGTGGTAACGGTCGGAGTCCATGTCCACCTGTTTATCAAATCGAGAGCGGGTCGCCATATAAGCTTCCATTCCAATAATAGGTTTCAACCCAAACTCCTTAGCAGTTAGGTAAAACTTAACTGCTCCATACATCGCTCCATGATCAGTTAAGGCTAAAGAGTCCATTCCCAGCTCTAAGGCTTTAGCAAAAAGTTTGTCGATTTTCGCCAAACCATCCAAAAGTGAATATTCTGAATGAACATGAAGATGAGTAAACTTAGCCATTGGCTTTTCGGTGCTCCTCTCGTTCTTTTTCTGATGCGCATTTCCACAGAGCCTGAAATAATTCGCCTTCTGTCATTTTTTCACTCTCCTTAATTTCTTTAAGTCCCACAATCCCCAAAGTAAACGAGATATTTCCACTAGCCTCCTGGGTTTCCCAGTTCAATCTTTTGTTTTGAAACTCACGAAGTCTTTTTTCAATTTCCTCCGTCTTAAGTCCAAGAAATAAAACACCAAACTCATCCCCTCTGGCATGTGATCGCATTCCCAATCCATTTTCTCCTACAATCTCCTTTAGTTTATCAGCAAATGTCTTTAATACTTGGTCACCAGTTTCATGGTCATATGAATTATTAATAACTCCTAATCCTCGAATATCAAATAAAGCTAAAACTAAATTTTGAGAGCCCTGAAGAGCTTGTTTGACTCTTTCTAAAATAACTTTTCGTCCCCATTTTTCAGTTCGATAAAGTCCAGTTAACTCATCAAAGGTAAGCTCTTCAATTAATTGGTTACGTTGAGCTAATAGTTCTTCGTAGGAAGGTCTGGTTTCAGTCTCGCTCATTATTTAAAATAATAACTGTTTTCACCCTAATTTTTCAAGAAGCAATTTACGGGTTTGATTTGGGTTAGCTTTACCTTTAGTTTGAGCCATCGCTTGTCCAACTAAAAATTCAATTACCGTAGTCTTCCCTTTTTGATAATCTTCAACCGCCTTTTGGTTTGTTTTTAACACCTCCCCTACTGCCCTCCGAAGTTGTTCTTCGCTGATAATTAACCCTGCTTTTTTCTTTATGATTTTCTTTACCAGATCCTTTGGTGCAATTCTCTCAATGTCTACCCGCTTGTTAATAATCATATTAGCAATCTTTTTAGGTTCAACTCTGTGTTTTATACCTGCCTTTACCGATTGTTCAAAATATTCTGCCTTCTCTTTAGTTTCGGTTAAAATTACTGCATCATATTTTGATAAACCATATTGCTTAATAAATCTAGCCACTCTCTGACCTGGCAATTCAGGAATTGTTAATTGTAAATTATTAATTGTAAATTTGTCCCATCTCATCGGAGGTATATCCGGTTCGGGAAAGTAACGATAATCAGCCGCTTCTTCTTTTTCTCTTTGAGGCACAGTTTCTCCTAAGGTTTCATCCCAACCTCGAGTAGTCTTATTTCCTGGCTGTTTTTCTATACCCGTTGTTCTAAACTCCTCAAGTTGGCGACCAATTTCAAATTCAATTGCCTTTTGGACAAATCTAAATGAATTAATGTTTTTTATCTCCACCAAAGGAGTAAACTGTGTTTTACCATTTTTGACAATTTTTAAATTTACTGTTGGTTCACAGCGCATTTGCCCTTTTTCCATATCTGCCT
>CAYIUX010000005.1:4935-22297 GCA_964366795.1 uncultured Gammaproteobacteria bacterium | reverse complement strand
AAAATTAATTTTTCGTGTAAAATACCATCAATCCGGTAACGAACTCTGGTTTTATCTTCTTGAGGTTCAATATGGACATCAGAAGCGCGGGCTTTAATGGCAAACTCCAAAATGGTGGAAACGATTTTGGCAATCGGAGCTTCTCGAATAACCTCACCTAACCTGGTAATATCAATCGCTTTGGCCTCTAGCGGTTCAGGAGCTGCCTCGCCTATGGCCGCTTTAACCTCAGCTGCCAAACTCTGAGCGTAAGCGGTGGTAACAACCTGCTGAATTTGGGTTAAAGTGGAAATAAATGGTTTTATTTTAGCCCCAGACTTTTTCTCGATAAACTCAATTGCCTCAAGGTCTAACGGATTAACCATCGCTACCGATAAAAGATTTTGCGTCTTGTTATAGTCAAAAGGAATTAAATTATAGCGTTGGGCGACTGCCTGGGGAAGCAGAGAGAGAGCTTGAGGGGAGACGGCTTTTTCCCCAAGATCGACAAAAGGAACATTAATTAGAAGGCCTTCGGCTTTGTTAAGCTCTTCCTCAGAAACAAGATTACTGCCAACAATGATTTCTTTCTCAGGCTTGCCAGTATTAACCTGTTCAAGCCTAAGTTTTTCCCCCTGCTCGGCGCTAAGACTTTTTTGGGTAACTAAGATATCAATCAGCGATTGGGCAGTATCAGGCATTCTGTTTACCATTATCTTGGATTAATGATAAAATGTCAACATAAACAAGTTTGTTTCTTGCGAAATAATGATTCACTCAATTTTGATTACCGGGGGCGACACTCAATCGCGGCTGGAAAGGGCGCTTCAAATTGTTGAGGAAATTTTAGGTAAAAAAATTACTAACCATCCCGATTTTATTTTAATTGAAACCAAAGACTCGGTTAAGATTGGTCAAATTCGAGAGCTCCAAAAGAAACTCTTTCTAAAACCATACTTGGGAAGGATGAAGGTAGCTTTAATCAGCGATGCTGACCAGCTTACTCTCCCAGCCCAGCATTCTTTGCTTAAAACCCTAGAGGAGCCACCAGCCGCTTCGATGATTGTTCTTGCTGTTCAAACCAAAGAAACTTTGCTGCCTACAATTATTTCTCGCTGCCAAATAATATCTTTACCAATAAAACCAAGCACAGAATCTGATGAGACAATCCTCATTAAGATTTTAAAATCAAGTCCTGGAGAACGAATACTTATGGCTGAAGAATATTCCCAAAATCGGAAGCAGGCGATTGAATTTTGCCAAATTCAGTTAACAACCCTAAGAGAGGCCCTGCGAAAAAAAATTTCCTTGTCTCCACCAACAACCCCCATTCAAATCACCAAAACCCTTCATCTGATTCAACAATCATTGCAACTTTTAAAAGCAAACGCCAATCCTCAGTTGGTGGTCGGAAATCTCTTGCTTTCATACCCAAAATCAATTAAAATATAGTTGTATGCCTGAATATACCGCTGCCCAAATTAAGGTACTTGAGGGACTAGAGCCAGTTCGCCGCCGACCGGGAATGTTTATTGGCTCAACCGACATAAAGGGTTTCCACCATTTAATCACCGAAATTATTGACAATTCCATTGATGAAGCTTTAACCGGGCGGGCGAATGAAATTTGGGTTACTCTTGAAAAAGACGGTTGTGCTCAAGTTAAGGACAATGGAGCAGGTATTCCAGTAGAACCTCATCCTCGCTATAAAATCCCGGCATTAGAGTTGGCGATGACAAAACTTCACGCCGGAGCCAAATTTGATGACAAAACTTATAAAATTTCCGGCGGGCTCCATGGAGTAGGCGCTTCGGTGGTTAACGCCTTATCGTCTTGGTTTAAGGTTGAAGTCCACCGTAATGGCAAGGCTTACGCCCAAGAATACAAACGGGGAAAACCAATCACTTCCGTTAGGCAAATTGGCAAAGCCAACAATACCGGAACAATTACTACTTTTTTACCCGATAAACAGGTTTTTAAAGACATTACCTTTAACTATAAAACTATCGAAGAATTGATTCGGGAAAGAGCCTATTTGATTCCTCAATTAAAGTTTAATCTTTATGATGAACGAGAGAACCGTCTGGCTAACTTTTACTTTGAGGGGGGAATTGTTTCTCTCGTCACCTATTTCAATCGTAATAAAAAAACCCTCAACGCCCCGATTTATATCCCCGGCGAGGCTGATAGCGTGAAGGTTGAGGCAGCTCTTCAATACAATGACAGTTTCTCGGAGAACATTTGCTCTTTTGTCAACGTCATCAACACCCAAGACGGAGGGACTCATTTAACGGGTTTTAAGATGGCTTTAACTCGCGCTGTTAATGATTATGCCAAAAAAATTGGGGCGATTAAGGATGGAGATGGATTTACCGGAGAGGATACTGTTCAGGGACTAACGGCGGTGGTGGCGGTTAAAATTCCTACTGATAAAATTCAATTTGAGTCGCAAACTAAAGCCAAATTAAATAATCCCGAGGCTCAGGGATTAGTGGCGACAGTAGTCAAGGAGGGACTTGATATTTTCTTTGAGGAACACCCAGGCGATGCCCGGCAAATTATTGAAAAAATTAACCTGGCCGCCAGAGCGCGTTTAGCGGCTCGGGCGGCTAAGGAAGCGGTTTTAAAAAAGGGAGAATTAACCGGCTTAACTTTGCCAGGGAAATTAGCCGATTGTCAGGAACGAAATCCGGCTTTATCTGAGCTTTATATTGTCGAGGGTGATTCAGCCGGTGGTTCAGCAAAGCAGGGAAGAGACCGACGCTTCCAGGCTATCTTACCATTGGGAGGTAAAATTCTTAATACCGAGCGAGCTCAACTTGATAAAATTATTAAATTTGAAGAATTAAAAGACCTAATTGTTGCTTTAGGAATGGGAATAGGGGAGACTCTAAATCCTAAAAAACTACGCTATCAACGCATTATTATCATGTGCGACGCCGATGTTGACGGCTCTCATATCGCCACCCTTCTTTTGACTTTTTTTTATCGCCATCTGTCAATAATAATCGATCAAGGTTTTCTTTATCTTGCCCTCCCTCCACTTTACAAAATTCAGATTGGTAAAGAAATTTATTATGCTTATAATGATGAAGGGAAGGAAAAGATTATTTCTGAGTTTAAACAACAAAAAAAATCTATCAAAAATCTTAGTATTCAACGTTATAAGGGACTAGGAGAAATGAATCCCGAACAACTTTGGGAAACAACAATGAATCCGGAAAAAAGAACTTTAAAAAAAGTAACTATCGAGGATGCCCAAAAAACTGATGAAACTTTTAGTATGTTAATGGGGGAAGACGTTTTACCAAGAAAAAGATATATTCAAAGTCATTCAAAATTTGCCACTTTAGATATCTAAAGTGGGTTGTTTAGATATTTAAATCGAATGGACAATAGTTTAATCCATAATTTGCCAAGCGGAAAAAACCCCCCAGAAGAGGTTTATTGTTTGGTGGAGATTCCAAAAGGAAAAACTAATAAATACGAATATGACAGAAAGTTGGGGGTCTTTAAACTTGATCGGGTTTTATATGAGGCGGTTTTTTACCCAACAGAATACGGAATTATCCCTCAAACTCTCAATAAAGCAGACAACGACCCAGTTGATATTATGGTCTTATCAACCTTTCCCACCTTTCCTGGCTGTTTAATTGCCTGTCGCCCCATTGGGGTCTTAAAAATAATTGACACTGGAGAGGGGGACGATAAAATCATCGCCGTACCCGCTAATGACCCGAGATTTGAACAGATTAAAGACCTTAATGACCTCATTCCCCATTTAAAAAAAGAAATTGTCAACTTCTGGGAAAATTACGCTGAACTTCAACCCAATAAAAAAATAAAGATTAAGGGATGGGGAAGCAGGGCAGCCGCTTTAGCGTTCATTAAACAGGCAATCAAAACCTATCAGCAAGCATTCCAAAAGTAAAAATGGCAGAAATCGGAAAAATTCAACCGGTAGAAATAACCGAAGAAGTAAAAAAGTCCTATTTGGACTATGCCATGAGCGTGATCGTTGCCCGAGCCCTGCCCGATGTTCGCGATGGTCTTAAGCCTGTTCATCGGCGGATTCTTTACGCCATGCACCAAGTGGGACTTACGCACAGCGCCCACTTTGCCAAATCAGCAAGGGTTGTTGGTGAAGTTCTAGGAAAATATCACCCCCATGGTGATATATCAGTTTACGACGCTTTGGTTCGCTTAGCCCAAGATTTTTCCATGAGATACCCCCTAATTGATGGTCAAGGAAATTTTGGCTCAATCGACGGTGACTCCGCGGCGGCGATGCGTTACACTGAAACCAGGTTGGCAGCAATCACCCAGGAAATGTTGTCTGATATCGAAAAAAACACGGTCGAATTTCGCGACAATTTTGATGGCACCCTCCAAGAGCCAATATATCTGCCGGCAAGGCTGCCAAATCTTCTACTAATGGGGTCTGAGGGAATTGCCGTCGGCATGGCAACGAAAATTCCTCCCCATAATTTAGGCGAAGTTGTCGACGCCGTTGTTCAAACAATCGACAAAGGAAAAGTACTGCTACCAAACAAACAGAGAAAGAACCACTTTGTCATAAAAAAAATTGACCTTGGAGAACAGTCTCTTCAATTGGAAGAAATCTCATTTGATTCCCCAATTACAGTGGAAGAATTAATGCAATTTATAAGAGGACCTGACTTTCCAACCGGAGCAACAATTTACAATCGCCAAGATATTCTTCAGGCCTATGCTACCGGAAGGGGGAAAATTCTGATGCGCGCCGTCGCTAATATTGAGCAGGCTCGTGGTGATGAACTCCAAATAATTATTAGCGAAATTCCTTATCAAATAAACAAAGCAAGATTGGTTGCTCAAATTGCCCATTTAATAAAAGAGAGAAAAATTGATGGGGTCGGTGATTTAAGAGATGAATCAGATCGTCGGGGGTTAAGAATTGTTCTTGATTTGAAAAAAACTGCCAAACCAAAAGCAATCCTTAACAACCTTTATAAACATACTCCAATGCAGACAACCTTTCCAGTGAATATGGTTGCCCTAGTTGATGGCACTCCTCTAACTTTAAATCTTAAGCAAGTCTTGATTGAATTTATCAAACATCGCCAAAGAGTAGTCACTAGACGAACGCTTTTTGAGCTCGAAAGTGCCAGGCAACGCGTACATATTTTGGAAGGTTTAAAAATTGCTTTAGATAATTTGGATGCGGTAATCCGAACCATCCGCCGCTCGCCAGATGTTGATACCGCCAGAATAAATTTAATGAGAAGGTTTTCTTTAACCGAGCTTCAGGCTAATGCCATTTTAGAGATGCAACTTAGACGTCTGGCTGCCTTAGAAAGACGCAAAATCGAAGAAGAATATGAGCAAACAGCAAAATTGATTAAATACTTAAGTGGTTTGTTAACCCAACCTACAAAAATTCTTAAAGTTATTAAAGATGAATTATTAAAAATTAAAGAGCAATACAAGGACGAAAGAAGAACTAAAGTTTATCGCCAAAAACTTGAGGAGTTTTCTGAAGAAGATTTGGTCCCCTCGGAATCTTGTTTAATTACTATTACCAAAACAGGCTATATTAAAAGATTACCTGTTGGTATTTATCGAAGTCAACGCCGGGGGGGCAAGGGAGTAAAGGGCATGGCCACCAAAGAGACTGATGAAGTGGCACAACTTCTAACCGGAAACACTCATGACCAGGTCCTATTTTTTACCAATAAAGGTAGGGTATTTTCCATTCGTGCCTGGGAAATTCCCGACAGCTCAAGAATTTCCAAGGGCCAGGCGGTGATTAATTTACTCAATATTGACCAGGGAGAGCAAGTCCACTCGGTTCTTAATTTACCAGAAAATCTTAAAGAAGAAAAATTTAAATATCTACTAATGGTAACCAAAAATGGAGTAGTCAAAAAAACAAACTTAGCCAAATTTTCCAATATTCGTTCTTCAGGATTAATTGCCATTAAACTTAATCGTGGAGATGAACTTCGTTGGGTAAAACCAACTTCTGGCACCGACCATGTTTTACTCGTCTCCCATGATGGCAAATCAATTCGTTTTGAGGAAAAAGATGTCCGCCCGACTGGAAGGGATACTATTGGTGTTAGAGGGATTAGATTGAAAAAGGAAGACTGTGTAGTAGGAATGGAGGTTTTCTCTGCCCAGCAAGCAAAAATAAAAGATAGACGGCGGCGATTTTTCCGCGATGTTTTGGTGATAATGGAAAATGGTTTAGGTAAAAGGACCGGTATTAAGGCCCATCCAGTGCAAAAACGGGGTGGAATTGGGGTTAAAGTAGCTAATGTAACTAAAAAAACTGGCAAAATTGTTGAGTCCCTTTTAGTGGATCAAAATATCAGCCAAGTAGTCATTACTAATAAAAGGGGACAGGTAATCAAACTACCTTTGAAAAATATTCCTCGCTTGGGTCGAGATACTCAAGGAGTAATTTTGATGCGCTTTTCCAAACCTCAAGATTTAGTTGCCGCCGTTACTTGTTTAACTAAATAAACTTTTTTTCACTTGACAAATTATCATATCCTGCGAAATGTTTTGTGGACTTGGAAATGTTGAAAATTTACCTGGTTTGAATTAAAATACCCCCAATGCCCAAGTTTAAACTTGGGTTTTTGACTTTAAATATGTCCTTTACAGAATTTGATTCCACTTTAAGACAAACAGAGAGTCTTGAGCTAAATGAAGAAGAAAAGCCCTTCCTTCCTCGTTGTCAACTAGAAGTCTTGAAAAGAGCAGCGATGGGCGATTCAAACAGAAAGATTGCCAGAGAATTAGGAAGTAGACCCTCAACGGTTAAAAATCATTTTTCCCAGCAAAAAAAATATGGTTATAGTGGGATTTTCGAAAGACTTAACGTTCAATCTCGAACCGAAGCAGTTATAGAAGCAATCAGATGGGGAATAATAGACCTCGAAGAAATCCAAATCAATATTATAAAACCAGAAGGTGTGCCGGAAGAAAAACTACCTCTTATACAACTAGAATTGAAGATCCTAATCTTGACAGCTAGGGGCTATACAAATTTTCAGGTTGGCAGAGAGCTGAATCGACGTCCCCAAACAGTTAAGAACCATTTTTCTCAACGATTTAAGGCTGGAGACAATCCTGGCATATTTGAAAAACTAGGCGTCCCATCCCGCACTGCGGCGGTTGTTAGAGCACTCCAGCTTGGAATCATAACCCTAGAAGAGATATATGAGGGGAAAAAAGCTTACCTCCCAGGGTAAACTTCTCACTTTCCCTTACCATGGAACGTCTCATGGATCTCTCTTAATTGTTTATTGGTAACGTGGGTGTAGATTTGGGTGGTTGAGATATTTTTATGTCCCAACATCTCTTGGACTGAACGAATATCGGCTCCGGCCATTAAAAGATCGGTGGCAAAAGAATGACGAATAACATGGGGAGTAACTTCAATCGGTAGGCGTGCTTTTCGCCCATATTTGGCAACAATCCGTTGAACTGACCTGGCAGTCAAACGCATTTCCTTACCAATTGTTTTTTCCGGGTTTTTTGGATGACGAATAAACAATGGTTGAGTAGAATCTTCCCGTCCGTCTAAATATTTTTTCAACCAATCTGCGGCTCTTTGGGATAGAAACACCACTCTGGGTCGACCTCCTTTACCAATAACCCCAAATTCTCGCCGCCGCAAATCAATCTGGTCACGATTTAACTTTACCAATTCACTTACCCGAAGCCCAGTTGAGAAAAGGACCTCTAAAATTGCTTTATTGCGGAGCGCTCTGCGAAGCAACAAGCTATGCTCATCCCGCATGCCTCGAAGTGTGGAGATTTGAGGTTGGGATAAAAGTCGCTCCACCTGTTCGGTAGATAAAAACTTAAGGCTTCGGCTTTCACTTTTTGGCAAATCAACTTTCTCGGGGGGAATTGTCTTATAGTCATTCTTAATCAGCCATCTTAAGAAAGCCCGTAAAGCTATCACATGGTAGCTTTGAGTGCTACGCGAAAGGGGAATTCCGTTTGGCGTGCTAAATCGGGCTAAAAATACCCTATATTTTTTAATAATTTCTAAATTGATTGAACCTGGCTCGCCTTGGAGATTATTTCTTTTTAACCAAGAGGAAAAACGGTTAAGATAATGGCGATAATTACGAATGGTTAGGGGAGAGCAGTTCCGCTCAATCTCTAAATTCTCTAAAAACTCTTCAATCAACCGATCAATCTCGGTCCGGGAAATTTTTTGATTATCTTCAGGCATTAATAATATTATACGACATTTTGCAAGTGCTTGTGGTGAGTCCTTAACGAACCATCAATATTGTGCGACACAAAGCTATTTCGAGTGAAGAAAATAGTGCCAACGACTAGTGTCTTGGATTATTTTGTCCATTTCCTGCCAATTATTAACACGAACTGCCTGTGGGCCAATTACTTCAGTCACATTCCAGGGATATTTGAGGACTAACTTAACCATCATCAAAGGCGAATGACACATTCTTACCGTATCAGCGTAGTCTTCAATCAAGACATGGAGATTAAGCATAGTTGTTTTGTCAGCCTTAAATTGAGTCCTATCCTCACCCCAAAATTCGCGGAAGAAAACTTTGTCTTTTGCCCACTTAAGACCGCTTCGATCCAACCAATCAAAAGTTATCTGATCCAAACTCTCTTTTGGTCTGGCAGTAATAAACCAAATTTGATGGTTTTGATCTTTCCATTTATTTAATGTCTCAACTGCTCCAGGAATTGGTTTGGCCGTTTCGTAGATAAAAGATTTCTCAAAAATCTGATTGACAAATGCTGGTCCACCAGGAATTTGTTGTATTTCTGGTAATTTATCTAGCCAAAAATTGATTACTCCTTTCCTTAAATCAACCTTTACTCCAAGACCTCTTTTGATTAAACGACAGGTCCAGGTGTCGATTTCGTCAACATTACCATCAAGATCAACCCCGATTCGCAAGATTCCTGGGGTTTCTTTTATTTCTTTTGGGAAAACAATTTCTGGTTTTAAGACTTCAGACATAAAAATTAGACAGGAGAAGTATATTTAACCAGAAAAGGTATCGTCTGTCAAACCCAACAAGCCCTCCTAAGCCTTTTTAAGGCCTTTTTTCAAAGGAGGGTGATTAGGTAATCGGCTTAATCGTCTAAAACCAAAAAATTTTAGTTTTTCTATAATTTTTCAAAAATATTTTTCAAAATTTTTGACTAACATCCTATAGTAGGGGAGCGTCAAATTTCGGGTTTTGTTGGGAAAGCCATTTTTAAAAACTGACAGAGATAACGGAGAAATATAAAAGAAAGTTCCTGGTGATAATTAAAAAAAGGAAAGTAAATTGTCAAAAACTTTTTCTTATATTAGTTTACTTGCTCTGCCAGGGAAGAAACCCTCCATAATGTCGCAAAAGTATTATTGTGCGACAATGTATAAACCGCTTTAAGCTCTTATCCTCTTTTAAGGGCGTCTCTCCTCTAGGGGGTAATGGTGAAAGGGGTCATCGAGTCATCCTCTTTCGTGTTTTAAGTCTGTCAACTTAAGCTTGCTCTCATATCCCCATGTTTAAGTTATCCACAACCCTCTTTTGGCAACTATATCAAACTGTCTCAACTGGCAGTCCCAAAAAAATTTTGCCAATTCGTGAAAACTAGCCTATAATTTTCGTGAAAAGGATAATAGTTATTATAGGGTATCTGTCTGTTTTGGGGTTAAAAGTTTCTCCTCTCCCCTATTTTTCTCTGTCTCAAAAATTTTTTGGAGTTTAAAATAATCCTCGAAAGTTTCTTTTAAGTTTTATTCGTTATTGCCAATTTCTATATGCCTTATTACTCCCTCTCTAGAAGTCTTCCCTTTCCTCAAAAGAATTCGCCCTATTTCTCTCTTATATTGCCCTGTTTTTCTTTGACCCTCTTTCTCTCTTCTTTCTTCTTCTTTGAAAGCGTCCCAAATTTCTCGAAAACCTACCTCTTTGTCTCCCCCTACCTTAAATGAGAGTTTGCCAATAGAATTAATTTCCTCAACTCTGGTTATTTTGCCAAGAGGGCTTAGAAATTGATTAAACCAACGGGCAATTTGGGCATCACTTAAAAAATAAGGGCTTTTTTTATCTTGCTCACTCAGCGGACCAGCAATGACAACCCCCCGCCGACCAGGAAATCCTTCTTCTTTATAGATCCAAAAATACCATTTATCAGGTGGTTCTTTAGTTAAATAACTCGCGATGCATTCTGCTTGTTTTTTCGGTAGCTCAATTGCTATTCCCAATCCTCTACTGTCAGAAAAATCAATCACACCCCTCTGGTGCTGATTCAATCTTCTTGCTTGAAGAATTTCTCCCACCAATGGTTGAGGAATTTCTTTTCTTTCTTCCATTTAACCTCCCCAATGGGTAGTGAGAAAAATTATTATTAAAACGGCAATACCGACGCCGAGATATTCATTAATTGTCCTTTTGAAAAGCCTTTCACTTAATTTGTGTTGGGTCAGTCCTAAAACGGTATATAAACCGGTCGTCAAGCCTAAAGACCCAATCGCCACTGTTACTGGCCAAAAAGAAAAAGCCAAAGCAATTTCCCCTAAAACTAAAGATAAGGCCAGACTATAAAACCAAATCTTTCGCCCAATTTTTTCTTCAAGGTTAACACACCATAATCCTTGAAGTAAAAGGGGTAGACTAACTACCCCAACCAACAAAAAATTGAACCAGGGGTCTAAACGGAAAGATAAAATTGTATCGTAAAGAAAAAAGGCGGTAACAATCGTTAAAAGAAAGCCAACGGCCTGGGCTGCTCGTAAAAGCTGAATTGTCCGGATGGCTGCCACCGAAAAAATGTTCTCGGTCAATAACAAAGCATAAATTCCCACTCCATAAAGTCCAATGACCGGCAATCGTGTCCCCCAGGCAGTCGGTATTAAAAAATAAAAAAGTCCAATCCCGGCAGTAAAAAGACTTGGAAGGATTAAGACAGTAAACCACTCAATCCCACTTAAACCTTCAGCTAGCGACCAGGCAGCCAAAAAATATGTTATGGCGGTTAAGATCACAATCGCCTGGTAACGCCAGGAAATCTGAGCCAGTTGAATTATCAACAACCCCGCAGACAATAAAATGGCGGTGATGATAAATTTTTGCCTTTTACTAATTTTGATCTTTTTAACCATCACTTTTACCGTTAGTTTACTCTAACAACTCATCGGGAATATCAAAATTGCCAAAAACTCGTTGAATATCATCGTGTTCCTCAAGATTTTCCATAAACCTCAAAACTTTCTCAGCAATTTGGGCATCTTTAATCTTTATGGTTGTTTTAGGCTTTAAAATCTGCTCTGTTCCTAAAACTTCAAAACCTGCTTTCTGAAGTTGCTCTTTTATCGTAGTGGTTTCCTGGGGATTAGCATAAACCTCAATTGCGTCGGTTGCCTCCTCCACGTCTTCGACTCCTAAATCCATAATTTTTAAAACCTGGGCGTCCGGATTGGCATTTTTCTTAACCGTCATCAACCCCGCCTTTTCAAATTGAAACAAAACTGCTCCTGGCCCAGTCAGACTCCCCCCTCCCCTTTCAAAAAGATTTTTAATTTCGGCGGTGGTTCGGTTTTTATTATCAGTTACTGCCTCGGCAATAATCGCCACTCCACCAGGACCGTATCCCTCATAGGTAATCTCTTCAATCTCGCCAGCCAGTTTACCCTGAGCCCGCCGAAGGGCCCGCTCAATATTTTCTTTGGGCATATTAATAGCCCTAGCCTTTTCAATTGCCAAACGAAGCTTAAAATTTTTTTCCGGATCTGTAATTCCTCCGCCAGCCTTAACGGCAATGGTAATGGCGTTCCCAATTTTAGTAAAAATCTGCCCCCGACGGGCATCCTTGCTTTCTTTTTGCCGATGAATGGTTGCCCACTTTGAGTGTCCAGACATATTAAGACTAATTCTACCACAACTTGACAATTAATCTTCAAAATTATATCTTCATTCAAGAATGGATATTACTTTGCTGGAAAACCAAGCAATTCAGGCAGCCTTGAGCGAAACTTGGGAGAAGGCGGTTGAGGTCAATAAAAGAATTCTTGAAATTCAGCCTCAAGATGTCACCGCTTTAAATCGCCTTGGGCGAGCTTATTTTGAACTCGGGAAACTAAATGAAGCGCGAAAAACCTATAAAAAAGTTTTGGTGATTGACCGCTTCAATCAGATTGCCAATAAGGGATTTAAACGGTTAATTGGCTTAAGGTCAATCAAAAAAAGAGGCGTCCCGAAATCTAGCCGGCTTCCATTAAAGGAAATTTTTTTAGAGGAAGCGGGTAAAACCAAAGTAGTCAAGTTGGTTCACCTAGCTCCTCCTTCGGTTCTTTCTCAACTTGACAATGCTGAAGAAGTCTTACTCGTCCCTAAAAAAAGAACCATTGGCGTTTTTTCACCAGCCAAAATCTATCTAGGCGTCCTTCCTGATGATCTTGGTCAAAGATTGGTCCGTTTTATTAAAGGCGGAAATCGCTATCAGGCTTTTGTCAAGGGGGTTGACCGTCAAAATCTGCAAATCTTTATTCGAGAAACTTTTCGGAGTCCAAAATTCCGCAATCTTCCCTCATTTGCCCCTTCGGGAACTGACTATATCCCCTATCTTCCCCCTGAGGTAATTCATGAAGAAAAACCAGAGGTAGAACCCACCGGAGAAGGAGAAACCCCCCAAGATTCTTTCTAACGACCAATTATCAAAACTACTTCTGCTCTTTGTCCTTCCAAGTTCTCTCCTCCCCAATCGCAATTAAAGATTTTGCTTAATTTCTTAACTGTATAACTATTTTTATAAATTTTTTTACTTCTTATTTGACATTGGAAATTGGAAATTGGAAATTGGAAATTCTCTGTCTCCCCTATTCCAATCACCCTCCCCCCAATATTTCTTGCCAATCTTAACCCTTTGGTGGCTAAACCTGGCTGATCTGTGGCGTTCAAAACGGCAATCGCCAAATCTTCCTCTTTGATTTTTTCATCAATAGCAAACCCACTGATGATTTGTTCTAAAAGCTGAGGATCTAAATCAAATATTTTTATCTTATCTTCGGGGATATTGTTTATCTTCCACCAAAGCCGGAATAAATCCCACTTAGTCAAATTTGTCTTACCACCATTTTTAAGAAAGCTCAAGAAGACTCCTAAAATTGAATCTTTGGCTTCTTTTGCACTTTGCACTTTGCACTTTGCACTTTGCATTGACGCATACGCGTCAATGGGTATTCCCAAATATTCTTGAAGACTGGCGGTTAAAACCTCCCCACCTCGACCATCTAACTCACCTAAACCAAAAAGCGACTCTACTCGGTATGGACCATATCCCCAGGCAGCTTCAACTAAAGTTCCATTGGGAATAATTAAAATGTTTGCTGAGTTTTCTTGAGGATTAAAAGAAGCAATCGCCACTGGTTGGGCATCAAAAGCTAAATTAATTTGATTTTTCCCATCCCAAATACTTTTGCCAATTGAGCCGGAGATTTTATAACCAAAACCAACCAGAAGAATCAAAAGAATAAAAAACAAGCAAGAAAAAGCAAAACGTCGAGTTTTATTGGCTTTTCGCTCTTTTTGTTCTTCTCTCCAACGGGGCAGGCGTTTTTTCATCTTTACTTATATTTTATTACTCTATCATTAATTTTACCACATTGTTTTCATAGTTACTATAAGATATAATAAGGCGGTGAGAGAAACAGAAAAACCAATCTACCCAACCCAACAAGAGGTCCTTACCCGTGCCTTACTTTCCCCAAGGATGCGCAGGTTATCTGAAAAAAGGGGGGTAGAAATCTCTATTCCTTACGTTATTCAACTTCCCAAAAATGATGCTTATTTTGCCGAAATTGATTGCCTAGGATTAAACACAAGAGTGAGAAATGCTGTTCTTCGTTCTGGGGTTAGGAAAATTGCTCTGTTACCCCAAGTAGTATCGGGTGAGCAACGGGTGCGAGGGATAGGGAAAAAATTTCGGGAAGAAATTAGGCAATCCCTTGAGGATTTCCGCCAACAACTCAACAAAAAATGGGCAGAAAATCCAGGCAAGCCGGTTATAATTGAAGTCTCCTTGCCCCCTCCGCCTGAAAAACAGACCATCACTGTGAACGCCAAGCTTCTATTATCAAGTGGGTCGAAGAATGGCAAGCTGAGCATCCAGGAAGAAAGGGTGCTTTAACCGCAGCGGCAAAGCATTTCCGAAAAACGCGACAGTGGACTAGCCACATTGTCACTAGATACGAACAAAGAACCGGCAAATCATTAAAACCAGTAGAAACAACAATTTCTCTTTCTGACCTTGCTCGCGAACTTGGAACGAAATCTTCAATCCTTCTGAAACTTCTCCGTCAAGGTAAAATCTCTTTTGGAAAAAAAGTTGATTCGTTATACATGGCTCCAGAATTTCCAGGACAGAAGATGTATCCCCTGAAAGTAATTCCCATTTCCTCCATTAATGAAGATGAACTAAAAAAGCAATTGGCAAAATACTCCTCGGTCGCAAACGTGATGGAGCGCTTAACAACAGGTATTGCCCAAAGGAATAAAGACACCTTCTTTCCTCTTTCAAAACCTGTCCGTCAAGCGAATATTACTACCACCAGTCATATCCCAAAAGTTTATGACGAATTGACTGTTCTTGGTTTTCATCTGCGAAGAATTCCTCGCCAGAAAAGTGGTGGTCGTAAGTTTCATTACTATTACGCCCATATCAGTGAGGTTCCAGCAATTGTTTCTTACCTTAAAGAAAAATATCGGGCAGAAAACCCAATCAGACTTATTTTTGGCCCAGCTGATACTCCGATTCCCACGATAACAGAATTTAAAAAACAATGTGTTTCTGTGTTTAAAACAGTATGCGAAGTCACGGGATTGAGATTTAGTGCCAGATTAACCCCTGAGGTTCTTAAAATTATTTTTCAGGAAAATGCCCCGGTTTCAGTATTCGCATATTATCACCCCCAGTATCGACTCGTAAGAACTCCTCAAGATTCCCTCGAGATTTTTAAAGCTCAGGTGCTTGGCAAAAAAGAAGAAATTATTGCCTTTTTAGAAGCTCACCATCATAAATCATAATTCCATCCCATGTTCAATTTTAATTCTTTTAATCTTCCCGGCAATCTCTTCCCTATCAACTCCAAAAGACTGTAAAACCCGATGAATAATTGAAAGCGAAGCTTCAAATTCTGGTTGAATAATCCAGTTTACTCCCAAAGCACTTAATCTTGATTGAGCTTCCTTTTGATGAGCTCGGCAAATAATCTTGATTTGGGGATTCAATGTCTGACAGTTAGTCACAACCATCTCTTGGGTGGCCTGATCAGGAATTGCCACCACCACAATCTTGGCCTTATCAATTTGGGCGTAATCCAAAACATCGATATCTGCTGGATCACCATATAAAGCCCTAACTCCTTTTTCTTTAAGCTCGTTTATAATTTTATGATTATAATCAATGACAATGTAGGGAATCTCTAAAAGCTGAAGTGCCCGACCAAGCCAACTTCCAACCCGTCCATGACCACAGATAATAACGTGATCAGTTAACGGCAACTCTGAAGTAGTTAGGCGGTGGTCATAGCGGGTAAATAGCAGGTAATACAATCGTGGTAGTCTTTTTTGACTCACTTTCCTTGCCCAAAAATAAAATTTTGGCGCTCCCCCTACAAACCAGGGAGTAAGTAAAATCGTCATTATTGCCACCGATAAAATTAGGGAGTAGACATTTTCATCAATTAAGTTAAGATTGCTTCCAATTCTTGACAAAACAAAAGCAAATTCTCCAACCTGAACTAAACCCAAGCCAACAATAATTGCCGTTTTAGTATGATAACCAAGATAAAAAACTAAAATGGTAACGATTAAAAGTTTTAGGACGATTACTAAAAGGGAGACGGCTAAAATTGAGGGAAAGTGAGACAAAAGATATTCTGGTCGCAAAAACATCCCCAAAGAAACAAAAAATATAATGGAAAAAATATCCCTTAATGGTCGAATTTCCGCAAATATTGCATGCGATTCAGCTGTTTCGGCAATCAGCAAGCCTGCCAAAAATGCTCCTAAAGCAATCGATAAACCTAAAGCAGAGGTGACAATTGCCGTTAAAAGACAAAAGGCAATCACCGAAAGTAAAAGTAATTCTCGGGAACCTAAATCAGCGACTTTTCTGACAAATATCGGGGCAACCTTTTTCCCCACAAATAAGACAACTGCCATAAAGACAGTTGCCTTTATGATACTTAAAAATAAAGTCCAAAAACTTGCCCCGCCGGTGGCAATTGTCGGCAAGATAACCACCATCGGCAAAACCGCCAAATCTTGAATTAAAAGCCAGCCCAACATTATTTCTCCGGGTAAGGTATCAATTTCTCCCCGCTCTGAAAGCAACTTAACTACAATTGCCGTTGAAGATAAGGAGAAAGCGCAGCCCAAAAAAAGCGAGGAGTAAAAATCAAAACCAAATCGAGGAAAGATTAAAATACTGGTGATAATTACCAACAAAATTTCAACCATCCCGCCCCAAAAAGCCACTTCGCCAACCTTACGAAGCTTAGAAAAAGAGAGCTCTAACCCTAAAGTAAACATTAACAAAGCTACTCCAATTTCTGCCAGGAAAGAAACCGGACCTTTATCTGGTAGAAATTTCTCCGCAATTCCCCCAATAACAATTCCCGCTAAAAGATATCCTAAAACCGCTGGTTGTTTTGCTTTTTTGGCGGCAAAACCGCCCAAAAAAGCCGCCAGTAAAATAATGGCTACCCAAGCAACCAAAAGAAAGTCGGTCATGACAACTTCATTATAAGCAAAGCTTGTAATTCGCTATGCTCATTATAATCTGTTGTAAATCGGAAGGCAATTTTGAAGAAACGATGACTTTTTTACCTGTTCTGGGATGAATAAAGCTTAAATATGAAGCGTGGAGAAATTGGCGTGGACACCATCTCCGATCCGCTCTGGCAGTTTTTCTCCCGGCATATTTTTCATCACCAACCACTGGATGACCAATGTACTTCAAATGAACTCGAATTTGATGGGTCCGGCCGGTTTCAGGACTAACCTCTAAAAGAGTTAAAGACTCCTCTTTCTTTCCTAATACTTTATACTTTATACTTAATACTTTATACTTTGTTCTCGCCGGTCGACCTCCTAAAAATACTCCAAATTTCTCCCGGTTAAACGGACTGCGGGCAATGGGAACTTCAATTACTCCCTCTTGTGGTTCCACCTTCCCGTGAACCAAGGCCAAGTATCGCTTTTGAACCTTTCTTTCCTTAAATTGCCGCTGGAGATTGACGAAAGCTTCAGGTGTTTTAGCAACTAAAAGTAATCCACTTGTTTCTTTATCTAAACGATGAACAATGCCTGACCGACGGAAAAAATCATTGGTATTATTGGTACTT
>CAYIUX010000005.1:0-4835 GCA_964366795.1 uncultured Gammaproteobacteria bacterium | reverse complement strand
TAAACGATGAACAATGCCTGACCGACGGAAAAAATCATTGGTATTATTGGTACTTGTTGGTAGTATTGGTATTATTTTCTTCTCCACCCAGTCCTGAACCGTCTGAATCTTTTTTGTGGTTTCTGCCCGATTAACAATCATTCCCGGGGGTTTATCTAAAACTAAAACGTCATTATCTTCAAAAATAAGAACCTGCCTTTGGCAGAACCTTGTTTCTGACGAAATAATCTTCGGAGCTATCACTTCTGGCTTTTTTTGGCACACTTGGCGCAGAGGGTGGCTTCAGGCACAATCATCAGTCGGTCAGTATCAATCATTTTTCCACACTTCTCACAAGTCCCATATTTCCCGATTTTAATTCTGGTTAGCGCCTTATGAACTTGAATTAACCGCCGGTTAACCTGCTCTTTTAAGGCTGATACCTGTTCATGGCCTGTTTGTTCAGCCGCCTCGGTATCAGAAGCAGCATTATCTACTACTCGCCGGGGGTCACTAAATGGATCGGTTTTCGTTAAGTCTTGGCGGCGTTTTTCCAATTTTTTTGCCTCGCCAGCCAAGAAATTTCTCACTGGTTCTAAAACCTTGGCCGGAAAGGTGATTACTTGAATGAATTTACTTTGTTTGTCTTTCTTTGCCATGTAGCCTCCCTGAACGATAAAGGAAGATTAGTCCAACCACTAGGATTGAAACCAAGCCAAGGATAATTTTTAACCATAACCAGTATATCTTAGCCAAAGACCAAAAATCAACCACTAAAGTAGTAGCAAAACCTAAACCCAGGAACGAAAGAAAAACGAATCCGCTCTCTTTGCTTTTATACCAATCCCAAGTTCGCCAATACCTTTCAATTCGTAAAAGAAAAACCCAGATAGTAAAAAAAGATAAAGCCATAAACAAAGAAATCGGTTGACTCCGAATCAACGATCCTGGAAAATAAATTCCCCAAGGCATAACTGTTGGTTTTCCGAAAGTACTACCATCAAGAAGGGCGCCAACTTGGCCCAAAACTGCAAATGGGAGAATAGCAAAAGTTAGCTCATCGGCTATCTGCCAAAAATCCCATTTTTGAGCCCTGGCAAACAAAAAAAAGATTAAAAAAAGACCAGCCAATCCACCCCAAAAAGAAAAACCACCTTGGGGATAAAATTCCGCGAAATAAATTAATTTTGAGAAAACCAAGCCACAGATTGAGCCTAAAATAATTGCATCTAAGATTTTTTCCTCATCCAAACCCAAATCGCGAAGCCTCCGCCAAGCAATAAAAACTCCCAGAAAAAAGCCTATTCCAAGCGCTAGGCTGAAACTATAAACAGTGACTGGTCCGATGGTCAACAAAACTGGCAACATCGTTGAGATTATAATACAACAATGGTATACTCATTTCCACTGTGCTTGAATTGCCACATACGATTGTTGGAGCAACCATTGCTACAAAAATCCCCAATCCTTTAATCTCTCTTCCTTTAGCATTTTTTTCTCATTTTCTCCTAGATTTAATTCCCCATTGGAACCCAAGTTTGTATTCAGAAACCAAAAAATTTGGCCAACCCACTCAAAGATCAACCCAATTTGTTATTCTCGATATCATTTTAAGTTTGGGGGCTGGTTTTTTTATTGCCAGCCGAGCATTGCCAAATATAAACCAAGCCATTATTATTGTTTTGGCTTGTTTTGTCACGGTCATGGCTGATGTTATCGAGGGATTTTATTTCTTTTTAGGGATAAGAACAAAGTTTTTAGAAAATCTAATTGCATTTCAACATCGATATCAAAGAAGAGTTCCGATAGTTCCTGGGTTGTTGATCCAACTGGGAGCAATTATCATTTCTCTTTTCTTCTTGGCGTAGGGAGCCCACCAAATTTTGTGAGGTTTCACATTGCGAGCGCCAAGGATTCCATCTAACAACGATCGACCCTTCGCGAGAGAATCTGAAGCCGAATCAAAACTTTCGGTGGGCGACCTCAGCGCCACCCACTCTCTCTAGGTATTCTCCGGTTCTAGTATCAACTTTAATCTTATCACCAACATTAACAAACAACGGCACCCGAACTACTAAACCGTTATCCAAAGTGGCTGGTTTGAATGAAGCAGTCACCGAATCCCCTTTTATTCCCGGCGAAGTAGAAACTACCTCAAAAACTAGTGAAGTTGGCAATTCCACCGTTAAAGGTTTATCTTCCCAAAATAAAATCTTTACCTCCTCGCCCTCCTTTAAAAATTTCTCTTTACCTTCCATTATTGGTTTGGCTAAACTAAACTGTTCATAAGTCCGGGGATCGATAAAATAAAACTCTTCCTCTTGTTGGTAAAGATATTGAACTATCTTTGTCTGGGTTTCGATTGGTTCGACTTTTGCCCCAGAAATAAAAGTTTTTTGGACAATTGTTCCATCGTAAAGATTGCGCACTTTTACCCGAATATTAGCCGTTCCCCGCCCCATTTTGGTGTGTTTATATTCAATTACCCGATAAGGGATACCATCAATTTGGAAAGCTTTCTCGGCTCTAAGTGCAGTTAGAGTAATCATATGAGGCTAATTTTAAGCCAATTTTTATTGAATCTCAAGAAGAAAAATGATAAAATTTGTTTGTCGAAGGGCCGAAGTGGCGGAATTGGCAGACGCGCACGACTCAAAATCGTGTGGTCCTTAAAGACCATGTGGGTTCGACTCCCACCTTCGGCACAAATTACTGTCTGATATTTTGCTTAAGCCAATCCATAACCCTTAAGGCGTCCTGCTTTCTTTCTTCTATGAAGTGGTTATATTCTGGTGTTTCTGGTCTCCAGACTGTCCTAAGCTCCATCTCTCCAGTGCGTCTCCAGCCACTTCCAATGAGTGACTCCTCCGAAGGAAAGATGTCTCCTAAAATTGTCGTATGGAGAACATCCTTTTTAAGTATATAAACCTGTTTTAAACCCTTATTAGGGTCTATATGATAATCTTCTTCTTTGGTGGGAAATCTCAAATGGACCAAAAAACCAGGAATATCCCTCTCAGACGAATGGGCAATAAGAACTTTACCAGAATCAAGAATTAACTCTCTATTCCCCACCAAACCCTCTAAATATTTAAGCCCATCTTTAAAAGCCTGGTTGAGTTCTTCACCAGTTAATACTTTTTCTCTTTCCATAAATTAATTCTCACCTCCTTCGGGCAGGAGAATTATTCTTTCTCTCTTCTTGTCTCCATCCCATAAAAACTAATTCTATCTCCCCTAAAGCGGAGCCTTAAACGGCGTAATGGACCATTGCGGTGCTTGGCAATTTCCAGCTCGACATTCTCCATATCTTCTTCATCTTCCCGCCATAAAAACATCACTACATCAGAATCTTGCTCAATCGCCCCGCTTTCTCGCAAATCAGCCAATTGGGGTCGGCGACTGCCTCTTTTCTCTACCTCCCGAGAAAGTTGGGAAACTGCTAAAACTGGAATTTTCAACTCTCGGGCTAGATTTTTCAATCCCTGGGAAATTTCGGAAACCTCCTGAACTCGATTTTCCCACTTCCTGACGCTGCGCATTAATTGTAGATAATCAACAACTAAAAGTCGCAATCCCCTTTCCGCCATTAAACGCCGGGCTTTAGTTCTCATTTCTAAAACCGATAGGGCCGGAGTATCATCAATATAAAGCGGTGCCTCGGCTAAAATTCCCATCGCCTCGGACAATTTCGTAAAATCCTCCTCATCCAACCTGCCGGTTTTTAATCTCCAGGCATCAATATCCGCCTGAGCCACTAACAATCGGTCAACTAATTCTTCCCTACTCATCTCCAAGGAAAAAAATCCCACCGGCAAGTTTTCTTTAACCGTCACGTGTTGAGCAATATTTAAAGACAAAGCGGTTTTGCCAATTCCTGGTCTGGCGGCTAAAATCAACAAGTTTGAATTTTGCATGCCTGCTAGGGTATTATCCAAATCCTTAAATCCAGTTGGCACTCCTCTTAAACCACCAGCGGTTTTATGAAGCTCATCCAGCCGATCAAATGATTCAGCCAGGGCGTCTTTGACCGGAATAAAAACTTGTTTTAAATGTTTTTGGGAAAGACCAAAAATCGCCTGTTCAGCTGAGTCTAAAACATCGGCTGCCTCGTGTCCTTCATCAAAGGCCAGTTCAACAATCTTACTAGCAGAGGTAATCAACTCTCGTTTAGTGTAATTGTCTTTAACAATTCCTCCATATTGTTCAACGTTGGCAGCAGTAGGGACACTATTGACTAAGCTGGTTAAATAGGCTACCCCGCCAATTTTGGCTAAATTTTTTTGGCTTTTTAGTTTCTCTTTTAGAGTAACAATATCGATTGGCTTGCGTTCTTCATAAAGATCCAAACAAGCGCGGTAAATCAACTCGTTTGCCTGAGCATAAAAATGTTCTGGGCGCAAAAATTCAGCCACGGTGACAATGGCGTCTTTATCAATTAAAATTGCCCCCAAAACGCAGGTCTCGGCTTCTTCAGAATGAGGGGGTATGCGGATTGGTTCAGCCATATTATTTATTTACCTCTATCTTTTTTGGAGGACCACCACCTGTCTTTCCTCGGGTAGTTTATCCAGACTGGTAACTAATTTATCAGTGGGTTTAACTTCCACTCCTATCTCCTTTAAAAATTCCTCAACCGGGGCAAGGACGATTTTCAATCCTGGCAGTTTATAGTGCATTGGGATAACCACTCGCGGTTCAATTTGGCTAATCACTTCAACCGCTTGGTGAGGATCAAGAGTATAAGTCCCCCCAACCGGAATCATCAGGATGTCTACCCCATTGACTTCTTCAAGTTGTTAAACAGTTAGGAGATGCCACAAATCCCCAAGATGTCTTAACTTTATGCCATCAAA
>CAYIUX010000004.1:0-24030 GCA_964366795.1 uncultured Gammaproteobacteria bacterium | reverse complement strand
CTTTTGTTTCATCGTATTGGGTAGCGCCAACAGCAATGACATAATCATCATAGGCTGCTGGATAGAGACACTTTGCCTCATTATCATTTCCACAGGCAGCAGCGACTGTCACCCCTTTTTGATAGGCATAGGCAACGGCATCTTTTAAGGTGGTTGAATCAGAGCTTCCACCCAAACTTAAATTAATCACTTTTGCTCCCTTATCAGCAGCATAACGAATACCAGAAGCAACATTAGCATAAGTTCCTGAACCACTGCTATTTAAAACTTTGACTGGCATCAAACAGGTCTTAAAAGCTACTCCAGCTACTCCAATTTCATTGTTGGTGCTCTGAGCAACTGTTCCAGCAACATGGGTTCCATGGCGATGGTCATCATTGGGATGGGTATCACCATTAACAAAGTCATAACCTGCTACAAAACAAGTCTTAGCTAAATCTGGAGCCTGACAAAATTTGCCACTATCCTCATAGGCTACTCCTGTATCAACTATGGCTACTACTATTGAAGAATTCCCAGTAGAAACATTCCAGGCTTCTTCCATTTGAATTCCACCATATTCGGGATTATCCAAATGCCACTGATACTTATAATAAGGATCATTGGGGACCATCAGGGCATGAGCAATATAGTTTGGCTCAGCATAAACAATATCTCCTCTGGCCAAATACTCTTTAATTTTTTCTCCAACTCTGCCTTCCGGAACTTTAATCACTCTGAAGGGTTCTACATCTTCCTTAAACTTCACAATAATTTCATCTGGAACATAAGAGGCTGGGTCTTGAGGGGGAGGAGAAAAACTGGAGGTATTTTTTGCCGCCAAAACCAGGAAAGCAAAAAGAAGAAAAGGGAGAAATACCAAAAATCTTCTCATCTGTTCTTTTATAACACCTCTATTCTTTTTTGTCAAGTAAAGCCCTCCAAGAGCGCCACCAAAATCAACGAGTAAATCTTTTAATTGAAAACTGCGGCTGGGGACAAAGGTTTGATGAATTTCATCAGAAAATCCATAAAGGACGACTAAGATTAAAGGCAAAATAAAATCCTTTTTCCCTGCCTTGCCGGCAGGCAGGTTTTTTTCAAAATTTAAAGCCCGGAAAAATAAAAAATACCCAAAAGCATAAAAAATAAAATGGGCTCCACTGCGAATGATTTCATCCCAAAAAGTATTTTCTACCGCTCTTAAATTAGGAATTGAGGAAAAATAAAAAATTAATCCGCACCAGAAGGCAACCGGCAACCAGAGGTTTAAATAACGATAAAATTTAACCATACCTATTGGCAGCGATCGCTGCTGATTGGTAAACTTAAGTTATACCTTAGTTCTCAATTGAGTATACCATACCCAAAAGGCAGCTCCGAAAAGTAAAAGAAAACCGAGACCAAGAAAGATTTTCGGTAACCAGCGAGTTTTTGGCCCTGCTTCAGGAGTTGCTTCTGCTTCTTCAGTTGCCCCAAGCGGATAAAAAGCATTAGTCGCTGACTCCCCCTCGCCCAAAATTTCTCCAGAAGGAGTCGAAGTCGGACTAGGTTTTAAAGTTGGGGTAGGTTTTTTGGTTGGGGTGGGAGTTAGAGGTTTGGGGGTTGGGGTAGGCGCCTCTGTCGGTTCAGGTGTGGGCGGCAGAGTCGAAACGGGTTGATCTGGTGGAGATACTTGAGAAAAGTCAATATCGTCAAAAAGTGCTGGGTTTGCAGGATTCGGCGTCACAATATTTGCCGCCAATTGAATTCTGGCCTTAATAGCTTGAGTTGGAACTTGAACAGATTCTACCCTTAATAGTTGAAAATCGAGCGAATCTGATGTTAATTGGGAAGAATCAGTTTTACTAATTTCGCCGCTTGCGCTTCTCCAACTTATCCGCAAAATAACCCAATTAAAATTAGAACTATTTTTCACTGCATAACCCGACAATGAATAAAAAGATTCTGGTTCAACATCAACGTCTTGATAAAGATAAATAAGACCAGTTGTGTTATTGGTTTTATTGATTGATGCGGAAGCCGTGCCTGTTTTGGCATTACTTGAAACAGAGAGTGTTGCAGTGCTAACATTCTTAGTCCACAAACTAGGTGCGCCATTTTCTATATTTTCAAACGAGGAGTTTAATAAAAGATTAGCAGCCAAACTATCTTTTGGCAAAAATAAAAAAATCGCCGAGGCGATTGAAAATACTAAAAGCGATTTGATTAAATATTGTTGATATTGCTGTCGTTGATAACAATTATGATAATCTTTAAACATTTATCATTCCTTTATCATTCCCTACACTCTAATGATACGTATCATTGGAGTAGAACTAAAACGGTTTTGATTGTCTTTTCTTCTGGATGCTTTTTTTAATATCACGCCAAGCTCTACTTCCTTTTCCGCCGATACTTCCCACCGCCGCAAAATCTTCACCAATACTTAAAAGAAAATCCTTTATTGCTTCTTCTTTCAAAAGTTTATCGACAACTTTTTTATATCCCTCGCCAGTATATTTTAGGAAAACGCTGACGCCAGCAACTGTTGAAAAACTCACATGAAGAATTTTGCGAATACCTGCGTAATCATAGCCTTTGGTCAGGAGTACCGCAATTGCCAGCCTCTTAGCTAACATTATCCGCTCCGTAGGAGTAAGAAAGTCATTTAAAAAATCTTCGGCTTCTTTTTTATTCTTAATACTAACAATCGATTTAATAAAAATCTCGAAAATTCTTTCGTAAATTACTTTAGATAATGGATGTCGAGATACCTGTGCCATTTACATATCCTTCCACTTCGATGATACGTATCATCGAAGTATAAATACTCATCTACTCATCTTAGATCTTATAGAATCGAATTACAAATCAAGTAAATCAATAATTTACATGCAAATAATAAGTATCAATTCCTGAGTCATCATGGTCAACACGAACATAAGTCAGATTACAACCACCTTCATAAATTCCTTGATATAAAGTGCCTGATTTGACTGCTTTAACTTCACTCGACGAATCACTGACAATATCAATTCCGTTATGAAAATTATAAATTCTTCCCACCCAAGTATGCTGAACAGCCCAAGTATAACCATAGCCTTGGTTAAATTTAATCGGAGAATTAAGCGGCCAATTCCAACCCCCAGAAGGATTAAACGAATCTCCATCTCCACCTCCGCAAGAAGAGCCTGAACAATTTTCAGAGCTAATATTTCCGCTTAGATAATTAAAAGGATTCTGGGTGTTGCTTCCCTGACTAATCATAAAATGCAGGTGTGCACCCGAAGAGTTACACGAACTACTTTCCTTGCCATTTTTCCATTCATCCCATTTAAAAATGGTAGCAATTTTTTGTCCTTCAGAAACAGACCCAACTTTAACCTCTTTCCCTTGTCCAGCAAGAATTCCTTTAATAGCAATTAACTCAGCCCTGGCTTGAGCAAGAAGAGACTGATAACGCTTTTCGTCATTTTTAGTAACTTCCAATAATCTTTCTCTATCTGCTTTTTGTCGAGCCAAAAGAATTTTTTGCGACTCAAGCTTCTTTTTTGCCGTCTCCAGTTCATCTTGCTTTTTTTCTTTCAAGGTTTTTTGGTCTTCAAAACTGGTTCTGACGCTTTCCATTTGAACCATCAATTTTCGGTCATGAAGTTGCATTACCCTTAAATATTTATAACGACTGGTAAATTCGGAGAAACTCTTGGAAGATAAGAAAAGGGAGAATGTCTCAATTTTGCCCTTTTTGTAGGTTTCGGTAATCCGCTTGATTAAAATCTGAGAAATTTGATCCAAGGAGATATCCAAACGACCAATTTTTGCCGTTAAGGCGGCAATTTCTTGTTCTAATTTTTCTATCTCATTAATAGTTCTGTAAATTTGAGCAGTAGTAATAGCAATACTCGCATTAAATCTCTCTAACTCTGCTTTAAGCGTCGTTATCTGCTTCCCTTTTTCAGTTATAATTCCACCCCAAAGATTGATACACTCTTCAAGGTATTGTTGATTAGTGTTAAGATCTCTCTGACAATCTTCATCAGTGATAGCTAATGAAATTGAAGAAAAAAAGATAAGAAAAAGTACCCCGACCAGAAAAATTGGGAAAATCTTTTTGAAAATGATTTTCATTTAAGATATCTTCTGACGGCAATCAGGCTACCCAGAGTACCAATTAAGGCACCGACTAAAATCTCGGCTCCCAAAAGCGCCAACATAAAAAGGAAGGGAACTGGAAGAATAGGAATTCCCGCCAAAAATCCAACCAAAAATGGAGTTGAGTATAAAAGTAAAAGATAGCTTATTCCCCAGGCTAAAATTGCCCCAACCACGCCATAAAAAATCCCTTCAAATATAAATGGAGCGCGAATATACCAATCTGTTCCACCAATAAGTTGTAAAATTTCAATTTCTTCCCGACGCAAAGCCACCTTCATCCCAATAATGACCAAAATAATTAGTAACGATACGCCTCCTAAGGTGGCGATCAACCCAATTCCAATCTTCCGCAAAACATTAGTCCAATTATTAAGCGAGCGAACAACATCTTCCTGAAAAATTACCTCCTCCACTCCGGATTCTTGACGCAAAATTTGGGCGATCTCTCCTAAATAAGAAATATTGGTGGTGGAAACCTCAAGCGAGGCGGGTAAAATATTGGCGGTAACCATCTCCAAAAGCAACGGGTCATTTTTATTTTGTTCTCGATAAATAGCTAAAGCCTCTTCTTTAGAAACATATTTTGCTTCTTTAATCTTGCCGGTTTGGGCTAATTTAGCCTTTAAGATATCTACTTGTTCCATTGTTACTTTATCTTCAAAAAAAGCCGTTACTTGCGGTCGAGTCTCAAACCAGTTAAGGATTGCCTGAGAACCAGCGGCGGTTAAAACAAAAATTGTGGCCACAAAAAAGGTTAAAACCATAATTAAAGTAGCGGCCAGCGCCTGATAGGGAGCTCGGCGAATATGAGTCCAAGTTGTTTTAAGATGTTGTTTTATCATTTGTTTAATCATTTAAAGTGGTACTTTCCTTTCTTTTCATCAGAAATTAATTTTCCTTTATCTAATTCAATCACTCGTTCTTTCATCTGATTAACGATTTCAAAATTATGGGTTGCCATTATTACTGTCTTTCCCATCTCGCTAATTTTTTTTAACAACTTAACAATCTGGCGAGCTGTTCCCAAATCCAAATTCCCAGTTGGTTCATCAGCCAAGACAAGTTCCGGAGAACCAATAATCGCTCGCGCCAGACAAGTCCGTTGGAGCTCGCCGGCTGAAAGTTGGGCTGGGAAAAAATCCGCCCGTTCCCCAAGACCAACCAAGCCTAAAACTTCCATTACTTTAGGAATAATTTCTGTCTCTTTTTCCCCAAAAATTCTTAAGGCTAGAGCTATATTTTCAAGGACTGTTCGGTCTGGCAATAATTTAAAATCTTGAAAAACTACCCCGATTTTTCGGCGATAATCAGGAATTTTTCTTTTGGGAATTTCCTCAAGATTAATCCCGCCAATCTTAATCGTCCCAGCGGTTGGTAAATAATCTTTTAAAATCAATTTAACTAGAGTCGTTTTTCCTGCTCCTGAAGGTCCGATGATAAAAACAAATTCCCCTGGTTTAAGCTCAAAATTTACCTTATCAAGGGCAGCAACTTCGCCAAATTTTTTGCTAACATTTTCAAATTTAATCATCCTTCGTCGCTACGCTCCTCAGGACAAGTTCTTTTAAATCCCGGCGGGGCACTGGTCTAAAATTTTAACTCTGCCTACATCCATTAGCCAGCCAACTTTTTGGGCGGCAAAAGTTTCCCCCCAAACCTGAACGCATTTGCCCAAAAATTGGTTAAGATCAACCACAGAACTTGTTAAGTAGGCGGTTTGACTTGCTCCTCCTGGTCGAATTAGTTTATGAGAACCCTCGGGAATATTAGAATTCTCATTAACCTCAATTTTCCCCTCAGCCGTGTCTCGAAAAGTTTCAACATCTTTAATCCCTACCTCTTTTGGTCCCTGAATTAACTCGGCGCCACCGGTTAATTGTTTAATCTGAGTTGGACCAACCGGCAAACCACCGCGATTAGCCAAAAACCAGCCAGTTATCCCCCCGGCTAAAATGATGACTAAAATTATTCCCGCCGGTAACAAAATTTCTTTTAGGCGTAATTTCCTAGTTGGACCAGAGACCTCTTTAACTAAATCTGGTTCTTCTTGAGATTGAACGTCCATTCTCACCTCCCTTCAAGGTGAAACTTTCAGGGTGAACCCCTTCATCCACTATAACATACTCCGGACTTCTGCTTCAATTAATTCATCAATTTCTCCATCCAAAACTGCCTGGGCATTGGCAGTTTCATACCCAGTCCGTAAGTCTTTAACCATTTTGTAGGGATGCAAAACATAGGAGCGAATTTGAGTTCCCCAAGCAGCTTTGGTTCGCCCCTTTTTTAATTTTTGCTCTTCCTCTTTAGCTTGGGCGCTAGTGAGGGCCCATAACTTAGCTTTAAGCAAATCCAGGGCAATTTTCCGATTTTGCTCTTGATATCGCTGGGCCTGACAGGTAATAACAATTCCGCTGGGTTTATGACGTAAACGCACCGCCGTCGCTACTTTTTGAACATTTTGTCCTCCTTTGGCTGAAGCCCGGAAAAACTGCCACCCCAAATCTTCATCCTTAATCTGAACTTCTGGTGTCTCCTTAATTTGGGGTAATACCTCAACCAAAGCAAATGAGGTTTGCCGTAACCGGTCGGCATTAAACGGCGATTGACGGACTAAGCGGTGAGTTCCTGCTTCAAATTTTAGCCAACCATAGGCATACGGAGCATCAATTTTAAGGGTGGTGCTTTTAATGCCTGCTTCTTCTCCTGGAGTTTCATCTACAAGTTGATAATCCCATTCTTTTTTTTCAAAATATTTAATATACATCCTTTTTAGTATCTCGGCCCAATCCATTGCCTCCACCCCGCCCTGACCGGCGTGAATAGAAAAAATCGCTGGAAGTGAATCATATTTCCCAGAAAGAAATGTCTTAAGCTCAAGCTTACTTAGTTTTTTCTCATTAAAATTTTTCTCTAATTCCTCAGTTTCGGCAATCTCTTTTTGCAAATCGCTCAACTTTTTCATTTTTTCAGCCGCTTTTTGCTTGTTTTGCCAAAACTCCGCCTTACTTGACTCGGCCTCAATTTGACTAATTTCTTTCCGAAGACCATTGATATTAAGCTTTTGTTTAACCAGCTCAATTCGTTTTTTAAAATCGTCCATTTCTTCTTTTATTCTTTTAATACCTCCTGACAAAAATCTTTAAAAACTTGCTTTTTAAGTTGGTCCATTTGGTCTTGGGGTAATTGCTTAATTATTTCGATAATTTTGGTGGATTCTACCGTTGATGTCGTTTGCGTCTCCTTTTCGACTACTTTCTCTTTTAATTGACTACTGCCTGGCAGGATTTCAACTGCCTTTCCCAAGACATCCTCGCCAAATTCCTCAAATTTGCTAGTAACCGCCTCACCGGGCAATTGAATTGGCTCCCCGGTTTGTTTTTGAGACCAGCGGGCAAAAGCCTGACCTCCAAAAACCATCAAGCCGGCCACTCCAATGATAATTAAGATTCTTTTTAGCCTTTCCTCCCACATATCCAGTATAATTATATAACAAATGAAAATTATTAATCTTAAAAAGGAATTTGAAGAAAAAATTATTAAAGACACCCTGACTGTGTTAAAAAATGGCGGTCTGGTTATCTATCCCACCGAAACCTGCTACGGAATTGGGGCTGATGCCACTAATCCAAAAGCAGTAGAAAAAATCTTTCAATACAAAGGTCAATGGCGAGGAAAGCCAATTTTAATCGCTGTCGCTAGTAAACAAATGGCTCGGAAATATGTGGAAATTAACGAAATTGCGGAAAATCTTTACCAAAATTTTCTTCCCGGGCCGGTGGCGGTAGTTTCTAAAAGCGAAAGTAAGGTTGTCCCAAGAATAGAATCTACCACTCATACTTTAGGAATCAGAATTCCTGATTATCCGCTAGTTTTGACAATAATTCGCGCTTTCGGTAAACCCATCACCTCAACCTCTGCTAACACCTCGGGTAAAAAAACACCCTATTCGCTTGAAGATATTTTAAAATACACCTCCAAAAAACGCCTAGGCTTAATTGACCTTTTCTTGGATGCGGGAAAACTCCCGCTAAGACCAACATCAACAGTCGTTGACACCACCCTTAATGAACCAACCGTTTTGCGCCAGGGAGAAATCGTTATCCCTGATATCCCCGGCCAAACTTTTGTTTCTAACTCTGAAGAGCAGACAAAATTAATAGCTCAAGAAATTCTCGAAAAATACAAAAATCTTCTAATTTCCAAACCTCTAATCTTCGCCCTTCAGGGAGAATTAGGTTCAGGAAAAACTCAATTTGCCAAAGGATTAGGGCAGGCTTTAAAAATCACATCCAACATTCCCTCGCCGACTTTTATTTTTTTCAGGGAATACCCTTATAAAATAGCGAGCAACCAGGGTATCTTTTATCACCTCGATACCTGGCGGATGGAAAAAGGAGAAGAAATTTTAGACTTAGGGTTCAAAAAAATGCTAGGACCTACCAATGTTATTGCCATTGAATGGCTCCAAAAAGTCAAACCAATTCTAGAAGAAATTTCCAAAAAAACAAAAGTTTGTCTTGTCTGGGTAACTATTGAAATTCTTTCAGAAACCAAAAGAAAAATAAACTACTGCACAGCAATATGAAAAAGAATTTTACTATTTTAGCCATCGATACTTCTTGTGATGAAACTTCGGCGGCGGTAACTGACGATGACCACGTTTTAAGTAATATCGTCTCTTCCCAAGTTGAGTTCCACCAGAAATATGGTGGGGTGGTTCCTAATATTGCCCGGCGAATGCATCAGGAATTAATTAAGCCGGTAATCAATGCGGCTCTAAAAAAAGCGGGTAAAACAATTGACAAAATTGATGCTTTGGCAATCACCGTCGGTCCGGGGCTAGCGCCGACGCTGGAAGTTGGCATTGCCAAAACAAAAGAACTGGCAAAACAATGGCGCTTACCGGTAATTGCTGTTAATCATATGGAAGCTCATCTTCTCTCTGCTTTTGCCAAAAATTCAAAAGGAAATGGGTCATTTACTAAAACCAAACCCAAATTTCCCATATTAGGACTTTTAGTTTCTGGTGGTCACACTCAATTGGTTTTGATGAAAAATTTTGGCAAATATCAACTTTTGGGAGAAACGGTAGATGATGCTGCCGGCGAGGCTTTTGATAAAGTGGCTAAAATGCTTAACTTGGGTTATCCTGGTGGACCGATTATTTCCGAACTGGCTAAAAATGGCAAACCAAAATATGAATTACCAATACCAATGGTTGACTCAAAAGATTTGAATTTCAGTTTTTCCGGATTAAAAACCGCTTGCCTTTATAAACTTCAAAAAATTCCCCAAAAACAAAAAAATCGTCAGTTTATTTGTGATTTTTCTTCCTCTTTTGAAAAGACTGTTGCTCAAGCCTTAATAATTAAATTAAAAAAGACAATTGAAATTTATCAACCAAAACAAATTGTCTTGGGTGGAGGAGTCATTTCAAACATCACCATTAGAAGAGAAGCACGAAAAGTTGCTAGTAAATTTGGTCTGCGCGTTTTTGTCTCTTATACCCCAAGACTTTTCACTGACAATGCCGCTATGGTCGGAGTTTGTGCCTGGTATCAGGCTCAACGAGGTGATTTTGTCAAAAATATCACTACTTTAGACCGCCAGCCAAATTTAAATTTTTGAAGTATTTATTTACCAAAAAAGTGAAAGGTCGTCAATAAAAGTTTTTAGGATGCTTATCGGATTGAAAAAAGTTGAACGACCTGAAAGTCTTGGGTAATGATGAACTGGCACCTCGACAATCTTAAAACCAGCATCTTGAATTTTTTTAATTAACTCGACACAAATTGCGCCACTGTTTTTCTTAAGTTTAATTTTTTTAAAAACTTTTTTCCTGATTAAGCGAAAATCGCAATCAACATCCTTAATTTTTAAACCAAAGATTAACTTTATGAATTTTGAATAAAGTTCGCCACAAACTATCCGAAAAACACTATCCGCCCGATTTATCTTGTAGCCATTAACCATATCCACGCCATTTTTCATTTTAACCACTAAGTTTTTTAGTTCATTGAAATCATACTGACCATCGCCATCGGTATAAAAAACAAAATTTTTTTTGGCAGTCCGAAAACCGCTTTTTAAAGCTGCTCCATAGCCCTTATTTACCTTATGAGTAACTACCCTTAAATAAGGCATTTTTTCCTCTAATCTCTTCAAAACTGCCTCCGTGCCGTCTTTACTTCCATCATTGACTATGATAATTTCAAAATTGTTGGCAATCTTTGGTAGAAGAATACAAGCTTTTTTAATTAAAACAGGAATGGTTTTTTCATCATTAAATGCCGGAAAAAAAACAGAAAGACTGGAAAGCTTCATATGTTTAAGCGAATAGTTGGACTCTTTTTATTTTGGAAAATTATCCTCATTATCTTCGCCTTAATTGCTCCACTTTTTTTAACTATTCCTGCCCAAAGCCAGCAATATCTTGGCAACATTATTTTTCCCAACGCTCATTATCTTAATTGGATATGGGCCAATTTCGATGGTGTCCGTTACCTTTATACCGTTGAAAATGGTTATCGGGAATTCAATTTTGCCTTTTTCCCCTTTTTACCCTTTACTATCTATCTTATCCACAGGATTTTCAATATCTCCCCATTAATTGCCGGAATTGCCATTTCTAATTTAGCTTTTTTTGCCTCTCTGTTTGTTGTTTATAAAATTATCCTTTTAGATTATAACAAAAAAATTGCTTGGCAGACATTGCTTTTTCTGGCTATTTTTCCAGTTTCCTTTTATTATAACTCTGTTTATACTGAATCACTTTATCTTCTGCTTGCTACTTTAAGTTTCTATTATGCTCGAAAATCTAATTGGCTCCCCGCCGGAATTTTAGGTTATTTGGCTGGACTAACTAGATTTGTCGGAATTGCTCTTTTCCCGGCATTACTTATTGAATGGGCTCAGCAGAATAATTTTAATCTCCAAAAACTCAAGAAAAAATTTTTCAAATCTAAAGTTTTTTTCACTTTTTTAATTCCTTTGGCAATAGTAACCTATTCTACTTATTTGAAAATAAGGTTTGGGGATTTTCTCCTTTTTCAAAAATCAATGGCTAATTGGGAACAAAATAAATTTGTTTTTCCTCTCCAGGTTCTCTGGCGATACTTTAGGGTGCTTGTTGTTTTCCCTAACCGCTCTAATTTTATTTATTGGGTAATGATTTTGGAATTAATCGCCATCTTTTTGTATTTTGCTCTTTCCATTTATGTCTGGAAAAAAATTAGAATTTCCTATGGAGCTTTTATGTTAATCTCGCTGATTATTCCCGCCTGCACCGGCACTTTCCAAAGTATGCCTAGATATATTTTGCATTTATTTCCAGCTTTTTTAGCCATTGCCCTTTTGACCGAAAAAAATAAATTACTTTTTTGGGGTACGGCAATTATTTTCTTAATTTTGGGGTTTATTTTTACTTCCCTTTTTACCCGCGGCTATTTTATCGGCTAAAAATCATTGTGGGGTAAACATTTCTTCAACCGTATTTTGGATAGCAACACTTCTTGTATTTTTTCCCAGAACCACAGGGGCAGGGATCGTTGCGGCCGAGTTTCTTGCCCCTTCGAAGTCCCGAAACTTCGGGACGAAGAGGGGTTTGCCCCACTTCGCGAGGTCTTACTGCTGGTTGCCCCGCGACCTGAACCCGGAAAACTCGTCGAACTACTTCGGCATCAATTGTATTTATGAGTCTTTCAAATGATCCAAAGGCTTCTTTTTTATACTCCACCAAGGGATCTTGTTGTCCATAACCGCGCAAGCCCACTCCTTCTCTTAGGTCGTCCATCGCATCCAAATGGTCTATCCAAAGCCGATCAATTGTCTGTAACCAAACAAATTTTTCAATCTCCCTCATTACTTCTGACCCAACCTGCTTTTCCCGCGTCTCATAGGCATCATTTGATAATTTATTTAAAAACTTACTTAACTCATCTGGATTTGTAATATTTGAGACTTGCTCTTTTAATCGCCCTTGTGAACCACTGTCTAAAGGCAAAACCTCGCAAAAACCATTGATAATTTGCTCATATTCAATCTTCTGAAAACCCTGGGGAGCATACATTGTAATTAAATTAGCCGTCTCTTGTTTCATATTGTCCTGAATTTCTTTCTTTAACTCGCCATCTTTTCCTTCTTCCTCCAAAATCTGTTTCCTTTTCCCATAAATAATTTCTCTTTGTTTATTCATCACATCATCATACTCAACCACTCTTTTTCGCATATCAAAATTAAACCCTTCAACTTTAACTTGAGCCTGCTCGATTGCCTTGGAAACCATTGAATGCTCAATTGGTTGGTCTTCGGGAATCTTTAAAACATCCATCATATGAGAAACTTGTTCACCGCCAAAAAGCCTCATAATATCATCCTCTAAAGAAACAAAAAATCTTGAAGACCCAGGATCACCTTGCCGACCAGAACGCCCCCGAAGTTGATTGTCGATTCGGCGTGACTCGTGTCGCTCCGTCCCCACAACATGAAGTCCACCTCGTTTTACCACTTCTTTGTGCTCTTTCTCCCACTCTTTTAACTCTCTTCCTTCTTTTGACCCACCCAAAACAATATCGACTCCCCGTCCGGCCATGTTGGTCGCCACTGTCACTGCTTTTTCCCTGCCGGCTTCGGCAATAATCCTGGCTTCCCTCTCATGCTGTTTGGCATTTAAAACATTATGGGGAACTCCTTTTTTCTCTAAAAATTTGGCAATAATTTCATTTTTTTCAATCGAAGTTGTTCCCAGCAAAACTGGCTGTCCTTTTTTAAAACATTCCTCAATTTCCCTAACAACGGCTGCATATTTTGCCCGGGTGGTTTTATAAACCACATCCGGATTATCAAGACGAATCATGGGTAAATTGGTAGGAACCATCATCACCTCCAACCCATAAATTTTGTTAAACTCCTCTGATTCGGTGGCCGCCGTCCCGGTCATTCCCGCTAATTTTTGGTACATCCTGAAGTAATTTTGAAAAGAGATTGTGGCTAAAGTAATTGATTCTTGCTGAATTGTTACCTCTTCTTTAGCCTCAACTGCCTGATGAAGTCCATCTGACCAGCGCCGACCAAACATCAACCGACCGGTAAATTCATCAACAATAATCACCTGATTGTCCTTAACAATATAATCTCTGTCTCTTAAAAAAAGCGTTCGGGCCTTAAGGGCATTTTCAATATGATGAAGAGTATCAAAGTCTTTTTCATACAAATTTTCAACCCCCAGCCATTTTTCGACTTTCCTAATTCCATGGTCGGTTAAATTGGCAGTTTTTAATTTTTCATCAATTAGATAATCAGTATCCGAAGAAAGGGCTTTAATTAAATTGGCAAAATCGTAATATTTTTTTGTCGGTTCGGTGTCAGGAGCGGAAATAATCAAAGGGGTCCGGGCTTCATCAATCAAAATAGAGTCAACCTCATCGACAATGGCAAAATGATGGCCTCGTTGAACCATATTTTCCAATCTGCCAACCATGTTGTCCCTAAGATAATCAAAGCCAAATTCATTGTTGGTCCCATAAGTCATATCGGCTAAATAAGCCTCCTTCCGTTCAACGGGGCGAAGATGACGGAGTCTTTCATCATCTTGGCTTTTTTCGGTATATTCCAAATCAAGTAAAAATGCCTGTTCATGAATAATGCAGCCTAAAGACAAGCCGGCAAAGCTAAGCGCTTTTCCATACCAACCCGTATCTCGGCGAGCCAGATAATCATTAACAGTGACAATATGGACTCCATTACCAGCCAAACCATTCAAATAGGCAGTGATTACGGCTGATAAAGTTTTTCCCTCTCCGGTTTTTTGTTCAGCAATTTTTCCTTGATGTAAAGCAATTGCCGCCATCAACTGAACATCAAAGGCCCGTTCGCCAACTACTCGCCAAATTGCCTCACGGGCTAAAGCGAAAGCTTCAGGCAGCAAATCATCTATGGTTTCTCCAGTAGTTAATCTTTCTTTAAAAGAAGCTGTTTTGGCGGGAAACTCATCGTCTTTTAATTTTTTTATCTCCGGCTCCAGTGAGTTTATTTTTTCTACCATCGGAGCCATTTTCTTTATTTCTTTTTCGTTAAAATCCAAAAGCTTACCAAAGAATTTAAACATATTTCAATTTTAACACAAAAAAGAGGTTGGTCGGGGTTTCTATTTTTTCAATTGCAGGAAAAATTTTCTTTATTTTCTTTTCAAATTGTTTCTCACTTTTACCTTTTAACCAATTAAAAATCACCAGCCCTTTTTTCGAAAGCAGTTTTTTAATTTTCTTCAAAAACTTTTCTTCTTCAATTTGGTAAGGAGGTTCATAACCCGTATACATATCGACAATAATTAAGTCAAAATCTTCACTTCGATGATACGTATCATCGAAGTGCGAATAAATCCATTCAAAAGCATTAATGGTGATAATTTCTAAACTTTTAATTTTATCCAAACCAAAAAATCTCTTACCAATCTTAACAATTACCGGATCAACCTCAATTCCCACAATTTTTGCTCCTGGCCAATGTGATTTGATTAATTGAACCACCGTTCCCCCACCCAAACCCAAAACTAAACAACTTGTTACATGTAACTTGTTATGTGTTACCTGTTTTAATGGTTTCTCCCAAATCTCTTTAATTATCCCTCCTGATTGAATTAAATTTTGAACATGAAGAGTATATTGACCAAATTGTTCTTTAACCACAATTTCGCCGTTGATTTTTGTTTTCGTCTTAAAAACCGTCCGCGGAAAAATCGAAAAAGACATAAGTTTAGCGGTATCCCTTCGCTTGAAGTTTAAACATCCTGGCATATTTTCCATTGAGGTTAAGTAATTCTTGATGGCTACCTCTTTCGGTTACCTGGCCATCTTCAACCACAAAAATTTTATTGGCATTTCTGACAGTTGAAAAGCGATGAGAAACTAAAATCAAGGTTTTGTCTTTATAAGTTTTTTGCAGGTTATTAAAAATCTCATACTCGGCTTCGGCGTCTATGGCGCTAGTGGGTTCATCTAAAACTAAAAGGGGCGCTTCCTCATAGAAAGCTCGGGCAATAGCCAACTTTTGCCATTGTCCAATTGATAATTCTTCTCCCTTCTCAAATTCACGACCCAACACTTGATCAAAACCCTTGGGTAATTTCTCAATAAACTCATAGGCACCAGATTTTATGGCTGCTTCTTTGATTAATCCCTCATCTTTTTTGGTTGGGTCACCTAAGGTAATATTTTCTCGAGCTGTAAAATGGTATTGAACAAAATCTTGGAAAAGTGTCCCCATAAATTTGTACCAATTTGAAAGTTTTAACCTTTTAATGTTCTTTCCATTGATAAGAATCTCTCCTTTAGTAACATCATAGAAACGACAGATAAGTTTGATTATTGTTGACTTTCCTGCCCCATTGGATCCAATAAGAGCAATCTTCTCACCAGGATTAATAACAAAGGAGATGTCTTTAAGTACCATTGGGCCTTTAGGATAACAAAAGTAGACATTCTTAAATTCGATCTTGGGAGGTGAAAATTTTTTAAACACCACCGGATTTTTAACCTCCTTGATGATTTTAGGAAGTCCAAGGACTTCAAAATAATGATCCACATAAAGATTATGCTCATACATTTCACCAAAATTGATAACAAAACCCACAGCATTTCCGTTTAGCTGGTCAATCATATTTACCAAAAGTGTAAAGCTACCAATTGTTAAAATTCCTGAGAGAACTGCTGGTAATTGAGAAAAGGCAATAACAAACAGAACAACAACCTCTAAGATTTCAGGAAATGTAAGAATGCGAAGATAATTATCAAGTGGCTTCTTGTTAAGATTAAAAATGTAATCTTGGATGTTTTTGAATCTGGCAAGCAGAGTGTCTTGAGATTGAAAAATTCTCATTTCTCGAATGGCAGTATCGGTTGAAAGAAGCCACATAAAATACCAAAGCTTTCTTACCTGAGGAGCGCCAGAACCGTAGATTGACCACTGAACTGTGCCATACCTGGCCCGAAGAAAAAGGCGTGGCAGTGTGGTCAAAGTAATCACTACGGGAATCCACCAACCAAAGGGCATAAGAACGATAAAAGCAGAAAGATAGGCAATAAAACTACCAAGGGAATAGGAAAAATGCCTCAAAAAATCTGGGGGGCGCCAGGTAAGAGTATCTTTCGCCTTGGCAATTAAGTTTTGTGTTCCTGGGTCTTCGAAATAGGCGATATCTAAATGAGCAAGTTTTTGGTAAAACCGGCGGTTAAGTTCGTTCTGGAGTTTATAGCGAAAAAGGTAATCAAAATAGACACCGTTTAATCCCCATTGAACAAGGTCCGTTCCCATGACCACCAAATACCGAGCAGCCAAAACAATTACTATAATAAAAGGAATTGAGTTGGTTATCGAAGGAGTTTGGTGAACTAATAAATTATCGATTAAATACTTAAGGGTAAGGCTGGTTGCCAACGGTGCTAGAGCCCCAACCCCGGCCGTTAGGTAATAACCAATAGTCACCCGGTTATCCATCTGCCAAGCAAGGAAAAGCATCTTCCTAAGATTAGAAGCCAAATGTTTCAAAACAGCTGGAACACTTTTCACTTTCATGGCTTCATTCTACCTCAACTTAAAGATGATTGGCAAAGGAGAATCTTATTTTGGAGAAATTTTCTTAAACCCAGTATATTTTTGAAGGACTTTTGGCACCAAAACCGACCCATCTTTTTGCTGATAATTTTCAATTAACGGAATCAAAATTCTTGGAACAGCAATCCCGGTATTGTTAAGTGAGTGAACAAACTTTGTCGTTCCGTCTTTGACTCGATAGCGAATATTAAGCCTTCGGGTCTGAAAATCAAAAAGATAAGCATCAGAATGAGTCTCGCGATATTTTTTCTGTGAAGGTACCCAGGCCTCGATATCATATCGAGCCACCTGACCTGCTGCCAATTCTCCAGAGCAAACAAGAACCACTCGGTAGGGAATTTCAAGAGCCTGCATCAACTCTTCTGAAATTTTCACTAATTTCTCCCACCAAGAAAGAGACTCTTTTTCATCATTTTTACAGATAATTACTTGTTCTGTCTGCCAAAATTCATGAACTCTGAATATTCCCTTTACATCTTTCCCGTAACTCCCCACTTCTTTTCGGAAAGCAACCGAAATCCCGGCATATTTTTTAGGTAACTCCTCTTCTTCTAAAACTTCTCCTGCATGGTAAGCCATTAATGGAACTTCTGTTGTTCCAGAGAGAAATAGATCTTTGTCTACCGGATAAGAATCATCCTTTCCAAAAGGAAACATTCCTGTTCCTTCTAGCGCTGACTTTTTAACCATACAGGTGGGACGAAAGAGGGTGAACCCCTTTTTGACAAGCACATCAATCGACCAGCGTAAAAGTGATTGTTCAAGAATCACTGCTTCATTTTTAATCACATATTGACGGAAGCCGCCGATTTTCGCACCGCGCTCTAGGTCAACAAGGTCTAAATCCTCCATCAATGAAATATAGTCCTTTGGTTTAAAACTAAACTTGGGTAATTTACCCCATTTCCTCATTTCCTTATTGTCATCTTCGGTTTTCCCTGGGGGAACATTTTCAGCCGGAGGAATAGGAATCTGAAGCATTAAATTATTAAACTCTTCTTCAACCGCTCGCAAATCAGGTTCTAATTTACGAAGTATTTCTTTAATTTTTTTTCCCTGCTCCGCGAAGCCTTGGCGAAGTGGAGCCAGCCTGTTTCTTTCCTGGCGATATTTTTCAATTTCCCCAATTAATTGTCTTCGGGTTTCGTCAACTTTCAAAACCCGATCGACAATCTTCGGATCATAACCCTTCTTTTGGGTTCCCTCTTTTACTTTTTCTGGATTTTTTCTGATTAAATCAATGTTTAACATTTTATAATTTGAGCGCCAGCGAAAATTTCAAGCTCTGCTTATAATCCTAACTCATTACTAATATTTTGCATTGCTTTTAAACAAATTTTAACAAATTCTGGCAGGGGAATCCCAAGTTTTTCTTCACAAAGAGCAATATCTTCTCTTCTTGTTCCTTTAGCAAAAGATTTTTCTTTAAAACGATTTAAAACATTTTCCACGGTTAAATCGGCTAACTTTCTTGACGGCAAAACTAAGGTGGCGGCGACAATCAAGCCTGTCAAGCTGTCTCCGCAAAATATTGCCCAATCCATCGCCGTGACAGGGTTACGCCCTGTCATATGATTATGAGCTGCTATCGCCTGAGCGACATCTTCGGGAATTTCAAAGCCTCTTTTTCTCAAAATCTCCGTCACTTCGAGTCCTTGTCGTTCAGGGGGAACATTGGGAGTGTAGTCTCCATCATGTAAAAGTCCAACCATTCCCCATTTGTCCTCGTCAATTTTCAATTTGCGCGCCAGCGTGCGCATTATTGCTTCAGTCGCCAACATATGTTTGATAATATTTTTGTTTTCAATCTGCTTGTTTAAAAATTCCAAGGCTTGCTCTCTGGTAATCATTTTTTCTCTGGTCTTAAAGTCGGAAATAAAATCACTTCCCTGATATTTTGGTTGTTAGTTAAAAGCATTACCATTCGATCTATTCCTAACCCCAATCCTCCCATTGGCGGCATCCCATATTCCATTGCCTCCAAAAATGGCTCGTCCATGGGATGAGCTTCTTTGTCTCCTGATTTAGCGGCTTTTACTTGCTGTTCAAAAAATTCTTTTTGAACCAGTGGATTATTTAATTCACTATAGGCATTTCCCAACTCAAATCCGGCCGCATATGGTTCGAATCGTTCAATTAAGCTTTCCTCATCGGCTCTTGGTTTACATAAAGCGGTTGTTTCTTTAGGAAAATCATAAACGAAGGTTGGTTGGATTAAATGGGGTTCGACTAGCTCAAATAAAGTGGCAATGGCAATTCCCCGATTGAATCCAGCCGCTACCCCAGTTAAGGTCGGTCTATCTTCAGAAACTAAATTATGTTTTTTCAAAAGATTCTTAATTTCTTTATCTGAAAGTTTATCAATATCAATTCCAGCGTATTTTTCCAACCCTTCCTTCATCGTTATTCGCCGCCATGGGGTTTTAAAATCAATTTTTTCCTTACCAAATTCAACCTTAGTTGTTCCTAAAACTTTTTTGGCCACAAAAGCATAAAGCTCTTCGGTTAATCTCATCATGTCCTGGTAGTCGACGTAAGCCCAATAGCATTCCATCATCGTAAACTCTGGATTATGGGCGCGATCAAAACCCTCATTTCTAAAATCTTTATCAATCTCATAAACTTTTTCAAAACCACCAACGATTAGTCTTTTTAAATAAAGCTCATCAGAAATTTTAAGATAAAAATCGTAATCTAAGGCATGGTGATGAGTAACAAATGGTCGAGCGGCGGCCCCACCGTAAATCCCCTGAAAAGTCGGAGTTTCTACTTCGACAAAACCTCTTTGGTCTAAAAATTCTCTAACGACACCCATAATTTTTGTTCGAATCTCAAATGTTTTTTTTACTTGGGGATTCATAATTAAATCCAGGTAGCGGCAGCGGTATCTTTCCTCAACATCTTTTAATCCATGCCAAGAAGAAGGCAAGGGGCGTAAGGCTTTAGCTAAAAGCTGGAAATCGCCGACTAAAATGGAAATCTCTCCCGTCTTGGTTTTAAAAACTTCTCCCTGGGCGGCAAGAAAATCACCAATATCGAGGAGAGGTATTAGGTGATAGGTTTTAGGTTTTAGTTCATCTTTTTTGAAAACAAGCTGGATTTTCCCGGATTCATCGCGTAAATCTATAAATTGAATACCTCCGTGCCCTCGAATCGCCATAATCCGACCAGCAACCGCCACTTTTTTACTTATCGATTTTACCGCTTGAGAAATTGTCTGTTCTCGCTTACAACGAGCTGGATAAGCATCAATTCCTAATTTTTTAATCTGGGCTAATTTTTGGAGGCGGATTTTTCTTAATTGGTCAAGTGGTTGAGCCATTCTAAAAGCGAGTTTATCACAAAACCCCGAGCTTCTCAATCAATCTTAACAATAGTATAAACAATTTTCCCGACTGGAGCTTCAACTTCAACTTTATCACCAATCTTTTTACCCAGAAGTGATTGACCTAAGGGGGATTGATGAGAAATTTTTGCTTCCGCCGGATCAGCTTCCCATTCTCCAACTAAATGAAAAACATATTCATTTTTACCTGCTTGAACCGTTACTTTGCAACCTAATTTTATCTCCGGACAACTTACGTGATTTTCATCAATAATCATTGCCTTGGTGATTACCTCGTCTAATTCACTAATTCGACCATCAATAAAATCCAAGTCTTGCTTGGCCTGGGTATATTCACTCTCCTCAACCATATCACCAACTTTTCTGGAGGACGCCATCCTGACAACCGCCTGAGGTCGACGAACTTCCATTAATTCTTGATATTCTTTTTTTAGATTCTCCAACCCCTGTTTGGTTAGAGGAATTTTGTCTTGATTTGTATTTACTACCATAAGTTCAAAAAACAAAAAGCCCATTTAAAATCTGGGCGAAAAATTTTAAGAAGTATTTATCTTAAAGATATTAAAACAATTATAATATCCTTGTCAATAACCCTGTAGTGATATATAATTAGGTTGCTGGCCCCATCGTCTAGCGGTTCAGGACACGAGGTTCTCATCCTCGAAACAGCGGTTCAAATCCGCTTGGGGTCACTTTTTGAGGGCGATTTTGAGGACCTCGTCCATGTGGGAGACAAAAATAAATTTAATATCCTTTTTAACCTTTGCCGGAATCTCTTCTAAATCTTTTTTATTATCTTTAGGTAAAATCACAGTTTTTAAACCTGCCCGGTGAGCGGCAATAACTTTTTCTTTAACCCCGCCAATTTCTAAAATCCGACCGCGAAGAGTAATCTCTCCAGTCATTCCTGTATCTCGACGGGTTGGAGTTTTGGTGAAAGCGGAAACCAAAGCGGTGGTAATGGCAATTCCCGCTGATGGTCCATCTTTCGGTACTGCCCCTTCGGGGATGTGAATATGAACATCAAGATCTTTGTAAAAATTTTTCTTTAATCCCAATTGTTCCCATCGACTTCTCACATAAGAAAGGGCGGCTTTGCCCGATTCCTGCATTACCTTCCCAAGTTTTCCGGTAAGCAAAAGATTTGCCTTCCCTGGCATCAACGCCACTTCAATTAAAACGAGATCTCCTCCAGCTTCGGTATAAGCCAGACCCGTTGCCATGCCCACCTCATCTTTCTTTTCCGCCAAAGTCTCAGAATATTTCCTTGGCCCTAGATATTTAGCAACATCGCTTTTCTTGACAATGGTAGGGATTTTTCTTTTTTCTTTATCGGCAATTTTTCGAGCAATTTTTCGACAAATAGTGGCTAAAGAACGCTCTAATTCTCTTACTCCAGCTTCGCGGGTATAGCGGCGAATAATTTCGTAGGCTCCCCCATCATCAATTTCAATTTGATTTTCTGGTAAACCATTAAATCTTAACTGTTTTTCCCATAAAAATTTTTTGGCGATATGAAATTTTTCGTCCTCGGTGTACCCAGGAAAACGAATAACTTCCATCCGATCACAAAGGGCCGGAGGAATGGTATCTAAAATATTGCCCGTGGTAATAAACATTACTTTTGATAAATCAAAAGGAACCTCCAAATAATGGTCAGAAAATTCATGATTTTGTTCAGGATCTAAAGCCTCCAACAGGGCGGCTGAAGGATCGCCACGAAAGTCAATCCCCACTTTATCAATCTCATCAAGCATGAAAACAGGATTGTGGGTGCCAGCATTTTTAATTCCCTGAATAATCCTTCCGGGCATAGCCCCAACATATGTTCGGCGGTGACCCCGAATTTCTGCCTCATCTCGAATTCCACCCAAACTCATCCGAATAAATTTTCTTCCTAAAGCCCGAGCAATTGATTTTCCAATTGAGGTTTTTCCTACCCCCGGCGGGCCAATAAAACAAAGAATTGTTGGTCCTCCAATATCTTTCTTCTTACTCTCCTGCCCTGCCTCGCCCGCAGGCAGGTCTTTCGCTCTTTTACTCTTCAATTTCATCACCGCCAAGTACTCAACAATTCTCTCTTTAATTTTCTCCAAACCCCAATGGTCTTCTTCTAAAACTTTGGCTGCTTGGGTAATACTAGTTTTATTTGGAGAACTGACTGACCAAGGCATTTCTACTAACCAATCAAGATAAGTTCGAATATAGCCATATTCCGGATGGTTAGGATTTAGGTTTTTGAGGCGTTTGAGTTCTTTTTGGGCTTTCTCGTTGACCTGGGAAGGCATTTTCGCCTCTTTAATTTTTTTATCCAATTCTTTTATCTCTTCATCCTCTTCGCTTATTTCTCCCAACTCCTCTTCGATGGATTTTTTCTTTTCCCGCAAAACCACTTCTCTCATTGATTTATCAAACCGCCTCTGGGTTTTACTAACTATGGTTTGCTCTAACTCTAAAACACCAATCTCATGGTTTAAATGTTCAGTTACTTTTTCTAATCTTCTTTTAACCGAAAAAGTTTCAAGTAATTCCTGTTTAGTGTCAGTATCAAGCTCAAGGGTATAAGCAATTTGATCACCAAGTGAAGGAGGATCATTTTCTCCCATTAAATGCATAATGGTCAAAACATCAACTGATTTACCTAGGTTAATCGCTTTCTGGAAATTGCTAATTAGAATTTTAGTAAAGGCTTTGACTTCGTCGGTTGGCTCAGCAACTTCGTTAACTTTTTCTACTTTTCCAATTAGAAAGGGAGCCTCGGCTTCAATGGACTGAAGTCTAACGCGGGTAATCCCCTTAATCCAAACCTGGAGTCCTCCTTCGGTTTCAAGTATCCTGGCAATCTTGACTAAGGTTCCAATCCGGTATAAATCTTCTTTTTTGGGTTCAAAAAGCTTTGGATTTCTTTGGCTAAAAAAGCAAATTAAACCATCGCTTTCGTGAGCGGCTTTAACCGCCGCCACAGATTTTGGTCGACCAAAACTTAGAATTGTTTCAATATGAGGAAAAACTACTCCCTCTCTTATAGAAGCAATTGGGAAAGTTTTTTCTTCTTTTGATTCTTTATGAGAAAAAATCTCCATAGTGAGTTAACCATTAGCAGTCTAATACAATAATTGCTAAAAGTCAAGCCACATTTCAGTTTACCTGAACGTGGCGCACCCGCCTAAAATCGCACCGTGAGCCGTGTACGAATAGTACCTGAAGGCGAACGGCAAGATTAGGCGGGAACCCGTCTTACTCATGAACAACTACCTTGGTTCCCGGATTATCTTTCGAGGAATAAACCATCCCTTGTCCTTGCTCTACTAATGGCGAGGTCCAATAAAAAAGTTTCTCGGCATCAGGGGTCGCCAGATTAACACAACCATGACTCATGGGATTACCAAAATTATTGTGCCAATAAGTTCCGTGGAGACCAAAACCTTTATAAAAATACTGGGTATAAGGAACATTTGGAAGATAGTAATAGGTGTGTTTTGCTTTATCGCCCCCATGCATTAAGGTATAGCGCAGTTTTATCCAAACGCGAAACTCTCCTGTCGGAGTCGGTGCCCATTTTCCTGAAGAAACCAAAAATTCATAAACAATTTTATCTCCCTCGTGGGCATAAAGTTTTTGGTCGGAAAGATCAATTTCAATCCAACGCTCATCGGTCGTTGCCCCCAAAACCGCCTCTTCCTGTTGTTTCAAGGCCTCCTCGGAGGGAGTCAATTTTGCCATTTTGTAATCTACTGGCTGGTTGTTAAAGATTGCTGTTTCGGAGGCTTCCTGATATTCACCTGTTGCTTCGGCTGTTGGCGGTCCGCAACCACAAGAAGTATCAGTCAAAAATTTTTGGGCGGAAAAATATAAAATCCCCCCGGCAAAAATTATTGCCAAGGGTAAAGAAAGAAAAAAAACTTTCATCTTCATACCAAAATAGTATCATAAAATTTTTCTTGTTTCTAGGCTCAAAA
>CAYIUX010000003.1:0-25047 GCA_964366795.1 uncultured Gammaproteobacteria bacterium | reverse complement strand
AATTTATGTGTATGTATTCTGAAGGCGCGCACGCGCCCTGTGTTTTTAAAATTAACCCACATTTTCCGGGAAATTTGAAGAATTGGTATGACCGATTAACTCGGTAAGTCAGTAGACAGTAGGCAGTAGACAGGACATCAGGAAAGCAGTAGTCAGTAGACGGTAGACAGGAAAGCAGTAGTCAGTAGACAGCAGACAGGAAGCCAGGAAAACGAAAACCTGTCTACTGAAACCTGACACCTGTCTACTAACATCCATGATGAAGCAAGGTTTTAAATCGTTACTTGTCTGGCAAAAAAGCTACGCGCTAACAATCAAGATTTATAAAGTTACAGAGAAGTTTCCTAAATCGGAAATCTACGGGCTAGTTTCCCAAATGCGCCGAGCAGCAATTTCTGTGCCCGCCAACATCGCCGAAGGATACGAAAGACAATACAATAAAGAATATATTCAGTTTTTGACTGTTGCTCGTGGTTCTTTAGGTGAGCTAGAGACTTATCTACTCTTGGCGAAAGATTTAAAATATATCACTAGGGGAACTTTTGAAGAATTAGAGCAGAGCCGTAAAGAAGTAATCAGGTTGTTACAAGGGTTGATTCGTTCACAGGTGGGGAGGGGTGAGCAGTAGACAGTAGCCGGTAGACAGGAAACCAGGAACCTGCACCCTGACTACTGATGCCTGTTTACAACCTGACGCCTATCTGCTAATCTCGCCTGACGCCTGATTACTGATGCCTGTCTACTAATAAGGTCTTGAAATTTATGAAAATTAGTGATAACTTAAAAGTAATGACCCTGCCTAGAATTTTTAAAAAGAAAATTTTTCTTTTTCTCCTCATCTTTTTGTTTTTCCTTTTTGTTTCCCCAGTTAAGGCAATGGTGGTGGATGGAGGTGGCGGAACGGCTGGTCCAGGACATTATCAGTTTGAGGTTTGGGAACCGGCTGTTTATCAAACTCAAGAAATGAATCAGCAAAGTTTTGCCAACGAAACCATCAGAGCGACAATTGCCTCCTTTAATGATCAACTTTTAGGCTGTGTTAATTGTCCCAAGGAACAACAAGAGCAGGGAGCAGTGCAAAATTTGGGTAATTTAATTGCCGGAATGTATAGTAATCCGCCCGCCTCTTCAGTTGAATATTTTGCTGATTTGGGAAGAAATTTAGGAATTGCCAAACCCGCTTATGCCCAAGGAATTGGCTTTGAGGGTTTAAGACCAATCTTACCAATTTGGAAAGCTTTCAGAAACATTGCCTATTTATTTTTTGTCATTGTCTTTGTTTTTATCGGCTTTGCCATTATGTTTAGGTTAAAAATTGATCCCCAAACAGTAATTGTTATCCAAAATGCTCTTCCTAAAGTTATTGTCGCTTTAATCCTGGTTACTTTTTCCTATGCCATTGCCGGTTTATTAATCGACTTAATCTATGTTTTTATTTCTTTGCTTTTTGCCATTTTGGGGACTCAATTAACCAAGGCTGGAAGCGGAATCACTAGCTTGCAGCAACTTTTAGGAGAAAATGTTTTTACTGCCTCTTGGAGAATGCTAGGAGAAACAAGGTTTGTCACTGCTCCAGGTTCCCAAATAGGAGAAATTGTCCAGTCATTACTGGGAGATTTTCCAATCATTAGCAATATAGTTGGTGGGGGGGTAGGGTTAATTGTGACATTTATTTTCGCTATCGCCATGGCTTTTGCCATGTTTAAACTATTTTTCTCCCTTTTAATTTCTTACATCAGTATTATTGTTGGAGTAATCTTTTCCCCGTTAATGTTGATGCTTGAAGCCTTGCCTGGTCAAAAAGGATTAAGTAGTTGGTTGAAAATGATGTTATCTAACATTATTGTCTTTCCCTTAACGGCAGCCATCTTTATGTTAGGAGCAATATTGACTCATGGTTTTTCTCAAGCTGGAGAAACAGTTTGGGTTGCTCCATTTTTGGGAAAATGGGGAACAGCCAATATATCTCCGCTTATTGGATTTGGAATTGTTCTTTTAGCTCCATCAATTATAGATATGGTCAAAAAAGCTATCGGCGCCCCGGGAATTGGAGCCGGAATTATTGCTCCAATTTCGGCTGCTGGAGGGGTTATCGCCGCACCTGCTGGGGCTATCTTTGGGCCAACAATAGAAGCATATAGAAAATATGGGGGCGAGAGAATAGCGACGGCTGTGCCGGGACTTGGACGAATAATACCACCAGAGATACGAAAAAGGTATGAGAAGGAAAGATAAAAACTAACTTCGTTCCAGCTGTTCTTTGAGTTTGGCAAAAAACACGTAAATTGGCGCAAATAAAGCCGCTAAAAGTCCTCCCCAACCAACAACGTCCCACATTTCTTTTGTAAATCTAACTGGTCCGATGCCTGGAATCCCAAGGATATCAAGACTTCTTCTTAAAAGACCTTCGGCCCTAGACCTGTCAATCAAATTATCCCTTTGAATGGTATTAATAAATCTGTGCATCTCCCCGCCTCGCCAATCTTGATCTAACCCTAATCTTTCCGCATCTGACCCAACCCAAGCAAGACCTTTAGTGCGCTCTTTTCCGGTTACTGGGTCGATAGTTTTTAATCCTTCAAAAAATCTAAGCCTGGTAATTCTCTCCAAAGTTCCAGGTCCTTTATGAAATTTTATCAACCCGTCTGCCAGAGGAGCAAAAAAGGCCCATTTCTTTTTACCTTTTAGATGTTCAACGGTGGCGCTTAATCTGAAAAAGTTTTCGGCTGTCGGTCTATCTAAATACTGGTCTGGCTTTAAGAAAGCTTTTCTCGCCTCATCTGCTTTAAAAAGAGCATCTGCCCAGTCAGACGCTAACATATTTTCCCGAATTATGCCAAATTTCTTTAAATCAAGCTCTACAAATCTCTCTGGTTTGACAATTTTTAAAACTGTATAGAGCCTTCCTGATTCGTCTTCTTCATCAAGTTCGTAGTTAGTCGAATCTTTAAGGTCTTCCCTATATGACCCTCTTGTGCCAGTCATTAGTTTTAACCCAAAGTCTTTTAAAAATTTGTCTTTTTGCTCTTTGGAAAGACCCTTAAGACTAGCTAACAATCCCCCAGAGAAATCAGTGCCAAAAATTTCAATGGGGAAATTTTCCCAAAGTTTGTCTCGCCTAAACCATGGATCTCCTTCTTTTCTAGCTTTTTCTTTAAACCACTTTTTAAGATGCATCAATCTAGCAACAAAGAAGTCACCGCCAGCAAAGTCAGCAATATCGTACGAAGCGGCAAATCCTAAAACAACAAAAAGCCTTCCTCCTAAACGATTAATCGCCGCATCTTTTTCACCTATTCTCACTGCCTCTGCTTTTACTATTTTGCCATTCTTATCTCTTCTTATCTCTATATTCTTTTTTCCTTTCATAAACTCTAACATCCGTTTCTTTAAATTATTTAAATAGTTCTTTTTATCTTCAATAGTAGCTAACTTCCCGCCAATCTTCTTAACCCGCTCGTTTTCCCTTTCGAATTCCTCTACCTTCACCCATTCTTCCTCTGGAAGAGAAGTGTTTCCTTTGTTTTTAATCAGAACTTCCTTGCTTCTTTGTGCTTTAATAATACCCTCGGCCAATTCTTGAAGTCTAACCATTGATTTCGCTATTTTTACCCTCTCTTCTTCCTTACCTTTTGGTACTTTTGGTTTGAGTACTCTTTCTATTACTCCAGTGGGTAAAATTGAGGAAGCATTAATAATTGCTTCTACCCCAGAAGCCCGACCATAAAGCCAATGATAATCATGAAGTCGCCGTCTATCCTCGAATTTTTGAGCCAATTCTTGATAAAAATCTTTAGCTTTTGGTCTATTAATAGGAATGGAACTCAAAAATGTCTCCATTGGCCAAATCATTCGCCAGTTCTCACTAAAGCTCTGGTCTCTTTCTTCAACCCGCCGGAGCTGTTTTTCAAACCAATCCCTTAAATAATCTTCTTTTCCTTCTTCATATTGTGGCGGCCTAACCGTGGGGGGCATTCCTGCCATACCTGATTCGGTAAAGACATCAGCCAGTTTATTAAGACCGTCAATGATCTTCTCATATTTTTCGGAAAACTGTTTGATGGCCTCGGCATTTTCATTTTGGGCGTCGGCTGCTATTTTTGAATTTTCAGGGGCTTCTTCTGCTTTTCTAGCGGTTTCGGCAATTTTATTTTCTATAGCCTTCTGTTTTTCCTCTATCCAATCCATTACTCTTGATAATTGCTCAAAATCCTTAATTGTTCCGTTTCTTACTTGGCTGGAAAGCTCGCTGAAAACTAATGAGAGGTCGCCTGTTTTCGTATAAAGCTCATCAAAGGCTCCAATTAGCCGCTCGGCAGACACTGCTAGTTTTTCTAGCTTCTCTGCTGCTTGTTCTTCAGGTGAGAGTTCGGTCTTTTTTTCTGCTTCTTCTTCAACCCGCTGCTCTTCCTCGCGCCTAGCTTCCTCCTCTTTTTCGGAAGAGCTCTCTTGTGCTGGCTTTTCTTCCTTTTCAGAAGAACCGCCTGCTGGTGGTTCGTGTTCGCCGTTGGACATATGGGCTTAATTATACAAAAATCCCAAACATTTTACCACTTTATCACGCTAAGCGTGATTTAATTAATTAAACAAGATAATTAGAGTAAAAGAGTGAAAGAGTGGGAGAATAAAAATAAAATTATTACCTTCCAAACAATTTGCTCAAATAATAACCGAAGCTATAATCTTCTCCTAATTTCTTCAAGTTTTGATGTGATTTGGTCTGCAGACCTTAGTTGACTTTGTTGAAACATTAACTGCATCTCAAGAGAGGGTCCGACAGGAACTGGAACAATTATAATGCCTGACCTTGCTGTCTCTTTTTTCGCCTTTTCAAGCTCTTCTTTCTCTTTTTCTGGATCATACTCCGATTGAAGAAAGGCATGGGCAAGAAATTCCTCAAATTCATCCTGAGAGCTCGCCATTTTAATTTTTTCTTGGAAACTTTGCGTTTTAACATGTACACAATCGGCCCCGCCAAAGTACAAACACTCTGCTACTATCGTAAGTCTATGTTCAACACTATCCTCCTTCCAGCACAAATCAAAACAAACATAAAGGTAGTCATCATAACGCCGACTGCTCGCCCTCCAAGCATAATAAACCTTCTTTAGGGGTCTTTCAATTAAAGCATCAAAACCAAATTTTTGCAGTAATCTTGCGGTAAGCTCTACTTCCATCTCTGGGGTAAAATCGGTAAGGTGCCATCGAGTTCTGTAATCCAAGTCCTTCTTCTCAGGGTCTATATCTTCTGGATCAAGGATTCTCCTTACTAGCGTCATGGGTTCTATCGTTTCATATCTCAAAACCTTTTTAATTACTGGATTTTGTTCAGGAGAAATAAGTTCATCTCTTAAATTTGTCAGATATTTAAGAGCGTCTAGCTCTTCTAAAAGTTTAAGTTGCCGTTGAATAAGTTCCTTTCCTTTTCCAAAAAGTTTAGCTTCTAGTTCCTCTTTCGAAAGAGGACCTCCAATTTTATCTACTCTTTCTTTAAAACCCATTTTTTCTCCTTTAAAAAACTGCCCACTCGGGCATTGGGTATATTATAGCACGGGAGGCAAGTTTTTGGGGTATTAGGTAGTAATTTTATTTTTTAATCCCTTGGCTTTTTTGAGAAAATACTCTTTCCATTCTCTTGCCGGTAATTTGACAATCATTTTTGGTAAATCCGATAGGTCTTGGGCGGTAATTAACTGGCTTCCGAGCTGAATTGGATCGATAACGATATCAAATTTAATCCGAGTTAATTTTTCTAGTCGCTCCCAAGAAATTTTCTTTTCTTTAAGAACAAAATATAAATCAATAAAATGTCGAGCAGCTGGTTGTTGATAAATTGTCAGAAATTTATTAACAGCAATATCAAGAAGTGAGTCTACCTTGATTCCTTTTATCAGCCTTGGTTTTTCTATCTGTTCAAAAGGAAAATAAGTAAATTCTGTTTTAACAATCTTCTTGTTAAGAGTAAAGAAAACTAGATTTCGGTTAAAACTTTGTTGGATATCTACCTTCTGGGCTTTAATTTCTAATTTTAGTTTTTTGGCTAAGCCAATAAGCCATAAAGAATCAATTTCCTGATGGCTAAAGAAATCTAAATCTTCTGAATAGCGATGGTGAAGATAAAACCAGGCCAAAGCTGTTCCCCCAGTAAGATAAAAGTGCTTAGTAAAAACCTCGTCTTTGGCAAGGAGGGAAAGGATTTTTTTCTGAACCTGGGTTAAGATAGTTTCCCCCATATAAGGAATTTTAAAAATCGTTTTCTTTTAGTATCAAGAGAGAGTTTATCCCAATATTTTTTAATTAACCTTAAATTAAGTTTTTCTCCACCCAAACCAAAATTTACTAATTGATTGAGCTTCCAAAGAGCGTATTCTTTTTTGGAACGAAATGAACAAATATCAGTATTCCAGTTATACATCTTAGGTTATTTTACCATATAAAGTCTGATTTCTTCAATCAGGAAAATGTCCTGGTTTGCCTGGGGTTTGATTGATTTTGAACTAGTTGAATTCAATCCTGGCGGATAGTAGCATAGTGCATAGTGCAAGGTGCATAAAATAAATTAGTGCATAGTGCATAGAATAAAAACAAATGCTGCCCGCTTCTTATAAAAATTTAATTGCTTATCAGAAAGCAAAACTCTTAACGGTTGAGGCGATAAAATATTTTTCTAGCCAAAAACTAGATAGAATTTCCGAAATTCTGGTTGGCCAGTTTATTCGAGCAATTTCTTCGATTGGGGCAAATATCGCCGAAGGTTATGGTAGACATTACCAAAAAAGCTACCGTCAATTCTTAGGAATCGCCCGTGGCTCATCTTTCGAGGCTGATTATTGGTTAGATGTCATGCTTGAAACTAAAAAATTCGACGAGGAAACAATAAAAAATTTCATCCAAAGAAATACAGAATTAATTAAAATTTTAACAACTATGATGAAAAATCTAGAAGAGAGGGCATAGTACAAAGCGCAAAGCGCATAGGTTTTCTGTGTACTATGTCCTATGCTCTATGCGCTAAGTACTGCGCGAAGCGTCTATGGAACAACATCCAGTACCACAACATATCGCCTCATACGAATTCCGCTTAGTCGGAGATATGACCTTAAAACAATTTGGTTATTTGGCCAGCGGGGTGGTTGTTGGTTTAATTTTTTATGCTTCAGGTTTACCTTTTTATGTTAAATGGCCAGCAATTGTTTTCTTTGGAGTTTTGGGAGCAGCTTTGGCTTTTGTTCCAATTGAAGAAAGACCTTTAAACCAATGGATTGTCGCTTTTGTAAAGGCAATTTTTAACCCCACTCAATTTATTTGGCGAAAAAGGGCTGTTCTTCCGGAAATTTTCAAATCCACCCCGGCCAAAATTACTCCTCAAAAAACTCCAGCCGCCCCAGGCGACCAAAAACAATTGGGCGAATATTTGGCAACCTTGCCCCCAAGCCAAATTAAAAGTCCGCTTGAGCAACGAGAAGAAAGTTTCCTAAATCAAGTTAGTAATCTTTTTCAATTAACGAAAATTCCTGTCTCGTCGCCGACTTTTATTGGAGCAAAACAAGCCGAAGGTCCGATTGCCCCAAGGGAAGAACCAGTTCAGCCGCCAATCAGACCAAGGGGACCAGTTGTTCTTCCAGAAAAACCTGGTCAGCTAAGAAAACCCGCCGTCGAGGCAAAAACCAGTCAAAAATTGCCAATTCCTGCTCCTTCAACCAGACCAAACATTTTAGTCGGCATGCTTTTAGACCAAAATGGGGAGTTGGTTGAAGGGGCGATTTTGGAGATCAGAAACAGTCAGGGAATTCCGGTTCGGGCTTTTAAAACCAATAAGCTTGGTCAATTTCAAATTGCTACTTCCCTGGACAATGATATTTACGAAATCGAAGTAGAAAAAGAAGGTTTAAGTTTTGATATAATCAAAATTGAAGCTAAAGGAGAAATTATCCAACCACTAGAGATTAGAGCAAAATAAATATGGCCGATCCTGCCAAAATTGCCATTCGGGCCTCAACCCAACAACATTTAGATATTGAAGATATCCAAGATGATTTAATTATTTTAAAAGACGGTAGTTGTTGCTTGGTCATCGCCGCTACCGCCATTAATTTTGGTCTGCTATCGGAAAGAGAACAAGATGCTACTATTTATGCCTATGCTGGCTTGTTAAACTCTTTAACTTTCTCAATTCAAATTGTTATTCGCTCTCAAAGAAAGGATATTTCTTCATATTTAAAATTATTGGAAGAAGCCGAGGTAAAGGAGGCTAAACCAAAAATTAAGGAACAAATTAAAAAATACCGCGCTTTTGTTCAGGAAACCGTCCAAAAAAATCAAGTTTTGGATAAAAAATTTTATCTGGTTATTCCCATGAGCGCCTTGGAGCTTGGAGTCACCAAAACCTTAGTGGCCACTTTCACCCCGAAACACGGCTTGCCATTCGATAAAACTTATATTCTTGAGCACGCCAAAGTTAATCTTTATCCAAAAAGAGACCATCTTTTACGGTTGCTTAATCGCTTAGGATTAAAAGGAAAACAGCTAACTACCCAAGAACTCATCCAGCTTTTCTTCAATGTCTACAACCCAGAAACTCCTGGACCACAGATAACCCAAGACGTCCAATTTCAAACACCTTTAGTTCAATCTACTGAAAAAATAAAAGAGCAAGAAAGAGTAAAAGAAGAAGGTACTATTCGCCAACAAATCAACAATTTAGTTAAAGAAACTGTATGAACTTAAATCTGCCATTTTTAACTCAAACTAAACCCCTCGACTCCGCTCGGGGCGGGAAAGAACCAAACGGGCCATTGGCGACTAAGCCTTTTACTTTGGAAGCGGCTAGTGAATTAGGTCGGGGAATGGTTTCGGTTCAGGATGTTGTCGCCCCAGGGGCGATTGAGGTTGATTTTGACTATCTTAAGATTGGTAATAAATATTTCCGAACTTTGTTTGTCGCTGGCTATCCTCGATTTGTTTCCGCCAATTGGTTGGCTCCTTTGATTAATTTTGACCATTCCTTAGATGTGGCGATGTATATTTATCCGGTTGAGGGAAAAGGAGTTTTGGACGATTTGCGGCGAAAAATCGCCGAGATGGAGGCAGAAATCCAAACCGATATTGAAAGAGGAAGAATTGTTGACCCGGCTACTCAAGCAAAAGTTGAAGATGCCCGAGTTTTGCAAGAACAGTTAGTTAAAGGAGCAGAGCGATTTTTCCAATTTGGTCTTTACATTACTATTCCGGCTGATTCTTTGGAAGAACTAGACCAGGTTTCCAAACAGGTTGCTTCAACTTTAGGTTCGCTTTTAATCATCTCTAAACACGCTACTCTGCAAATGGAGGATGGTTTTAAAGCCACTATTCCCACCTGTGTTGACCGGCTAATGATTACCAGAAACATGGATACCACTTCTTTAGCGACCACTTTTCCTTTCACTTCTTCAGAGCTAACCGCTAATGAAGGTATTATGTATGGCATCAACGAGCATAATGATTCACTGATAATTTTCGACCGCTTCACTTTAGAAAATGCCAATTCAGTCATTTTTGCTAAAGCAGGGGCGGGTAAATCCTATTTGGTTAAATTAGAGGTCCTGCGGTCGTTAATTTTTGGCACAGAAATTATTGTCATTGATCCTGAGGCTGAATATAAAGCTTTATCTGAGGCAGTTGGCGGTGAATATATTACCTTTGGCTTTCAAAGCCAAGCAAAAATTAATCCCTTTGATTTGTCGGCAGTTTATGAGGAAGGAGAAAATCAACTGGGTTTGAAAATTCTTTCTTTACATTCTTTATTTAAGGTAATTATGGGTCAGTTAACTCCCACCGAAGAGGCGGTCTTAGACCGAGCCTTGATTTTAACCTACAAGATGAAGGGAATTACCCCGGAGCCGGCAACTCAGAAAAACGAACCACCATTAATGGAAGATTTATACAAAGCCTTGCGGGGGATGGAAGAACCTCAGGCTTCTTTGTTAGCCGACCGGATTGAAAAGTTTGTCAAAGGTAGCTTTATTGGCATTTTTGACCAGCGCTCAAATGTTGACATTAAAAATCCTTTTACTGTTTTTTCCATCCGCGATTTGGAAGATGTCCTCCGGCCAATCGCCATGTTTATTATTTTGGACTACATTTGGACAAAAATTAAAAGAGAAATGAAAAAAAGAATCTTGGTGGTTGATGAAGCCTGGCATTTGATGAAATACCCCGATTCAGCCAGTTTCTTATATTCAATTGCCAAGCGAGCTCGGAAATATTATTTAGGCTTAACCACCATTACCCAAGATGTTGAAGATTTTTTAACTTCTGATTATGGAAAAGCAATTGTTACCAACTCTTCTTTACAAATTCTAATGAAACAATCGGTGGCGGCAATTGATAAAGTAGCCCAGGTTTTCTATCTTTCTGAAGGGGAAAAACAATTGCTTTTATCAGCTGATATTGGGGAAGGAATTTTCTTTGCCGGACCAAACCATGTCGCCATCCGGGTGGTTGCCTCGCCCGAGGAACACCGCTTAATTACCACCAAACCATCTGAATTGCTAGAAATGGCCCGTCAGAAACAACAGGGTCAACAACCAACAATATGAATCAGGAACAAAAAGCTCGATATCAACGGCTTCAAGGTTTTGTTTATGCCCTTCAACAAGAAACTTGGACAATTAAAGAAATTGACAAAAAAACCGCTTCTGCCGAGGTGGTCAGTTTTGCCCAAAATATTTTAGGAATCAAAATTGACCCAAGCGACCAAAAATTCTTAATCGCCGTCCAATTAGAACTCAATGAACTTTTATCCCAACCCGAAGAACAGCCAGTCCCCAATATTCCCCCAAACCTTCAAGAATTAGTAAGAATTTACGAAGAACACCTCCAAGAATCTCGAATCGAAACTCAAAAGTTTATTTTCCCTACTTTAGATAAACAGATTAAAGATTTTTATCGGCGATACGCTGAAAAAATCCGCCAACAATTAATTGTCAGCGAAGAACAATTAGCTCAAAATCCAGCCCTAGTTGAAGAAATAAGCCTTAATATTACCAATCAGATTGTTAAGACTTTACCTCAAGTGGCTAGAGAGGGGGCATTTTCGGAAAAAGAATATCAAGAGATTTTAGATAAAGTTCAACCAATTATTATCCAAGAATTAGAACGAGCGGGGATTGAAAAACCAAAAGTAAAAATTGTAGTTGGGGAAACTTTTGAGGAGGCTAAATCTTTAGCCGCCACCCCCCATGCTCAAATCGCTCCCAAACCTCCAGTTGCTCCAGTAAAAATTCCCCAAGCTCCCCAGCCAAAAATTTCTGATTTATCCTATTTGTTTAAACAATCATCAGGGGTAAAAGTTGGTTTTGGAGTTAAGACCCAAGCAGCGATTAAAAAAGCGGCTTTGGCACCAATCGCCAAACCTCTCCAGTGGTTAATCCATTTAGCCCCTGAAGAATTTCGGGCTTCTCATCCGGGATTGGTTTACGCCGCCACGGGTTTCACTGATATTGTTGGCCAACAAGCTTTTGAACAAACTTGGAAAACCAAACCAAAAAGTCTAGAGATTGGTTTTTGGCACAATTTAGCCACTACTTTTCAAGAAGAAAAACCGCCATTTTTAGGCGTTTTTCGTAATTATTATCAATGGGATTGGTTGGGAAAAGTCGGAACAAAAGTGGAAACTTTTACCCCCAGCCGGTTTTTTACTTTCCGTTCCTCTTTTTGGCAAATTTTCAAATCATCTAGAATTGGTGGTTTTATCGGTCGGGGAGCGGGAAAGATTCTTATTGGCCTTAGTAGGCTTACCACTCTTCTTGCAAAAGCTGGTGGTGCCTGGGAGATCTTCAAAAAGGGGATGAAGATAGCTGGAGCCTATCTCTTTGGCTTACTTATGATTGCCGCCCATTATGGGGCGGCGGCAGTAACCGGGACACTTTTAGGAGGTATCGGTGGTGGAATTGCTGGGGGGATAATTGGATATAAAATTGGGGGGTTGATCGGCGCGGCTGTTGGCGGTCCGGTGGGAATGATCATAGGGGGCACCATAGGCTTTATTCTTGGTATTTTTGCTCAAATCATTTGGGATAAAATCACGGCTGCCATCTCTGGTATTTCTTTGCCCCAAATTGGAACTTCTGGTTTAGCTCAAGCTTCAGTAGCCACTACCGCTACCGCAGGATGGTTCGCTCCTGCCGCTGTTGCCACGGCAACTATTGGTGGATTAATTATTTCCCAAGTTGTCTCCGGAGCCTTTTTTATTCCTTCCGAAGAAGTAATGTTAACCTCCCCTTATATTCAAGTGACAAAAACAGTTGAATTTTCTGGCACCATTGGTGATCCAATCAACTATACCATTCAAGTAAAAGCCGTTGATAAAGATTTGACTAAGGTCAAGATTGTCGATCAAGCCACCGCTACTTGCCGAGGCAACTCGCCTGATTTAGAGGAACACCCTTGGGATGGAAGTATATCAATCCCCGCGGGAGGAGTTTGGGAAAAAACTTATACGGTTGCCACCAGCGACCAATTTAATGATTGCTTGATTAACAACACCGCTAGAGTTACGGCGATTGTCGAGGGAAAAACCGAAGAATCTTTTGCGGTTGGTTATGTAAGCATTGGTAATCCGCCCGAGGTTATTCCCTGGGGTTTACCAATTCATGATAATCCAGATCGAGGTACTGGCTATACTTTTGGCCAAATCACTGACGAAGGAATCGTTCATCAAGGAATTGATGTCAACGGCTATATTGGGCCTGACATATCTGTCCCAGTCTATTCAACTTTCCCTTCAGAAAGTCGGGTAATTCAAATAGGTTTTGGGGAAAAAGCAGGAAATTATATTATGCTTAGCTTAGGTAAATATCAAATTTTTATGGGTCATTTGGCCCAAAAACCGACTTTCAAGATTGACGATCCGGTTGGGGCAAACGCTCCGGTTGGCATCCAAGGCGATAGCGGTCATTCTTTTGGCGAACATGTTCATTATCAAATTTGGGAAAATGGGGTTATTGTTGACCCCAGAAGCTTTGGAGTTCGTTCACCACCATGGTAAGATTCAAGAATTTTTTCCGTCATTATAAGCAAAGCTTGTTTCTCGTTGTTACTCAAAATAAGCAAAGCTTGTTTCTCGTTGTCACTCAAAATTGGCTAATTATTATTTTGGCTTTCATCGCCACAATAGTCGGGATTGTGGTGTTTCTTCTGCCAAAACCAACCCCAATCTCAGAAAAACCAAAGCTTCCAGCCTTAAGCTCACCCCAATTTACGAAAGCCAATATTACCTCAGGAAATATTTTCTATCAACTAGACCTTAAAGAAACTCCAGTTGAAGTTCCTAATATTCTTCCGGTTTACCAAGCTCGACTAAAAGAACCATTCAATTGGTCAAAAATAATAAGTCAAAATTTAGAAGGACCACTAATCGTTAAAGGCGCTACCGAGGCGGCTGGCTTAGCTAAGGGATTCTTAAGTCAACAAAAACGCTGGACGCCCGAGCTGGAAGCAGGTGATTTTGAGGTTAAGTTTTTGAAAATTGGCGGGTTTGAAGTTTTTCCAACCGAAAGCTTTCAAGAAGCAACTCTTTTAGCAATTCACTTTTGGCCTAAAATTAACAATTATTTAGTCGTTGGTTCAAATCCAAACCTTGGCGGGGTTGAAGTTTGGGTAGCTAAAAATGGTAAAATTCAAAAAGTCAGAGAAAATCTTGCCAATTTAGACGCTAGTAATCCAGTTGACTATCCAATAATTTCTTTTACCCAAGCCTGGGAAAAAATTACCCAACAAAAAGGGACAATTGTTGCTTTATCAAAACAAGAAGAGGAATATGGCGTTACCCGGTTTCAACTAAGTTCGGTTATTATCAATAAAGCTTACTTAGCTTATTTTCAAGAACAAAATTTACCGGCAAAACTCCAGCCAATTTGGGTTTTCCAGGGAAAGACAATTTTGACCAGCGGTGAGGAATCTGAGGTTTCAATTTGTCTTCCAGCTATTCTTGAACTCTAACTGGCATAATAACGTGAAGATAAGATTTATCCCCGGCCGGAGTAAAAACGCCAGGATTTAAAGATGTCGTCATTTCAAAGTTTATCAAGTCTGAATTGGCTGAATTTAAAAAATCCAGCAGATACCGGGAATTAAAAGCAATTTTTCCGCCCTTGCCCTCAATTTTTGCCTCAACCTCAGAAACATTATCTCCAACCTGGGCGGCATTGGCGCTCACCTTAAGCTTCGAATCTCCAACTTCAAATCGAATAATATTGGCTGATTCTCGAGCGAAAATTGCTGCTACTCGTGCCGCCATGACCAAGCCCTGAGCGTCCAGAATAACCCTGGTCGTTCCTTTCTGAGGAAGAATTTTTTCAAACTCAGGGAACTTTCCCTCAATTAAACGAGAAACTATTTCGCAGTCTGGAGTGGTAAAAATTACCTGATTTTCCTCGGGAGTAATAGTTAAGCCTAAGGTTTTCTCTTCATCACCAACGCTTATTATTTTTCCAACTTCAACTAAGGTTCGGGCGGGAATCAAAAGCCCTTTTTGAAATTCAACCACCTTTTGAATTTCCCGCAAACCAGCGAGTTTTTTCAAGCTTAGTCGATAACCATCGGTGGCAACCAAAATTAAATTTTCTCCTTTTGTCTGAATCAAAACCCCGGTTAAAACCGGCCGTCCCTCGTCTTGAGCGGCGGCAAAAGCAACCTGGGAGATAGCTAAAGACAAGTCTTTTGTTAATAAGGAAACTTCTGGTTTGCCTTTTAGGCTAGGAACATTGGGAAATTCTCCCGCAGGAAGACCGATAAAACTTGCCTTATAGCTTCCACAAGTTAGATAAAGGAGGTTTTCTTTGATTTCGAGATCGATCTTTTCGGCTGGTAATGAAGACACGTATTCAGTTAAAATTTTTGCTGGAATAGAAATTGCTCCCTGACGCTCAATTTTGGCTCCAAGCCAAAGGTTAATTCCAGTTTCTAAATTGGTAGCTGAAAGCTTTAGTCTCCCTTGATCAGTTGCTAGTAAAATATTGCTTAAAACTGGAAGTTGAGCCCTGGCAGCAACCGAACGACTAGTAGTGGTTAAACCATAAGTAAAATTTTCTTGAAGAACCGAAAGTTTCATCTTTTTAATTTTACATTATTAATTATTAATTATCAATTAAACTAGTAGTTGTAGTAGTCTTGTGGATAAGTGAAAAACTTTCTTTTTTGAAATCTAAGTTTCGGGCTTTATTTTTGTTTAAAAACATATTGATAAATCAAAACTAATTGTGGGAAAGGGCAAAACTTTAAATAGTTATCCATAAAGTTTTTTCTTTATCCCCATAATATCAACACGCAAATCCTCAGATTCAGGCAGGAGTTTGGTGATTTTTTCCACTCCATGCATAATAGTAGTATGGTCCCTTCCCCCTAAAAGGCGGCCAATTTCCATTAGGGGCACTTTAAGCTCGGTTCGCAAAAGATACATTGAAATTTGTCTTGGAACAACGATTGGTTTTAGTCTTTTTGGACCCACCAATTCGAAAAGTTTAAGATTAAAATAAGAAGCGACGGCGCTAATTACCTCTTTTGGTTTAACTAATTTTTGAGGGAGGCCAATATCATTAATGTGGCCCAAGAGAGCGCTGGCCAACTCGGGCGTAATTGGGATGTTTTTTGTTTGGGCTTCGGTCATTAATCTAGTTAAAAATCCCTCTAAGCGTCGGGTAGAGGTAATATTTCCGGCCACTAATTGAGCGACATCCATTGGGAGTTTTATTCCTCGTTGTTGAGCTTTTATTAGTAAAATGGCGGTTCGTAATTCAAAATCAGGCGGCTGAATATCAATTGTTAATCCACCCTCAAAACGCGATTTCAATCTATCTTCTAATTTACTAATTTCATCAGGTCGCTGATCGCTGGTTAAAACTATCTGACCGCCCACCCGCCAGATGGCGTTAAAAGTATGGAAAAATTCCTCCTGGACGGCAGTTTTACCGGCAATGAATTGGATATCATCAACCAATAAAATTCGCACCGAACGATATTTTTGTTTAAATTCTTTAGTTCGTTTTTCCCTAATAGCATTGACAATATCGTTAGTAAATTCTTCTCCAGCGCAATAGATTATTTTTGTTCTCGGGTTTCTGGTTAAAATAGTTTGACCAATAGCCTGCATTAAATGAGTTTTACCTACCCCAACCCCGCCATATAAAAATAAAGGATTGTAAGCCCTTCCTGGGGATTGGGAAACAGCCAAGGCGGCGGCGTGAGCCATTTGATTAGTTGGGGAAACAGCAAAATTTTCGAAATTAAAATCTCCTCGCAAACCAAGCCTTTCGATTGCCTCAGTGGCCTCAGGCTTTTCTTCTAGTCTTTCAAAAAGCGGTCCTTTACCCGCCGAAGCCTTGGCGAAGGTGGGCTTTTTAATTTGCTTGACGACAAAAACCAAATCATTTTTCTTACCCGTCGCTTGGTCTAGGGCTTCTTTAATTAAACTATAATAGCGGTTTTCAATGGTATTACCAACAAAAATTGAAGGACAACCAATTTCGGTAATCTGCCGCTCTTTGCTGATTTCTTTAAAGCGGACAATAAAAGTTAAAGGAAACCAAGTGGCAAAATTAGCTGGAGAAAGATTGATTTTTAGATTTTCCAAAACAGTTCGCCAAACTTTTTCTTTGTCCATTTTAAGAGGCAGGCAGAGGTATTTTCAATCTACCAACTTATCCACAATTTGTCAAGCCCCGTTCATGTAAACTGAACGGGGCGCAGACCTCGCCGAAGCCTTGGCGAAGGCGGATCAAGGGTTGACTTAAGTGACCTAGGTGACTTAGGATACTTAAGTATATGCCAAAAAGAACTTATCAGCCAAAAAAATTAAAAAGGGCTAGAAAACACGGATTTCGGGCCAGGATAAAAAGTTGTGGCGGAAAAAAAGTTTTAAAAAGAAGAAGACTAAAAGGGAGAAAAAAACTTACTATTTAGAAGTTTTTATCTTTATGCTTCCTAAACAATACCGTCTTCCTTTAAGAACAGAATTTAAACGGATAAAAAAAGAAGGCAAGCTTTTTCCCGGAAGATTTTTTAGTTTGCTTGTTAGCCACCAGCCACCCCTCGGACCGAGCCTCGGGGCGAGGCCAGCCACCCCTCGGACCGAGCCTCGGGGCGAGGCCAGCTACCAGCCACCACGCCTTGCCTTTATAATCTCCAAAAAAATTCATAAAAAAGCAATCAAAAGAAATCGAGTCCGTCGACTTTTAGTCGAGGCAGTTCGGGGTATCTTGCCTAAGATAAAACCAGGTTTTGATTTTGTTTTTTTAGTTAAAAAAACGATTTTAGAAAAGAAGCTTTTGGAGATAAAAAATGAGGTAGAAAAATTCTTTGGCAATGAAAAAATTTATTCTTTTTTTGATTAGAGCCTATCAAAAATCTTGGTTTTTTCGTTCCCGTATCCTGGGGGCACTTTTTTTATCTGATGGCGTCTGTCGATTCCAACCAACTTGCTCTGAGTATACCTATCAAGCAATCGAACGGTATGGTATAATCCAAGGAAGTTGGGTGGGGGTTAAACGAATTTTACGCTGCCACCCCTGGTCAAAAGGAGGACGTGATCCACTAAAATAAGAACCTCCCGAAGTTTCGGGAGAACCTTGTTTTTCGTAAACTCAAAATGAGTCAACTTTGGAATTTACTTTTATATCATCCTTTAGTTAACGCCCTGATTTTTCTTTACCAAATTCTTTTCCATAATTTTGGTTTGGCGATTATTGTTCTGACAGCGGTAATTAGGGCAATTTTGATTCCTTTAACTCTCCCCTCGATGAAAGCCGCCAATAAAATGCGCGAGCTAGCTCCAGAGCTGGAAAGGCTAAAAAGAAAATACAGCAACGATAAACAGGGATTAGCTAAAGCCCAAATGGACCTTTATCGCCAACATGGGGCTAATCCAGCCGCTGGGTGTCTGCCGCAAATTATTCAGTTGCTAGTTTTAATCGCCCTTTATCAGGCATTTATCCAGGTTTTAAGGGTTAATGGTCAAGAAGTAATTGCTAAATTAAATGAAGTTTTGTATCCGCCTTTAAAATTGGCTTTATCAACCAAAATTAATACTCAATTTTTATGGCTAGATTTAGCCAAGCCAGACATTATTAGATTGCCTGGTTTAGCAATACCTTTGCCTGGGTTATTTTTAATTGCTGCCGCCTTAATTCAACTTATTTCTTCTAAAATGATGGCCCCGGTGGTGGCTACCGCCAAAAAAGAAGCCCAAAAAACCCCAGAAAAAACTGACGACATGGCGACGGCAATGCAATCGCAAATGACCTATATGTTTCCCTTAATGACAATTTTAATTGGCTACTCTTTTCCTTCGGGTTTAATTTTATACTGGCTAATCTTTTCTTTATTTACCGCCATCCAGCAATATTTTGTTAGTGGTTGGGGAGGGCTTGAGCCGTGGATAAGAAGATTAAAGCTATTAAAACCATAATTCAAGAACTTTTAGAGCACTTGGAAGTTAAAGCGACAACCTCAGTATCTAAGGGAGAAGAAGATACGGTCGTTGTTCAGTTGGAAACTGACCAACCGGGAGTTTTGATTGGTTATCACGGAGAAACTTTGGCAGCGATTCAACTAATTGTTTCGATGATAGCCTATCGAAAATTTAGTGAATGGACAAGGGTTTTAGTTAACGTCGGCGACTATCGAGAAAGAAGGAAAGAGGTTTTGGAACGGATGGCTTTGGCTGTTGCCGAAAGGGCAAAATTTTCCGGTCAATCTCAAGCCCTCCCACCAATGTCGGCGTTTGAGCGGCGGATTATTCATATAGTTTTGGCTTCTGAACCGGAGTTGGAGACTGTTTCCGAAGGCGAGGGGAAAGATCGCCATGTGGTAATTAAGCCCAAATGACAAAGCTTCAGCAAAGACTTTTTTGGTTGTTGGTTTTCTTGCTTCCTGTTCAATTTGGTCGCCATTTCTGGCCGGAGTGGAGTTATGTAATGGGATTGCGGATTGACTATCTTTCTCCGACGATTTATTTGACGGATATTTTGGTGGTGGCGATTTTGGGATTATGGGGATGGGAAAAGAGAGATCAATTTACAATTAAAAAATATTGGTGGATTTTGGCTGTTTTTGCCTATCTTTTAGTTAATTCTTTTTTGGCTCAAAATCAAGGGGCAGCTTTGTATAAATTTGCCAAAATTATTGAGCTTGCTCTCTTGGGTTTTTATATTGCCAAGAATAAAATCTCTTTATCCATGATTCATTATCCATTATCCATTGCCGTAGTTTATTCTTCTTTAATTGCTGTCACCCAATTTTTAAAGCAGGCTTCTTTAGGGGGAGTTTTTTGGTGGTTGGGCGAGCGAACTTTTAATGCCGGAACGCCAGGAATTGCCAAGGCAATAGTAAACGGTCAGCTGATTATGCGTCCTTATGCTACGTTTCCCCATCCGAATGTCTTGGCTGGATTTGTACTAGTATCTTTGATTTTAATAGGCGTCAGGCGCCAGGTGTCGGGCGTCAGGAAGTTTTTATATTGGTTGGCGATAGTTTTAGGGATTGTTGCGATTTCAATTTCTTTTTCCCGCTCGGCATGGATAGTTGGGTTATTAGTTGGTTTATGGCTTGTGAGGAAAAAGCCCCTGTTGTTTACTGTCTACTGTCTACTGTCTACTGTTGGTGTTGTTGCCTGGCTTGCTCCTCATTTTTCCGCCGATGAAGCTTTTTCCCAACGACTGCAATTAATTAAGACGGCCTGGTTGATGATTCAAGCCGCTCCTTTAGTCGGAGTTGGCTTAAGTAATTTTATTGTTCGTCTCCCTGATTTTTGGCAGATTACCGGTTTTACTTACTGGCTTCAGCCAGTCCATAATATTTATCTTTTAGTGGCGGCCGAAACAGGGCTGGTTGGACTGGTAATTTTTCTCTGGTTTCTCATTTTAACTTTTAGAAAATTATTGGAAATTGGCAATTGGAAATTGGTAATTCCACTTCTGGCGATTTTATTGACAGGAGTGGCCGATCATTATTGGCTTACTCTTCAACAATCCCAACTTTTATTTGCGATAATCTTGGGATTGGCTTGGGCAAAAAAATAAGGTAGTATTGAATCATGGAGCTTTCCCAAAAGGTTGCCTTTAATACTTTTATCCAAATAGCTTCTAAGATTATCACTGTCAGTTTTGCTCTTTTAACGACCATTCTTTTGACCGGTTATTTAGGCAAAGAGGGCTACGGCGATTATATTTATATAATCACCCTGGCAATCATTTTTGGTTCTTTGGCTGATTGGGGAACAGCCACTATTGGTGTTCGCGAGGTTGCCAAGGAGAAAGAAAGTCAAGGAAAACTGCTGGGTAATATTTTCATCTTAAGACTTGGGCTTTCTTTTTTAGCCATTGTTTTGCTTTTTGCCTTCTCCCTTTTTCTTCCCATCCAAACCCAAAATCCGCTTTTATTAAGAAAAATGATTAAGATAGCCACTCTAATTGTTTTTTTGGTGGCAATCAAAGCTTCCTTTGGAATTATTTTTCAAAGTCGACTGGAGATGCAAAAGGCGGCAGTGGCGGACATTACCACCAGCCTTTTGATTTTTTTCTTTTCTTGGTACGTTGTTCAAAAGGGACTCGGTCTAGGACCCTTGGTTTGGGCAGTGGTTTGGGCGAGTGGAGTAGCCGTGGTGATAGCCGGAATCCTGGCTCTCAAAACAGCCAGATATGTCTTTCAGATTGATAAAGAAATAATGGCGGAGCTAATTCGCGAATCTCTACCAATGGGGGCAATCTTACTAATGTTCACTATGGACAATAAAATTGACACGGTAATGCTAGGAGCAATTAAGGGGAGTGGGGCAGTGGGAATTTATGCTATCCCTTATCGAATTTATGATGTTTTGATTTTAGGGGCGGCTTTCCTTATGAATGCTTTATTGCCGGTAATTTCTCAATATTCAGACTTAGAGAGATGGAAAGATAAGTTAAGGCAGATTTATCAAAAAGCGTTTGACATCTTATTTTTAATGGGGTCAGCTGGGTTAGTTTTTATTTTGATTTTTGCCCCACTTTTAGTTCGATTTTTGACCTGGCAAAGATTTGGAGAGTTTGGTGATTCGGTAACGGTACTTAGGATTTTAGTCTTAGCGATGTTTATTGCTTATTTCAATCATCTTACTGGTTATACAATTGTTGCTTTGGGTAGACAAAGACCATATTTTTTCGTCGCCTTTGGGGCATTAATTTTTAACGTCATTGCTAACCTTATTGCCATCCCCAGATTTTCTTACTATGGCGCAGCTGGAGTAACAGTCTTAACTGAAGGCTTGGTTTTAATGATTACGTCCATTTTTATTTTCCGTTTACTTAAAATAATTCCCTCCCCGGTTGAGTTTCCGAAAACCCTAGTTGAAATTTTTAAAACTCGTGCTAAGATTTTCTAGCAATGAAAAAGAAAATTTTTGTTTTTGCTGATGGTGGGGCTCGGGGAAATCCCGGCCCGGCGGCAATTGGTGTAGTGGTTAAAGATGAGAAAGGAAGGGTTTTGACTCAATTTGGGAAAAGCATCGGGGAGACAACTAATAATGTAGCGGAATATACGGCGGTCATCGAAGGATTAAGGTGGATCGTAACAAACATCAAACTTCAAGCTTCAAACGTCCAGTTTTTCCTTGACTCAAAACTTATTGTCAACCAACTTAATGGTTATTACAAAATTAAAAATGGTAATTTAAGAAATTTAATAATTGAAGTCCGGAAATTGGAAGAAGAAGTAGGGGGGAATATTTCTTATCGATTGATTCCTCGAGGAAAAAATCGCCCAGCCGATTTTTTGGTTAATCAAGCCCTTGACACGAAAAAATTTTAAACCCCCTAAATTTTCACGGGCCTTTGGCTTGACAAAATTTTCCTTGAAACTTTAGTTAATTTTAATTAAGATGAAGTTGTGGACGAAGAAAATGGAAAACCAATTGCCCTAATTGTCGGGGATAAAAATTTTCTTGGTTGGTTTTTAAGCGAACTCCTTGTTCGCCAAGGATGTAAGGTAATAACCGAGAAGACCGAAACCACCAGGCTTGATTATATTTTTTGTCTTGATGATTCTGATAAAGAAAAAGTTGACAAGCTTTTAAGTCTGGCCCAAAATTCTGGAGCAAAATTTCTTCTGGTCACTAAAAAAGATAACTATCCCGATGCTTCTTTCAAGAATGTTGACTTTCGGATTGTTCAGTTGGGAGCAGTCTTCGGACCAAGAATGAGAAAGGTGGATTTTCAAAATTTAAATTCCCAAACTGAAATTTTTGGTCCAAAACCAGTTTTTGTTTCTGATATAGTTTACGGCTTGGTCAAAGCAATGTTTGCTGGTGGAACCAGGGGAAAAACATTTGACTTAACCACCAAAAATTCTCAGTTGGGTTGGGAACCGCAGGTCGAGTTCACAGAGGGAATGGAGCAAACAAAAAAATGGTTTGCAGAACCCACGCCCACCATTCGTCCTAAACCCACAACCCACCTCCCCGCCCGACTCGCTTCGCGACTCGAAGCGGGCGGGTCACTTCTTATTCCTATCCTTTTACTTTTTATCATTCTCTCCTATCCCCTTACCTCCCTGGCATTTCAAAGTTTTTGGGGGGCAAGAAATCTTAAAAAAGCCCAACAAGCAGCGTTAAGTGGCGATTTCAATCAGATGATAAAAACCGCTAGGGTAGCAGAGGAATGCTTTACCGCGGGAAAGGCGAACGTCGCCCGACTCGGCCCCCTGTTTAATTATGTTGGTTTGGAAGAAAAAATTCTTCATTGGGAAAAACTTTATGATTTGGGTAAAAAAACTTCTGGGGGATTAGTCGATCTCGGCTCTGCCGCGACCACGGGTGGTCAATTATTGGGATTTGTTTTGCAAAACAAATCACTAGATGTTCAACAGTCAATTGGGCAAATTAAACTCGAGCTTGACGAGGCTTATGAGAAATTATCTTTAGTTGAGCCTCAGATTGAAGACCAAAAACTTCGCCAGCAAATTAACGAGGTTAAAAACTTAATCCTTTTTGGACAAAAAGGGGTTTTGTTAATTCCTGATTTAATTGGGTTAAATAAACGCCAAGTATATTTAATTTTGTTTCAAAACAATATGGAACTTCGGCCAACAGGAGGATTCATTGGGAGCTTTGCTCTTTTAACTCTTGACCAGGGAAGATTAGTGGATTTTGAGGTTCAAGACGTCTATTGGACTGATGGACAATTAAAAGGTCATGTTGAACCACCCCCAACTCTCAAGAAATATTTAGGGGAGGCCGGTTGGTATTTACGTGATTCCAATTGGGATCCAGATTTTCCCACTTCGGCCGCTCGAGCAGATTGGTTTTTAGAAAAAGAGACCGGACGAACAGTTGATGGAGTAGTAGGGATAAACCTGGAAGTAGCCAAAAACATTTTGGAAGCCATTGGCGAAACAGAGCTTTCTGATTTCAAGGAAAAGATTAACTCTAAGAATTTGTTTGAAAGGGCTGAGTATCATTCGGAGACAAATTTCTTTCCCGGTTCAACCCAAAAACAGGATTTCTTAGGAAGTCTCACCAGGGCTTTATTTGAAAAAATAAAAAATGTTGATCAGAAAACTTGGCTTAAATTAGCCAAAGCAGCCTATCAATCAGCTCGACAAAAGGACATCCTGGTTTATTTTAAAGACCCAAAGACTCAAGAAATTGTCAAAAGTTTAAATTGGGACGGGGGGATAAAAAATGTCAAATGTCAAATGTCAAATGTCAAATGTCTGGAAGACTATCTGATGGTAGCAGAGGCAAATGTCGGAGTGAATAAAGCGAATTTTTTTGTTAAAAGAAATTTCTCACACCAGATAAAGATTAATGAAGACGGCTTAATAGAAGAAACCTTAAGACTTGGCTATCAAAATACCGCCCAGACAGAGATTTTTCCCGCCGGTAAATATAGAAGTTTTGTTCGGATATATACCCCATTGAAAAGTGAGTTAGTTAAGGTGGCGCTTATAAACCCACGGGCTGGGACAACTGAAGAAATAGAAAAGGAAAAATTAGAAGTAAAAGAAGACCACGGGAAGCAGGTTTTTGGATTTTTACTGGAAGTGCCTATTCAAGAAAACCGAACAATTGAAGTTGTTTATCGACTGTCAGAAAAAATAATAGGCGAAAGTATCCAATATTTACTGATGTTGCAAAAACAATCTGGGATAAAAGATGAAAGTTTTAATCTTTGGTTTGAGCCACCGCCAGGAATGAGCATCGTCTCCAGTAAGCCATTGACTACAACGACAACCAAAGGCGTAGTTTTTAGCTCAAAATTTGATGGTGATTTAGTTTTTGAAATTGGATTGACCCATTCGACTTCACTCAGGGTCAATCCTGAGCCTGTCGAAGGATTGACAAGGTAGTGGTTTTCAATTAAGATAGTGAGGTCATGGCCAAGAAAGAATTACCAAAATTAGCCTTAGAAAAGCGAAAAGTTACCGGGAGAAAGGTAAAAATTCTCCGCCGGGAGGGAATTTTGCCAGCCAACATTTATGGTAAAGACATTAAGTCTTTGGCGGTTCAGCTTGATTTAAAATCATTTTTACCAACTTATAAGGAAGCAGGGGAGACGGGTTTAGTAGAATTGAAAATAGCAGGAGAGACTAAGACCCGACCGGTTTTAATTCATAATGTCCAGGTCAATCCAATTGATAGTCAACCAGTTCACGCCGATTTTTATCAGGTTGATTTGAAAAAGAAAGTAACCGCCAGGGTACCAATTGAGCTAGTTAGTGAGGCACCGGCTGTTACCCAAAAGGTTGGAATTTTAATCCAACCTTTAAATGAGATTGAGGTGGAGGCGTTGCCAACCGAGCTTCCTGATAAATTTGAAGTTGATATTTCCAGCCTGAAAGAGATTAATGATGCCGTAACCGTAGCCGACTTAAAGGTACCAGAAGGTGTCAAAATATTAACTTCCCAAAAGGAAATTTTAGTCAAGATTGAGCCACCGGCTAAAGAAGAAGTGTTTGCTCCACTGCCAGCTGAGGAAGCGGTTCCTCCTGAAGGCGAAGTTCCACCAGGGGAGGCGGCACCGGCACCAGAGGGTGCGCCCG
>CAYIUX010000002.1:0-36271 GCA_964366795.1 uncultured Gammaproteobacteria bacterium | reverse complement strand
CCTTAGATAAAATTGCTAAGGAAAATCCTAAATATGATTTTTTTACCTTGATTGTTGATAGTCATTCTCCTGACGGCACGGGCGAGATAGTTAGAGAAATGGCAAAAACCAGAAAAAACCTTTATCTTTTAGAAACACCCAGGGGTTTGGGAATTTCCATGATTCAGGCTTATTTATACGCGATGGAGAAGCTAAAAGCTGATGTGGTGATTCCTAATGATGTTGATTTTCAGTGGAATCCCAAATATATTCCCGAAATGCTTAAAAAAATTGAAGAAGGCTATGACGTGGTAGTTCCCTCTCGCCATGTTAAGGGGGGCAAAAACAATTTCAATTGGTCTAGAAAATTGACCCATTTTATTTCAAACGACTTAATTAATTATTGGTGGGGAGGAATTAGGGAAGTAAAGGACTTAGCCGGTAGTTTTAAGGCGATTCGGGTAAAAGGAGTTTTGGATAAAGTTAATCTTGGTCGGTTAAACGTTAAGGGATTTGTGATTCAATCAACGATGATTTATGAACTTTCCAAAACAGGAGCAAAATTTATCGAAATTCCAGCTATTTATGAGGATAGACGAGCTGGTAAGGCGAAAGTCGGTTTTAACAAACAATTTATTAAAGACATTATTGAAACGGTAATTCAGACGACCAAAATCCGCCTTGAACGCTCACAACAGTTTTTTAAATTTTGCGTCGTTGGTTTTATTGGTTATGTAGTTAATGCGACTACTCTTCAGCTTTTTGCTGCTATTTGGTACTGGCCAGAGTCATTGGCTTGGGCACTTTCGACCGAATTATCAATAATTTCCAATTTCACCTTTAATAATCTTTGGACTTTTAAAGCCAAACAAATTCGCGGGGTAACCCAAATTCTGAAAAAATTCTTTCATTTTAATCTTACTTCCGCCGGAGCGCTTTTGATTATGATTGTTGCCGGGACGTTGGGGGTAAAAATTCTCGGTCCGCAATATCGCCAAATTCTTTTACCCTTTATTATTGTTTTCCTTGTTGTTCCCTACAACTACTTCATGTATACCCGTGTCATTTGGAAAAGCAAAAAATGAAAGTTAAAGAACTCTCGGTTTTTTTCCCTGCTTACAACGAAGAGACGAATATTAAGGCGACGATTACTAAAGCGGCTAAGATTCTTCCTCAAATTACCAAAAAATGGGAAATTATCGTTGTTGATGATGGTTCAACTGATAAAACCGGTGAAATTGTTGAGGGCTTAATTAAGAAAAATCCCCAGGTTCGGATGATTACTCACGCTCCTAATCGTGGTTATGGGGCGGCTTTAAAGTCTGGTTTTGCCGCCAGTAAATATTCCTGGGTGGCTTTTACCGACGCCGATGGTCAATTTGATTTTTCGGATATAAAAAAATTTTTACCTTTTACAAAAGAAGCTGACTTGATTTTAGGATACCGCATAAAAAGAGCTGATTCAGCCCTTAGGCGCTTTTACGGCTTTATCTGGAACTTAATTGCTAAAATTTTATTTGGTCTTGATGTTAAAGATTATTCTTGTGGTTTTAAACTTATAAAAAGAAAGGTTTTTGAGGAAGTTCAGCCTCTTGAAGCCGAAGAAAAAGTGACCCAGATTGAATTTTTAGTAAAAGCCAAGCGTTTAGGATTTAGATTCGCCGAAATTGGAGTTGGTCATTATCCAAGAAGGCAAGGCAAGCAGACTGGTGCGAATATTAAGGTTGTCATTGGAAGTCTTATTAATCTTTTTAAACTTTGGAGAAAGCTTCGATGAAAAGGTTAATCAATTGGATTAAGGAAAACAAAATTGAGTTTATTCTTCTTGTTTTTGTTATCTTGCTTGGGGCTTTTTTGCGGCTTTATAGGATTGCTGATTATATAACGTTTTTAGGTGACGAGGGTCGAGATGTTTTAGTGGTAAAAAGAATAATCGTTGACCATAAATTTACTTTATTAGGTCCGACCGCCAGTGTGGGTGGTTTTTTCCTGGGACCAATTTACTACTATTTTATGATTCCATTTTTATGGGCTTTTCGTTTAGATCCGGTTGGTCCGGCAGTGATGGTGGCTCTTTTCGGCATTGCCACAGTATTTTTGGTCTATAAAGCAGGAAAAGATTTTTTTAATAATAGGGTTGGATTGTTAGCCGCTGGACTTTACGCTATTTCGCCTTTAGTTGTTGCTTATTCTCGTTCTTCTTGGAATCCGAATTTGATGCCATTTTTCTCACTTTTGATTATTTGGGTAACTTGGAAAATGGTGGTGGAGGGCAAACCAAAGTTTCTATTATTAATAGGATTTTTATTTGGCATTTTGATTCAGCTTCATTATTTGGCTGTGTTTTTGATGGTTGTCGTCGCGGTTTATCTTTTAAGGTTTTTTCGTCAGTTTAAATATTTAAAGTATTATTTTGGGGCAATTGGGGGATTTCTTTTAGGTTGGTTACCATTCTTGTTATTCGAATTAAGACATAACTTCCCCAATTTTCAAACTCTTTACCGATTTATTTTATTTGGGGAAGAAACAGGTTTTGTTTGGCGAAAATTTTTCCCTATCATTACCGATGTTAGCTTTCGGCTTTTTAATCGCTTAGTCACTAATAATCAAACAACTTTAGGGTATTTTCTCATTTTTGGTTCCTTAGTAACTTTTTTCTTTTTCTGGTTTAAAAAAAGAAAGCAGGAGAAAGTTTTTCAGAGATGCTCTCTTTTGGGACTTTGGTTGATTGTTGGTGTTGGTCTGTTTATTTTTTATCAAAAGCCTATTTATGATTATTATTTTGGCTTTATGTTTCCTTTACCATTTCTGCTTACCGCTTTTGCCTTAACTAGAATCGCCAGAATTAATAAAATCTCTTGCTCTCTTGCTCTATTGCTCTATTGCTCTATTATTTTTGTTAACCTTCGGGGCATCTCTTTTCGTTATCCAGCAAACCGCCAACTTGAGCAAACAAAACAAATTGCCAAAATTATTCTAGAAAAAACCGAAGGTAAACCATTTAACTTTGCCCTAATCACTGGCCAAAATTCCGACCATGCTTATCGTTATTTTTTGGAAATTTGGGGACGCAAACCAATTACAATTGAAAATCCCCAAATTGATCCGGAAAGAAAAACTGTTACAGACCAACTCTTAGTAGTCTGTGAGATTGCTGACTGTAAACCCTTGGGTCATTCTCTTTGGGAGATTGCTGGTTTCGGAAGGGCAGAAATTGTTGGCAGTTGGCCAGCGCCAGGTGGAATTGCGGTTATGAAGTTAGTACACTATCAAGGTAATGAATAAACAAAGTTTGTTGCTTCGCAATAAGAAGAGCTTGTTGCTTCGCAATAAGCAACCCTTTCTATCAGTTATTATTCCCTGTTATAACGAAGAAACTAATCTTAAAAGGGGGACTCTAAACGAAGTCGACGATTATTTAAAAAAACAAGATTATCAAAGCGAGGTAATCATTTCTGATGATGGTTCAAATGATGAAAGCCTTCAGATAGTAGAAGAATTTGCCAAAAATCACCCCCGTTTTAAACTTCTTAAAAATAAACACACCGGAAAGCCATTTGCGGTTGGAGCAGGAATAAAAAAAGCCAGGGGAGAAATTGTTTTATTTACTGACATGGACCAATCAACCCCTTTAAATCAGATAGAAAAAATTTTGCCTAATTTCGCTAGAAACAAGGTTCTTGCGAAGCAAGGTTCTTATTTTAAACAAAGCTTTGATTTAGTAATTGGCTCGCGAGGGAAGCAACGGATGGGCTTTTCTTTGTTCCGCCAATTAGCCTCGGCTAGCTTTCGTCTTATCAGACAAGCAATCCTTTTAAAAAATATTGTTGATACTCAATGTGGTTTTAAAGCTTTCAAAAATGAAGTCGCTAAGGATTTGTTTTCTCGGTTGCAGATTTTTAAAGAAACCAAAGAAACTAGGGGTTGGCGAGTGGGTGCTTTTGATGTTGAGCTTTTATTTATTGCTCAAAAACAAGGTCGTCGGATTGCTGAAGTTCTAGTAGAATGGCAGGATAAGGATATTGCCCAGGGGAAACAAAGAAAATTTTTTAAGGAATCCTGGGAAATGTTAAAAGAAATTTTAAGGGTTAAATTAAGTGATTTAAGGGGTTACTATGACTAAGTTGATTAGTTTTGGCTGGATTGTAAGTATACTATTGCTTTTTCTTTACTCCTTTACTCAAATTGACCTTGGTCTAACTTTAACTCGTCTCTCTTGGTGGCAGACAATCCAAAGAAATTTTCAGTTGATTGGTTATTTTAATCGCCCTTTATCTACGGGTTTTTACTTAGGAATATTATTGCTGCTTTTCGTTTTTTACGTTTTACTTTTATGGTTGGCTAAAAAAGATAAGTTACTTCCTAAGAATCTTTGGTGGTTGATTGGTTTAACTGCTTTAGTTTTGCTTTTTTCTTATCCGGCTTTTTCTCATGACATTTTTAATTATATTTTTGATGCCAAGATAGTTGCTTTTTACCACCAAAATCCTTATCAGGTTAAACCTTTGGATTTTCCCGGAGATCCAATGTTAGGATTTATGCACTGGACTCATCGCCCAAGCGTCTTTCCTCCTTTTTGGATAGGTCTTTCAGTTTTCCCTTTTGTTTTGGGGTTGGGAAAGTTTATCCTGCAACTTTTTTGGTTTAAAGCGATAATGGCGGTTTTCTATTTGGGAACAATTTGGCTAATATATAAAATTTCAAAGGCTTTAAATGGAAAAAATATAATATTTAATCTCGCTTTTTATGCTTTTAACCCCTTAGTTTTGATAGAAAGTTTAGTTAGTGGTCATTATGATGGGGTAATGGTTTTTTTTACATTATTAGCCTTTTACCTCTTGTTAAAAAAGAAATATTTCAATTCATTTTTGTCTTGGTTTTTCTCAATTGGTCTTAAGTATGTTTCGGCGGTGTTATTGCCGGTTTTAATTCTGGGTTTAATGAAAAAAATTAAGGAACAATACCTGATTAAGCTGGCAGTTATTTTAATGTCTTTAGCGATAATTGTTGTTACTCATTGGTATTTGGGGTTTCAACCCTGGTATCTTTTATGGGTTTTGCCATTTGTTGCTTTTATAAGTAAAAACAGATTTCTTGTCTGGTTTATGATTAGTTTTTCCATGGGGAGTCTTTTACGCTATGCCCCGTTTTTATATTATGGTCACTGGAATCCGCCAATAACAATGATTAATCTTGGCTTAACGATAGTTTTTCTTGGTTTGGGAATTTTGGGGGCGTTGATAGATATAAACCGCTCCCCAGGGAAAATCAGTTCGTCTTAAAAAGGACCATTTTTTCAAATCAACAATTTTCTGTTGCTCCATTGGCGGGCAATCTGGGAGACAGTCACTATCGACAATTTTCAAATCTTCTAAAGATTTTAGGTGAGGACAATTTACTTCGCAAATTAAAAATAAGAATTTAGCTAAGGAGCTATTGATTTTTTTAAGAGGGGCACCTTTTAAGGTTAAAAAATATTGAAAATGAGCATCTGAAGGAGAATGAGGCGAAAGGAGAACGAGAGAGAAAGGTTGGTTTTTGGCTTCTTTGGTGACTACCTGGATCGCTTCTTGGGTTCGTTTTAGGTCGTAAGTATAAGAGAAATTAGAAAAATACTTTGGGGTTTGGATAGCCACCCAAAAAAGTCCCAAAATTAAAACTGCCTTTCTGGGGAAGTAATCACAAAGAGTTTTCAAAAAGGAAGCCAAGATTAGAAAAGACAGCGGCCAAATAAAACTCGCATAATGAGGGAAAACTACGCCTGGGTAGAGACTAAGAATAACCAATCCGCTCAAAAGCCAGATAGAGAAAAGAACATGCCAGAAGATACCCCTCTTTTTTCTAAAAATAAAAGGAAAAACAACTAAAATTAAACCTAAAATGAAGTTAAAGTGAAGTGAGTTTGACAAACTTAGCGGCTGAAATTGTTGGCTAAAAAAATTGCTAAATTGGTTAAAAAAGGACTCTCCAGTTTCCCCTTGAGGTTGATTAATCAAAAATTTCTCCAGCAAAATAAATATGATTTTTCTTAAATCGGTAAAATCATTTTGGAATTGGAAAATTAAATAAGGTAAAAGAGTTATCAAAAAACAAAAACCACCAAGGGCCGACCATTTTAGAATTTTTTTACGGTTATTTTCTCTTTTCTTTTGGAAAATAAAATAAAACCACCAGCCTAGAACAAGAAAAAAAATGACATAGACCGAAGGATGAAATTGGACAGCGATACCTAAAAAAAGACCCAATAAAGGAAACCAAAAAAAGAGCTTTTTGTCTATTTGGTATAGAGAAAAGAAAATTAAAAAAGTAAAAAAGGGAACAAGGACAGGGTTCCAAAAACCCAAAGTACGCTGAACTACTAAGGGTGAGATGGCATAGAGCAAAGTGCTTATCAGGGCAGGGACCAAACCAAAAAGGTTTAGGCAAAGTCTAAAAATGAGAAAGCAGCTTAATACCCCAAAAAAGGTAAAAAAATATATTGGGCCAAGAGGATGGAAATTAGTCAATAAAAGAGGGGGGATAATAAGATAAAAATAGGCTGGCCCACTGTTGATTCTCTGACTAGTGGGTGGACCAACGAGAGGGATTTTACCAGCCAAAAGACTTTCTCTTATTAGAAGTAAATCTCGACCCTGGTCACCTAAAAAAATTGCCCTTTCAGGCAGATGCCAGAAACGAAGAAAGGTTGCTACTAGGAGAATAAAACTAATTAAAAGTAATTTGTTTTTTATTTTCATTGCTTTTTAAGTGTACTATTTTTGGCTCCTGTTGTATAATTTTGAGTATATGTTTCTTGACTTATTGAAAAAGTATCGGGTGGAAATTATCATTGCTTTCCTTTTGATTACTTTTTTCCTACTATTCCGATTGATTAAACTTACCGCTTTACCAATTTTTGTCGATGAGGCAATTTATCTGCGTTGGGCTCAAATTGCCAAAAACGATGCTAACTGGCGATTTATTTCCCTAACCGATGGCAAGCAGCCTTTGTATGTCTGGGTGACGATGATTATGATGCATTTTATCCAAGATCCGATTGCGGCTGGACGGTTGGTTTCTACCTTTACGGGTTTGGTTTCAATGGCTGCCATTTGGGTTTCAACCTATTTACTCTTTAAAAACCGGCGAATCGCTTTCCTGGCTTCGTTTCTTTATCTTGTTTCCCCTTTTGCTTTAGTTTACGACCGGATGGCTTTAATGGATGCCATGGTGGGAACTTTTAGCGTTTTAAGCTTCTTTTTCGCCGTTTTACTCGTTAAAACTCTTCGATTAGATGTTGCCCTCATCTTGGGTGCGGTTTTAGGTGGAGGAGTTTTGACCAAAACATCGGGTTTTTTGAGTATTTATTTGCTTCCTTCGACTTTGCTTCTTTTTGATTGGCGGGCAAAAAAATGGCGGGAAAATCTCTTTAAATGGGCGGGTTTAATTTTGTTGGCAGTGCTTATTTCTCAATTTTTTTATAATATTTTGCGGCTTTCTCCTTTTTTCCACATCATTGCCCAAAAAAACACCCTTTTTGTTTTTCCATTTGAAGAATGGATTAAACACCCCTTCTACTATTTAAAAAGTCACCTTAGTGGGTTATTGAATTGGCTCTTGACATACTTAACTTGGCCATTAGGGCTTTTGGTTCTATTTTCTTTATTAAATCTTCGGAATCAATTTCGCGAAAAATTGCTTTTATTTGGCTGGTTTGCCATTCCTTTCCTGGGTTTGGCTGTTTTTGGCAATATTCTATATCCCCGTTTTATATTTTCTATGAGTTTATATTTATTTGTTTTAGCGGCCTTATCATTAGAAGAAATCGCGAAGCGGGTAAAAAGCAAATTGATTTTTGTGGCGGTGTTAATTTTAACCACAGCAATGTCTTTATCGGTTGATTTAAAACTTCTTCTTAATCCTCAAACAGCGCCAATTGCTATAAGTGATCGTGATCAATATATTCTTTCGTGGCCAGCCGGTTATGGAATAAAAGAGATTGCGGCTTTCGCTAAGGAAAAAGCCAAAGATGGCAAAATTTTTATTGCCACTGAAGGTACCTTTGGTTTAATGCCAGCCTCACTCGAATTATATCTTTGGGATAACCCCAACGTGGAGATTAAAGGCTTTTTCCCAGTTGAAAAAATCCCCGTGGAAGTTTTGGAAAAAGCCAAGATTATGCCGACTTACTTCGTTTTTAATGAAACTATTCAGGTCCCTGGCAATTGGCCCCTTAAGTTAGCCGCCGAATATCAGCGACCTCACCGTCGCTACTCAATGAGGCTTTACCAAGTAATTCTTGATTCAAATCAATGAAACAGAAAAAAGACCTTTTAGTATTTTTTTTCTTTCTTGGCTTGCTGGTTATTTTTTTCAATCCAGTTTTTCTAAAAGGTTGGTTGCCATTTCCCGGAGACTTGCTGGTTGGTAATTATGCCCCTTGGAATTCCTATTCTTTTTTGGGTTATCCTCCCGGTGGTGTTCCCCATAAAGCTCAAGGAATTGATGTTGTTCGTCAATTTTTCCCCTGGAAACACTTCTCGGTGGAGATGTTTAAAAAAGGGGAGATTCCTTTCTGGAATCCTCATTATTTTTCTGGTAATCCTCATATGGCTAATTTCCAAACTGGCATTTTTTATCCCCTTAATTTTATTTTTTTTCTTTTTCCTTTCAATTTTTCCTGGACAATTTTTATTCTTCTTCAACCATTTTTAGCCTGCTTGTTTACTTATTTATTTTTGCGAGAAATTAAAGTAAGCCGAGTGGGAGCTGTTCTGGCGAGTCTTGCTTTCACTTTTGGTCTTTATTTTACTGTTTGGATAGAGTATGGCAATATCGGCCATTCGCTCTTATGGCTTCCTTTAGCCCTTCTTTTGGTTGAGAAAATTGTCAAGGAATTAGAGTGGCGGTGGATTGTTCTTCTGGTTTTAACCTTAACTTTTTCCATCTTAGCCGGTTTTATTCAGGTAACAATTTACCTTTTCGGAGTTGTATTTGCTTACTTTTTCTTTCGGATTCTAATCGAAAAACCGAAAGATAGTCTCCTTAAAACAATTAGTTTCCTGACCTCGGCTATCTTGGCGCTTTTGCTTTCTTCTGTTCAAATTTTTCCCACCATAGAAATATTTTTAAAATCTGCCCGTCAGGCTTATCCCCTAGAAAAAATTCCCGAACTTTTGTTGCCTTGGTTTTATCCGCTAACCATATTTGTTTCTGATTTTTTTGGCAACCCTGCCAGTCGGAATTATTGGTATCCTGGGACTTATATCGAAAGAGTCTCTTATATTGGGGTTTTGCCATTATTTTTTGCCCTTTTGGCAATTTTTTGGCAACGAAAAGAAAAAATAGTCCTTTTTTTTGCCGGACTAGCAATTTTTTCTTTAATTTTCAGTTTAAATCTTTTACCCATTCGTTTTTTCTACGGGTTAAAAATTCCCATTATCTCAACTACGGTTTATACCCGTCTTTTATCGGTTTTTTCCTTTTCAATGGCTATTTTGGCTGGTTTTGGGGTTGACTGGTGTCTTAAGAGCAAAAAGACGAGAAAAATATTAACTGGAGGGGTTATTTTTATCGGAGTTTATGGGTGTTTGTGGCTCTTTACTTTCTTAGCTCCCTTAATTTTCCCCACCAGCTGGTGGATTTCCTATCTTAGCATTACCAGACGCAATCTTGTGTTACCGACAGTATTCGCTTTTTTAGGAATAACGATTATTGTTTTTTCTTCTTTATTGAAAAGCAAGAAATTTGTTTTTTTCGGGGTTATTCTTATCACTATTTTTGATCTTTTCTTTTACTTTCGGAAGATTACCCCATTTTCGCCTAAAGAATTTGTCTATCCGCAAACAGAAATAATGAAATATCTTCAGGATAACACCGGCATTAATCGCTTTTGGGGTTATGGCATAGGCTATATTGATAGTAATTTTTCGACATTCACGGGGACTTATTCTATTGATGGTTGGGATGCCTTGTTTATCCGGCGCTATGGGGAGTTAATTTCTGCTTCTGATAATGGCAAAATAAAAGAAACTATCCCTAGGGCGGATGTGGTTTTGACCAGAGGTTTTGGTAAAGAAGCACTTCGGGAAAATCCTTATCGTCAGCGGCTTTTAGACCTTTTAGGAGTAAAATATGTTCTTCAGAAAGACGAAGGCTTGACCGAAGTTTGGCAACCAGATTACCAGACTTTCCCTTCGGAAATTTATCAGCTTATTTGGCAAAAAGGAAAATGGCAGGTTTACGAAAATAAAACTGCTTTACCGAGAATATTTTTGGTCGGAGATTATCAGGTTGAGAAAGATAAGCAAAAGATTGCCGATTTAATCTTTGACCCTAAATTCCCCTTAGAAAAGAAATTAATTTTGGAAGAGGAGCTTGCCAACAATTTTGTTTTAGACTTTCAGACGGTTTGGGAAATAAAGCTTGTGGATTATCAGCCAAATAAAATTGAAATTAAAACCAGCTCTACTGGGAATCAACTTCTCTTTCTTTCGGATAACTTTTATCCCAACTGGCAGGCTGAAATAGATGGCCAGAAAGCTAAAATTTATCGGGCAAACTACTCTTTTCGAGCCGTGGCCGTACCCAAAGGAGAACATCAACTTGTTTTTTCTTATAAGCAATGAAAAAAACTTTGGCAATTTTGATTCTAATTTTATTTCTGGCTCTTTTTTTGCGTTTTTATAAACTGGCTGAATATCCGGTTGGTTTCCATATGGATGAGGCTTCTAAGGGATACAGTGCCTATTCATTACTAAAGACAGGAAGAGATGACAATAATAATCCCTTTCCTTTATATATTGACATATTTGGGGATAATAGCCCAGCAGGGTATCACTATATCACAATAATACCAATTGCCCTGCTTGGTTTAACTGAATTTGCTGTTCGTTTTCCGGGAGCACTCTTCGGAGCTCTTTCGATTTTCGCTTGTTACTTTTTTGCCTATACAATCTTTGAAGATAGAAAAATAAGTTTATTGAGCGCATTGCTTCTTGCTATTTCCCCTTGGCATATAAACCTTTCAAGAGCAAGTAGTGAAGCACTTATTGCTTTATTTTTTATTATTCTGGGATTTTCCTTGTTGTTCTGGAGTCTCAAAAAACGAACTGTCAGACATCTTATTTTTGGAACAATCCTCCTTTCTATAAGCTTTTTCTTTTATCAAACTCCCCGGGTATTTGTTCCTTTACTATTTTTAGCTGTTGGTGTTTTCTTTTTCCTGGTTTGGAAAATAAAGGTACATAGTCATTATAAGAAAGCCTTTATCTGTTCATTTCTTTTACTTTCACTCCTTGATTTTGTATTAGTTTTCCTAGTCTCGGGCGGAACTGGAAGGTTCACTCAAGTAAATATTTTTAACTATCCTGAAACAAAACTAGTAATCGAAGAACAAATAAAAGAAGATGGTATAAGCGGGACATCCGTTCTCGCTACTCGTTTTTTTCACAATAAAGTGGTCAATTATTCCCTTGCATACCTGTCTAATTATCTTGAATACTTTTCCTGGAATTTTTTATTCATGAAAGGACTACCGCCATGGTATTTTGTTCCAGGCATGGGGGTAATGTATCTTATTGAACTTCCATTTGTTGTCTTCGGAGTGCTTTTGCTTGCGTTTCATAAGAACAGGCTGTATAAAATCCCGTTGATATGGCTTATTCTTGCCCCGACGACAGCCGCAATTGGCATAGATGTAAATAATTTGCAGAGAGCCTTAGTGATGTTTCCAATCCTTGAAATAATCGCCGCTTTCGGATTAGTATATGTATTTTCCAATATTATAAAACAGAGAAGATTAATCATAATGGGTTTTACGACATTACTATTACTCCTTAATACTGTTTACTTTCTTCATCAATATTTTATCCATGCAAAAGTATATCGACCATGGTATCGATACAATGGATTTAAGGAGATGATACTTACAGTAAAAAAATCCTATGATACCTATGACAAGATAGTTATCACAAAATCTATGGGAGGAATATACCCATTGATACAATTCTATATGCAGTATGATCCAGGGGTATATCAAGAAGAAGGTTCACCGAAAGACAGAGAATATATGGGATTTGGAAAGTTTTTCTTTGTATCTTTCGATTGTCCTTCTTTGGAAAAAAGCAAGAAATTACCGGAAGCAGACCGGATTATCTATGTTAACAGGGGAAGCTGTAAAAGTGACACCAGATATAGGGAAACTGTTATTTTAAGGGAAGATGGTACAGAAGCTTTCCGTGTAGTATATAGGAAGGAGCAATATTAAACATAAATTCATTTTATTTCTTATCTTATTGTTAGCAATAGTTTTGCGGTTTTGGCAATTGGATCAATATCCGGTTGGTTTCCATATCGATGAAGCTTCTTTAGGTTATAATGCTTATTCTTTGCTCAAAACGGCTAGGGATGAAAACGGTCAGTTCTTGCCTTTACATATTGATATGTTTGGGGATAATCGTCCTGCCGGATATCAATATTTGGATATTCTCCCAATTAAAATTTTTGGTTTAAATGAATTTGCTACCCGTTTTCCCTCGGCTTTATTGGGTGCTTTAACTCCAGTGGCGATATTCTTGTTATTGAAAGCGATTTTTAATAAAAACTTGCCAGCTTTAATTGCCGCTGGTTTACTAACGATTTCTCCCTGGCATTTAGTGATTTCTCGGGCTAGTGCGGAAACGATTGTGGCTTTATTTTTTATTATTTTGGGGACAGCCTTTTATATTAGGAGTAACGGTATTCATCGACGACAGCTTTTTTGGGCGACTTTATTTTTTGCTGCCAGTTTGTTTTTCTACCATTCCTCAAGAATTTTTGTCCCGTTGTTGGTCATTGTTCTTAGTTTTTTGCAGCGCAAGCGTTCTTATTTTCCGGTTCTAATTATTATTTTTCTTTCGTTATTTTTAGTATTTGGAACCGGAGTAGGGACAAGTCGGTTTCAGCAGATTAGCATTTTCCATTTCCCAGAAATTCGTCTGGTTTTAGAAGAACAGTTGCGCGAAGACGGAGCGACTAAATTACCCATTTTGTTAGTTCGCCTATTTCACAATAAAGTGATTAACTATGGGTTGGGATATTTGAAAGAATATTTTAGTTATTTTTCTTTGAATTTTCTTTTTTTAGAAGGGGGATTGCCTGCTTGGTACCGGATTCCCAATATGGGTTTGATGTATTTGATTGAATTGCCATTTTTACTTATTGGAACATACTTATTGATTAAAAATGGATTCAAGAATCGACTTTTTTGGTTACCGCTAATCTGGCTAATATTGGGACCGACAGTGGCGGCGATAACACGGGATGATGTCCCTAATGTTCAACGCTCTTTAGTGATGTTGCCGGCATTGATAACAATTACTAGTTATGGTTTATGGCAATGTGTTGTTCTGGCAAAACATGGTTTGAAATTGAAAACTTGTTGTTTATTAGCTTCAGTCTTGTCTCTCATGTTTATTTGGAATTTTGGTTATTTTTTGCACCAATATTTTGTCCACAGTCGCTTTCATCGACCCTGGTATCGGTTTAATGGGTTTAAGGAAATGGTTTTAGCGGTTGATAAATTAGCTTTAAATTACGATAAAATTCTTGTTTCCAAAACTCAAGGAGGAACTTATATGCATTTTCTCTTTTTTCAAAAAATTGACCCGCGTTGGTATCAGGATCAAGGTTCGCCGAAAGACAAAGATTATGGCGGCTTTGGAAAACTGATATTTTTGCCCCAAGATTGTCCTCAATATGTTTTTGACAACCAAGGGGTTAAGTTTTTAAGCGTTGCCAGTGGTGTCTGTGGAGAAGAGCCGTTTACTAGCCAAGATGCTTTGCTAATTTATCGTGAAGATGGCACGGTTGCCTTCCGAATTTATCCAGGGGAAGGAAAAAATGAATAAAACAAAGAAGCAAAAGGTGGTGATTTTGGGGGCAGGTTTGTCGGGTTTGGCTTGTGCTGATGAAATTTTAAGAAAAGGAAAGAACAAGCTTGAAATGGTGATTTTGGAAAAAAATCCTTTCATTGGTGGTTTGGCAACTACTTTTAAAAAAGACGGTTTTCTTTTTGATTTAGCTCCTCACCGCTGGTTTACTAAAAACGATGAGCTAAACGAGTGGATGGACGAGCTGATGAGTAAAGAGATGATTTGGGTGGAAAAAAATACTCCCATGTACCAATTTGGGAAATTTTATAAATATCCGTTTGAAATAAGTGATATTGTCAAAAAAATTGACCCGCTAAAAATGATCGCCATGCTTGGAACTTACGGTTGGACAAGAATTGCCAACAAACTCTTTCCTAGAAAGATTGTTAATATGAAAGATGCTTATATAAACCGCTTCGGCTATGCTTTATATAAATGGTTCAACGAGGAATTCAACGAAAAATTATGGGGAAAAGGGGGCTGCGAGACGATGTCAGCCGATTTTGTTCAGCAAAGAACCCGAGACCTTTCGGTAACCACAATCATTAGAAATACTCTAGGTTTTGGCGGAAAAGTAGTTTCGCTTACACCCCACTTCCACTTTCCTAAACTTGGAATTGGTCGGATTGCCCAGAATTTGGCAGCTAGAATTCAAAAAAATGGGGGCAAAATTAAAAACGAAGTTGTAATTAACAAAATCAAGAAAACCAAATTTGGTTGCAACGTTATTACCAATCAGGGAGATTTTGGGGCAGACCTCTTGGTCTCCAGTATTCCGATAGATGAACTGGTTAAAATGATTGAGCCAAAGGCACCTCAAAAAATTCTTCAGGCGACCGAAAAACTGAATTATATTCACCAAAAAATCGTTGTTTTGTTGGCAAACAAACCGCGCTTAACTCATTTTACTTGGGTTTACGTTCATCCGCCAAAGATTAAGTTTTTTCGATTTTTAGAAACCAACAATTGGTCACCAGCGATGTCACCAAAAGGAAAAACTTCATTAGCTTTTGAATATCCTTATCAAAAAGGGGATGATTTAGAAAAAATAAGTGATAAAGGATTAATTGACCTGACGATTTCTGATTTTATTAAATATTTCTCGCCCCAAACTAAAAAGGCAGATATCATCAAGGGGTATGTGTTTAAAGTTAACAAAGCCTACCCGAAATATGATTTACAGTACCGTGAGCCTTTGGGGGAAATTAAAAAATTCCTGAAAGAAAACTTTCCCAATTTACAACTGATTGGCCGGAACGGGATGTTCCGCTATAACAACATGGACCATGCGGTTTACACTGGTTTGCTAGCGGCGAGAAATATTTTGGTTGGGAAAATGATTTATAATATAGAAAATGTTAACGAGGAAGCCAAGTATTTGGAAGAAAAAGAATTATAAAAAAGTAATTAATCTTTTTCTTGTTCTTCTGATTTTTATTTTATCTTTGCCATTGATTTTACCCTTTTTTCATCTTGGCTATTTTCCCACTCATGACGGCGAATGGGCAGTGGTTAGGTTAGGAGCGATGCACCGGGCGTTTTTAAGCGGCCATTTCCCGGTTCGCTGGGCAGGAAATCTGAATTTTTCCTATGGTTACCCTCTGTTTTTGTTTACCTACCCCCTGCCTTATTATTTAGGTGAAGCGTTTAACTTAGTTGGTTTTGGTTTGGTTGGGTCAATTAAAATTCTTTTTATCTTGAGCGTTATTTTTTCTGGTTTGGCGATGTTTTGGCTGGGGAAAGAAATTTTTGGGGCTTTGGGCGGTTTAATCGCGGCGATTTTTTATTTATATGCCCCATTCCGGCTGGTTGATTTATATGTTCGCGGTTCTTTAGGTGAATCGCTGGCTTTTGTTTTTTTCCCTCTGCTTTTTTTGGCTTTAATCAAAATCGCCCGCGGTAACAATTTGTGGGTTAGTTGGGGAGCTTTACTTTTTGCCGGCTTAATTTTGACTCATAATGTTGCCGCTTTACTTTTTACTCCCTTTTTAATCGTTTTCTGCCTGTTTTTTCGCCGGCGCCGGTTTCGCTTCGGGCTGCTGTTGACCTTGGGTTTTGGTTTGTCGGCTTTTTTTCTGTTGCCAGCTTTAATAGAAAAAAATCTGATTGCTCTTTCCCAAGAGCCCCTGGCAGATATTACCAAGCATTTTGTCGGTTTAAAACAACTGATCTTGCCTGGTTGGGGGTACGGCTCGCCCAGTACCGAAGATGCTTTTTCATTTCAACTGGGATGGGTTCATTTACTGGGATTGTTGGTGGCTTTGATTTTTTGGCGGAAAGACCGTCCGAAGGCTGGCGGTTTTGCTGAGTTAGTTTTTAAATTTTGTTTAGTTTCTTTGTCAATTTTGGTCTTTTTGATGACTCCTTTATCTTTGCCGTTTTGGCAAAAAATGCCGCTTTTTTCGGAAATTGATTTTCCCTGGCGGCTTTTAGGACCGGCGGCGTTTTTTTTGGCCTTAGGTTTGGGATATTTAAGTAAGGCTAGACGGTCTGTTTATCTGGCGATTCTTTTGCTGGTGCTAGCAGTTTTATTTAACCTTCAATATGCTCGGCCAATTTCTTTAATTGACAGACCGGATGATTATTATTTGACTAACGAGGCAACAACCACTTCTCATGATGAGCTAATGCCGATTTGGGTTAAAGAAAAACCAACTGCTAGACCGGCTAGTCGTCTGGAAGTTGTCGCTGGTGAGGTAAAACTCGGACCGGTTTTTGAAAACGCCAAACAAATTCAGTTTGCCGCTGAGGCCGAAGCTGAATCAGAAATTCAAGTAAATACTGTTTATTTTCCTGGCTGGCAGGCAAAAGTAGATGGTCAGAGAATTCCCCTGCGGTACGATAACAAACAAGGACTGATAAGACTAGAAATAATGCCTGGCAAACACCATGTTTTAGTTGAATTTGGAGAAACGCCAGTTCGTCTTTTAGCTGATATAATTTCCTTAGGAAGTTTATTAGTAGTTGGAGGGATATTTATCAGGAAATATAAGAATGAAAAGCAATAAATTCTTTATTCTTTATTCTCTATTCTTTATTCTTTTGGGCTCTTGGTGGGCGATTAAACCGCTTTTCCATCCTGGTTTTTTCCCGATGCATGATAATACTCAAGTGGTTAGGGTTCAACAAATGGCTCAAGCCCTAAAAGATGGTCAATTTCCAGTCCGTTGGGTTGGGGATTTAGGCTATGGTTTCGGTTATCCAATTTTTAATTTTTATGCTCCCTTGGCTTATTATGTGGGAGCAGTTTTTAATTTGATGGGCTTTAATGTTTTGATGGCGACCAAGTTAATGTTTGGTTTTGGCATTATCCTTTCTGGAGTATTTATGTATTTTTTGGCTCGGGAGTTTTGGGGAGAATTTGGAGGAGTGATTTCTGGGTTATTTTATGCTTATGCTCCTTATCATGCGATTGACGTTTACGTTCGGGGAGCGGTTGGGGAATTTTGGGCAATGGCATTTTTACCCTTGGTATTTTTAGGGATTTATAAACTATTCAGGAAGAAATGGTGGGGAGTAATTGTTGGCGCTTTGGGTTTTGCTGGCATTATTCTTTCTCATAATCTCACTGTGTTGATGACCACGCCATTTATTCTTTTGGTCGCATTAATTTTGTTTGTTTTCTCGAAAAGCAAAAAGCAATTCTTAATTCTTAATTCTAAATTCTTAATTCTCAGTCTTGGACTGAGCGCTTTCTACTGGCTACCAGCGCTATTTGAGATGAATTTAACTAAAGTTTTTGGTCAACTTGGTGGTGGGGCGGATTTTCGCGACCACTTTGTTTTTCTTGACCAACTTTGGGCAAGTCCCTGGGGATTTGGTGGTTCAGCTCCGGGTCGGCTTGATGGAATATCTTTTATGATTGGCAAGCTTCATATTATTTTTACTGCTTTTTCAGTTTTTACAGGTCTTTTCCTCTGGAAAAAATATAGAAAACAGAGCTTTGCCATTTTCCTTTCTGTTTTCTGTTTTCTGTTTTCTGTCTTTCTCACCAATCAGCTATCTTTCCTCCTCTGGGATGTAATTCCCCCAATGGCTTTTATCCAATATCCCTGGCGGTTTTTGGTTTTTACTGCTCTGGCGGCCTCATTTATGGCTGGAGCAGCAATTTTGTGGTTTCAGAAGAAATCAAGATTATTATGGATTGGAGGGGGAATAATTGTCCTTGCCCTGATAGTTTTAAATAGTAAGTATTTTAATCCCCAAATGTATCTTAATGTTTCCGCCAAAGATTACACCAGCGAAGAAAATATTAAATGGAAGACTTCTAAGATTTCCGATGAATATTTGCCAAGGGATTTTCCTACACCCCAAAACAGAAATGAAGTTGCTTGGGAGAAAGTGGCGGTAATGACAGGTGAAGCCGAAACTAAAGACCTTATCTTAAAATCCCATCGATATACTTTTAATGTAGTTGCCCAAAACGAGAGCGAAGTTTTAGTAAATACCGCTTATTTTCCTGGGTGGAAGGTATGGGTGAACGGGAAGGAAAAAGACTTCACTTTAAATAACGGCAAAATAAAATTTTCTCTCCCCGCAGGGGATTACCAGGTTTTAGCTCGTTTTACCAACACCCCAATAAGAACGGTTTCCAATCTGATTTCTTTAATTTCCTGGTCTGGTTTGGCAGGGTTGATTTTACTTAACCGGAGAAGATTTAAATTCGGCGGTGCACCTTAGAATTCCTTGACGACTGAAGTCTCCCCTGTGCTCAGTGATTCTTGAAAAGATATATTTGTTGTTTTGCTGATAGCTAAGTTTATAGTCAGTGTCTCCTTTAAGTTTTTGGATTATTTGCCCAACGTTATCGTAATTTAATTCCCAGAAATTGTTGGGATTTTGACCTGCTTCGGCGTTGATGAGAATTAAATCCGGCTGATAACAGGGATATTCTTGACGCAAAAGCAATAAGTCTCGATCTGGAAAGCGAACTGCTAAGGAATTATGAGTCATAATTATTCCTTCTTTTGGTATCTGAGTAAGAAACAATTCAGTCTTTTGGTGATTTTTAATTGAGCGGAAAAAATCCGGATTGTAAATTAAATTGAGTGGCCCATTTAAAACTGGTCGGCTAGATAAAATTAGAGGAACGAAAATTAAAGTCAGACAAAAGAATGAAACTATCTTTTGCCCAAGGCGTTTAAGAATAGGATAAGCCCCAATGGTGGCAAAGGCTAAACCAATGGCGGCAATGGCACTATAATGCATGGTTAGGTCTTTATTGCCAAAAACCGAAGATTCAGGGGCAAATCTGGCAATAAAATCACCAAAGGCTAGAATCCACGCCTGGGGAGCAAAAAGAGGAAGGAAGGAGAAAGAGGCAAGGGAAGTGAGCAAAGTTTTTCTTTCCATCGCTTCATCGGCTACATTTATAATTAATTTTAAAGGATTAAGAGGATAATGAGGAGCATAAAAGTAGCGGTTTTCTGGAGAAAATAAAGGAATAAGAAATTTGGTGGTTATCCCCAACCACGTAATTCCACTAAAAAGAGTTAAAACCCCAATTTTATATTGACGAGTAAGGATAAGAAAAATACCAAGATAAAGGGCGAATAGAGCGATGCTTTCTTTAAAAGTGAAACTGATGATTAGAAATAGAAAATAGAGAAAAATTTTCTTTTTTGCTAAAAAATATAAAGAAAGAGAGATAGGTAACAGGGCAGCGACTTCAGGATGAAAATCAGCAATTAAGGCATTTTGTAGACCTAGAAAAAGAAGATAAGGAAGGGTGACGCCGAAAGAGAAAAAACTATTTTTAGTTAAAACTTTACTGGTCAAATAAAGCATATAGCCAGAAAGGGCGACAAAAATTACCTGAACAACGAGTAATATCTCTGGATTATTGGTGAACCAAAAAAGAGGAGAAAAAATCACAATCCCAGGATTAAAATGGTCGGCAAACGCATTGATTAACCCGAAAGTATAATGGTCAATTATTGGCGCTTTGAACCTGGAAAGTTGATAAATTACCCTAGCGAAAATACCAAAATCATAATAAAAACTTTGAAACTGGCGGAAACGGGCAATGTTAATCAGACTAAAGCTTATTCCGTAAAAAAGACAGGCGAAAACAGAAGCGAAATCAAATAGTTTTTGTTTCATGATTTTTTTACTTTTATCCCTAGTTTAGCATATAATGAGCATAGCCATGGAAGAAATAGGGCTAGAAATGATTAAAAAACGCTCGGTAGTTGGGGTAGTTGCTTTGACCTCGCGGACATTTTTTCTTCAATTGGTAAATTTTTTCTCGATGTTTCTTTTGACGGTATTTTTGGTCCCCGAGGTTTTTGGAGTCTTTTTTGTTGTTACTGCCGTTGTTAATTTTTTAAATTATTTTTCTGATATTGGTCTAGCCGCCGCTCTGATTCAAAAAAAAGAAAAATTGACTGATTCTGATTTAAAAACAACCTTTACAATTCAACAGATATTGGTTGTTTTTTTGGTTATTGTTGCTCTTTTAGGTTCAACTCGATTGGCGATTTTTTATAAATTAAGCCCAGCTGGACTTTGGCTTTTTCGGGCTCTGGTTGTATCCTTTTTCTTGTCTTCTTTAAAAACTATTCCTTCAGTTATTTTAGAACGAAGATTGGATTTTGGTCGTCTAATTGTTCCTCAAATTGGAGAAACCATAATTTTTAATATCGTCGCTGTTTTTCTTGCCTGGAAAGGAACTGGAGTGGCTAGTTTTACCTGGGCAGTTTTAGCTCGGGGAATAGTCGGGCTTATTCTGATGTATGTTGTTTCTCCTTGGGTACCAGGGTTTGCTCTTGACAAATCGAGCGCCAAAAGGCTTCTCTCGTTTGGGGTTCCTTTTCAAGCCAATAGTCTTTTGGCTTTAGCGAAAGACGATCTTTTAACTGTTTTTTTAGGTAAGATTTTACCCTTTAGTCAGGTTGGATTTATAGGCTGGGCTCAGAAATGGGCAAACATGCCCCTCCGTTTTATCATGGACAATGTCATTAAAGTTACTTTTCCGGCTTATGCCCGACTTCAGGATAACTTATCCGCTCTCCGGGCAGGAATTGAAAAAGCTCTTTTTGCCGTTTGCTTTTTAACTTTTCCTGCTTTATTTGGTCTAGCTGTTTTAGCTTCCTCATTGGTAGAATTCTTACCGCGCTATATAAAATGGCAGCCAGCTTTAATGGCGCTTTACTTTTTCTGTCTTCAGGCTTCATTTGCTTGTGTTTCCACTATTCTGACAAATGTTTTGAATGCTACCGGGCGAATTAAAACAACTCTTAAATTAATGATTTTTTGGACAATTTTAACCTGGATTTTTACCCCAATTTTCATTTATTTTTGGGGTTTCAACGGCGTTGCTCCAGCGGCGGTTCTAGTGGCCGCGACTGTGGTTTTGCCAATCTGGTTGGTTAAAAGAATTATTGATTTTTCTTTGTGGGATAATGTTGGCAAGCCTCTTTTGGGTGCCCTAATTATGGGGGGGATGCTTTGGTTGATTGCCCCCTTAGTGGTTAGAAATCTTTGGGGAATAGCTCTAGCGGTTCTTTTGGGTGCTATAATTTATTTGGCAATTATGTTGCTTTTAGCTAGAAAAAAGATTTTTGAAGCCAAAAACTTGGTTTTGGGGGTGATAAAAAATGAGTAAAATCTCGGTTTGTTTGGCAACCTTTAACGAGGAGAAAAACATTAAGGATTGTCTGGAATCAGTCCGCCAGCTAGCGGATGAGATTGTCATTGTTGATGGCACAAGTAGTGACAAAACGGTTGAGATTGCTAAAAAGTACGCCTCAAAAATCATTGTCAGAGAGAATCCTTTAATGTTTCATATCAACAAGCAAAAAGCCTTTGAGGCAGCCACCAGCGATTGGATTTTATATCTTGACGCTGATGAACGGGTAACGCCGAAACTGAAAAAAGAAATACTAGACGCTATACGCTCTACGCTATACGCTGGGTATTGGATTCCCAGGAAAAATATTATTTTTGGTAAATGGATTCAACACGCCGGCTGGCATCCAGATTATCAACTGCGATTATTCAAGCGGGGGAAAGCCCATCTTCCCTGCGAGAGCGTTCATGAACAACCAAAGCTTTCAGGCAAGGCAGGCCACTTAAAAAATCCCCTAATTCATTATAATTATCAAACCATTTTACAATTTGTTAAAAGATTAAATGACCTTTATAGCGAAAATGATAAAAATGTCTTTTTAGCTGAAGGAAAAAAAGTGGAATGGCATGATGCGATTCGTTTTCCAGTCAATGAATTTCTAAAAAGGTTTTTCCGTGAAGGGGGTTATAAAGATGGTTTACATGGTTTGGTTTTGAGTATGCTTCAGGCTTTTTCTATTTTCGTTACTTTTGCCAAGGTTTGGGAAATTCAAGGATTTAAAGAGATTAAAGAAGAAAAATTTTTGGAAAAGACGGAGAAGGAATTTTTTAAGGTAGGGCAGGAACTGCAGTATTGGTTTTTAACCAGCCGAATAAACGAGGAAAGGAATCCTTTCAAAAAGATAATCTTTAAGATTAAACGCCGCCTGATGAAATGAAAAAAGTTGCCATTGTCATTCTCCATTTTATTAACCAAAAATTGACCTTAGGTTGTCTTGAATCGGTCAAAAAACTTCAAACGGCAAGCTTCAAACTACAAACAATTGTGGTTAATAATAATCCTAAAGAAAATTTGGAAAGTCTTAAAAAAAGATTTAGTGGATTTGTCTTTCTGGACACTGGCATCAATCTTGGTTTTGCTGAAGGGAATAATGTTGGTATCAGAAAAGCTCTCCAGGATGGTGCTGATTATGTTTTTGTGGTCAATAACGACACGGTTTTGGATAAAAATCTGGTAGTCCAATTATTTAAAGTGGCCAGTTTAAATAATGAAAGTGGCATTTTGGCTCCTAAAATTTATTTTGCTCCGGGTTATGAATACCATAAAGAACGCTATAAAGAGAATGAACGAGGAAAAGTTTTTTGGTATGCTGGAGGAATAATTGACTGGCATAATGTTTTAGTGTCTCACCGGGGAGCGGATGAGGTGGATGGTGGACAATATAACAAGGAGACAGAAACAGATTTTGCTTCAGGGTGCGCGATATTTGTCAGGCGGGAAGTTTTTGAAAAGATTGGTTTATTTGATAAGCGGTATTTTTTATATCTTGAGGATGTTGAATTTTGTCAAAGAGCAAAAAAAGCTAGATTTGGAGTTATTTATACCCCAAAAGCTAAACTTTGGCATGCTAACGCTGGGTCCAGCGTTGTTGGTGGCTCGCTTCAGGATTATTACCTCACTAGAAACCGGATGCTCTTTGGGATGGGATATGCTCCTTGGCGAACAAAACTTGCTTTATTCAAGGAGAGCATCAAATTATTTTTTACTGGTCGTCAATGGCAGAAAGCAGGAATTAGAGATTTTTACTTAAGAAAATTTGGTAAAGGTAGTTATGAAGATTAGCGTTATTGTTATTGCTAAAAATAAGCAGAGCTTGTTTCTCGCTTTGATTAAAAATGAAAAATAATAAATTATCAGTAATCATCATCGCTCGAAATGAAGAGCAGATGATTGGGGATTGTTTAAAATCAGTCCGTCAGTTGGCGGATGAAATTATTTTAGTGGATTCAGGCTCCACCGATAAAACGGTTGATATTGCCAAGGAATACGGTGCCAAAATAATTAATCTCCCTAGCGAAAAACTAGAATTTGCCAAATGGAGAAATGCTGGATTAAAAGAAGCAAAAGGAATTTGGGTTTTCTATTTAGATGCCGATGAAAGGGTGACGCCAGAATTACACAAAGAGATAAAAGAAAGTATTAATAAGCATCTTACTGCCTATAAGATTCCCAGGAGGAATTTTTATCTTGGTAAAGAAATGCACTATGGCGGTGCCTGGCCGGACTATGTCAAAAGGCTTTTCCTGAAAGAAAAACTTAAGAGATGGGTCGGTGAACTTCATGAGGACCCAGTTTTTGAGGGAGAAATGGGGAAGCTTAAGAATCCGATTGTCCATATTGCCCATCGTGATTTATCTTCGATGGTTGAAAAAACACGAGAATGGTCAAAAATTGAAGCAGAACTTTTATACAAGTCTGGACATCCTCCAGTGACTTGGTGGAGAATCTTGAGAATTATGCTAGACGAATTTTGGCTAAGAGGAGTGAAGCTTCAGGGTTGGCGGGACGGGACGGTTGGTTGGATAGAAATTATTTTTCAAATGTTTTCTCGGTTTGTTACTTATGGACGCCTATGGGAATTACAACAAAAGCGCAAAAGTTAATTGTTAAATTTTGGCCAGTTCTTGTGATTTTTTTCCTGGCAGCGATTTTTGCCTATCCTTATTGGGCTAAGGGTTTGGTTCCCTTTGCCTCTACTTATTTGGTGACTTGGTTTGCCCCATGGAATGCTTATTTTGGTATGCCGGTCAAAAATGCCGCCATGCCAGATGTTATTAGTCAAATTTATCCTTGGCGAAGTTTAACGATTGAAACCTTTAAACTTGGGCAATGGCCTTTATGGAATCCTTACAATTTTTCTGGCAATCCCCATTTAGCTAATTTTCAATCTGGAGTATTTCACCCTTTGAATTTTTTGTTTTTCTTTTTGCCTCAAATCGATGCCTGGAGCATGATTGTTCTTCTCCAACCGTTTTTGGCTGGATTATTTACCTATCTTTTCTGTCGGGAATTGGGAATTGGGAAAATTGGCTCTTTAACCAGTGCCATTGCTTTTGGATTTTGTGGTTTTATTGTTGTCTGGATGGCTTATGGAACTTTGGGGTATGCTCTTTTATGGTTGCCTTTAGCCCTTTATGCGATAGAGAAGGGAGTTCATAAGCCATCGACGTGGACCTTTATCTTAATCAGTATTTCGGTGGCGTTTTCTGTTTTCTCTGGTCATTTTCAAACTAGCATTTATGTAATACTAGCTACCTTTGCCTATATTGTTTTCCGGAAGGCTTGGATTTTGTTTGCCTTTTGGGGATTGGGAATAGCTCTGGCGATGTTCCAAGTTTTACCCTCTTTGGAATTTTATCAGCAGGCAGCCAGAAGTGGGATTTTTACTAAAGGCGAGATTATTCCCTGGAAATATCTAATTACTCTTTTTTCTCCTGATTTTTATGGAAATCCAGTCACTAGAAATGATTGGTTTGGTCATTATGCTGAATGGGCAGGATTTATTGGAGTAATACCCCTGCTTTTAGCTTTTTATGCGGTTATTAGAAAACAAAGCTCACATATTTGGTTTTTTTCTTTATTGGGAATATTTTCCCTAAGCTTGGCTTTGCCAACCCCACTTCTAGATTTAATTATCAAATTGAAAATTCCAGTTCTTTCTACAAGCGCTGCCTCAAGAATTATTAGTCTTTTTAGTTTTTCCGGAGCAATACTAGCTGGATTTGGTTTGGACCAGTTAATAAAAGATTGGCAGAACAAAAAGATTTTCAAAAAAACTTTTGTTTTTTTGAGTATATTTACTATTTTCTTTTTAGGAACGTGGGGTGTTTTGCTCTTTTTTCACCCCTTACCAGTGGAAAAGCTCCTGGTTGCTAAAAGAAATCTTATTTTACCAACTGGAATTTTTATTGCCTTTGCTGGAATTACTGTTTTGGGATTTTGGTTTAAAAAGAAATGGCGGGTAGTGTTGATGGTTATTCTCTTGCTTCTTACGGTTCTTGATCTTTTGCGTTTTGCCAAAAAATGGATGCCATTTGATTCCCGCAATTATGTATATCCTGAAACTTCGCTAATTAAGTTTTTGGAAGAAAAAACTGCCGGTGTCGATCGGGTTTTTGGCAATTTTGGGACCGAGACCCAAACTTATTTTCATATTCCCAGTGTTGAAGGATATGATCCGCTATATATTAAACGCTATGGTGAATTTATTACCACTGCCGGAGATAGAAAGATTGGTGAGCTGGCCCGCTCGACCGTTTATCTTAATAAAAATGGTTTTTATACCGAAAAAATTTTAAACCTTTTGGGAGTAAAATATATTCTTCACACCATAAGCGACGGAAGAAATATTTGGGCTTTTCCCTTTTGGCAATATCCCAATCAGTTTGAATTAATTTATAGGGATGAAAAGCATGAGGTTTATCAAAATAACAAAGCTTTATCTAGAGCATTTTTGGTTTATGATTTTAAAGTGATTAAAGAGGACCAGGCAATTATGAATCAAATGTTAGCTTCCGATTTCGATTTAGGCAAAACTGTTGTTTTGGAAGAACAGCCAGGAATTACATCATCGAAACAGGCCGGGAGAGAACAAGGAGAGGTGAATATTATTAATTATAGTCCAACCATAATAGACATTGATGTTAAGACTTCCGAGCCTGGATTTTTATTTCTTTCGGATAATTTCTATCCCGGCTGGAAAGCATCAGTTGATAATAAACCTCAGGAAATTTACCGAGCGAATTATACTTTCCGGGCAGTTTCGGTTCCCACCGGGGAACATAAGATTAGGTTTTTCTATAACTCACCTTCTTTTAAAATAGGCTTGATGATTAGTATTGTGTCTTTAGCATTAATTGGACTGTTGGCTTTTTTAATCCCAAAACTGAAAAACAAATGAAAGCCGGCATTTACGACCCATATCTTAATATTCTTGGTGGAGGCGAGCGATACGTGATGACTCTGGCTAAGTATTTGAGCCAGAAAGGTTACGAAGTAGATATTTTTTGGAATGATAAAGCAATAAAGTCGAAGATAGAAAAACAATTAGGCATTAGTCTTAATCGAGTAAATTTTGTTGAGGACATTTTTTACCCAAGAAGAAATTTACTCGAAAGATGGAAAATTACTCGAAAATACGATGTAATATTTTATTTATCTGATGGTAGTATTCCGTTTTTGTTTGGGAAAAGAAATTATCTTCTGTTTTTGGTTCCTTTCATTAATGTTCAAGGACACGGTTTGTTAAATAGAGTTAAACTTATAAAAATTAATCGAGTTATTTCTATCTCCAAATTTACTAAGAAGCTTATTGATAAAGAATATGGGGTGGAAAGTGAAATTATTTACCCGCCAGTTTCAATAGAAGATTTCAAGTCCCTAAAAAAGAAAAATATTATCCTTTCAGTCGGCAGGTTTACCAAAGCCCTTCATAACAAAAGACAGGATATCTTGATTGAAACCTTTCAAAGAGTGGTTAAAGGAGATTTAAAGAATTGGGAGCTGATTCTTATCGGTGGGGTAGAAGAAAAAAATGATTATGTTAGTAAGTTAAGAGAGAAAATCACCGGCTACCCCATTAAAATATTAACTAATATTAGTTATGAGAGATTAAGAAAATATTACGGTGAATCAAAGATTTATTGGCACGCAACCGGATTTGGTGAAGATGAAATAAAACATCCTGAAAAAATGGAACATTTTGGCATTACCGTGGTTGAAGCGATGGCAGCCGGCTGCGTGCCAATTGTTATCAGTCAGGGAGGAATTCCAGAGATAGTGACTGATAAAATTAATGGGTTTCTCTGGAAAACTAAAGACCAATTAAAAGAACTCTCCCTTCAATTAATTAAATCCGAAAATTTACGTCAAAAACTAGCCGGTCAAGCAATTAAAGACAGTCAAGGGTTTAGTGAAAAAATTTTTTGTCAAAAAATAAGCAAGCTTGTTGCTGTGCAATAAATGAAATCATTAAAATTTAAATACATTACCAATCTTTTGGCAATTATTTTGCTGATTTTTGTTGTTGGTTTGTTTTTTAAACAATTTTTGGTATCTGGCAAGATTCCTATTCCCGCAGATACTATTGTTGGCATGTATCATCCTTGGCGGGATGTAATTTGGGATAATTTTACTGCCGGCGTTCCTTTTAAAAATTTTTTGATTACCGACCCGGTTCGTCAGTTATATCCCTGGAGACAACTACTTGTTAATCTTTTTAAGCGCGGTCAATGGCCTTTGTGGAATCCTTATTCCTTTGCTGGAACGCCACTTTTAGCAAACTTTCAATCAGCCCCCTTTTATTTTCTTAATTCTTTATTCTTTATTCTTGATACTAAAATTGCCTGGGGAATATTAATTTTTCTTCAACCGCTTTTGGCAGGCATTTTTCTTTATCTTTACCTTAGTCATCTGAGATTAAATAAAATTGCTTGTTTAATTGGAGCTTTAAGCTTTTCCTTTTCTGGATTTTTTATTGCCTGGTTAGAATGGGGAACGGTATTGCATGCGGCACTGTGGCTACCTTTAATATTGTTGACAGTTGAAAAGTTAACGAGTTACGAGTTACGAGTTAAAAAATATTTTTGGAGTGGAGTTTTCGTTTTTTCTTTAACCCAATCTTTTTTTGCTGGACATTTACAGACATTTTTTTATGTTTTCTTGTTTAGTTTTATTTATTTGGGTTGGCGATTTTTGGCGATAAAGGAGGGACGTATTAAACTGATTTTTTTATTCTTAATTCTTTATTCTTTATTCTTAATTCTAACTTACCCTCAATGGCGACCCACACTGGAGTTTATTCGACTGAGCGCTCGAGACATTGACCAGATTAACTGGCAACAACCGGGATGGTTTATTCCTTGGCAAAACTTGGTTCAATTTTTTGTTCCAGATTTTTTTGGCAATCCGACGACTTTAAATTATTGGGGGGTTTTTAATTACGGGGAATTTGTTGGTTATATTGGAGTAATTCCCTTAGTTTTTGCTTTTTTGGCAATCTTTTGGGGTCGAAACAGGAAAACTAAATTTTTTGCTATTCTGGGCTTATTGGCTTTAAGCTTTGCCTTGCCCACTCCCTGGGCAAAATTACCCTTTAAAATAGGAATTCCCCTTCTTTCTAGTAGCCAGCCAACTCGACTTTTGGTGATAGTTGATTTTTGTCTAGCGATTTTAGCGGCCTTTGGGTTAGATACGATTTTAAAGAAAAAAGAAAAACTTACTCCGCTCGTTTTTCCAGCCTTAGTCTGGGGATTTTTGTGGAGTTTTATTTTTTTGGCTCCGAAAGTTTGGCCAAATGCTTCCTGGATTGTCAATTTAGCCGTAAGTAAGAGAAATCTAATTTTACCCACAGGAATGTTAGTTGTTGGCGTAGGATTAATAGTTTTACTTTTTATTCGGTGGTTTCCCAAGAAAGTTACCTTAGGATTAATACTGATTTTTGTTTGTTTTGATTTGGTTCGCTTTGGCTGGAAATTTATTCCATTTACTAAACAAGAATGGATTTTTCCTTCAACCAAAACGATTGAATTTTTAAAAAGTGATAACCTCCCCTTTCGTTTTATGAGCACCGACAGAAGAATATTCCCGCCCAACTTTTCGATTGCTTACCGCCTCCCCACCATCGATGGTTATGACCCTTTATATCTTCTTCGTTACGGTGAATTAATTGCCGCTTCGGAAAGGGGAAAGCCTGATATTTCTCCGCCTTTTGGTTTTAATCGAATCATTACGCCTCAAAATTTCAACTCCAGAATTGTCGATTTATTAAATGTTAAATATGTGTTAGCCCTTGCCGATTTAAGTTCGCCAAAACTCGGCTTGGTCTTTCAAGAGGGGGAAACTCGGGTTTATTATAATAAGGATTATTTTCCTCGGGCATTCATGGTTTATAACTTCCAATTTGCGGAAAACAAACAAAAAGCCATTGATTTACTAATGGATGAAAGTATAAATCTTCACAAAAAAGTAGTTTTAGAGGAAATTTTACCAGCGGAATTAATTAAACTGACCAACGAGGAGGTTGATAATAAGGTAGCGATAGAGACATATGAAGAGAATAAGGTTATTGTTAGTGTTGACACCGCCAAAAAGGGAATTTTGGTTTTAACTGATTCTTATTATCCTGGCTGGAAAGCTACCGTAGATGGTAAAGAAACCAAAATTTATCTGGCTGATTATAATTTTCGAGCAGTTATTGTTCCTTCAGGAAAACATAAAGTAGTTTTTGAATATGAACCTTAAAGTCAGCATTGTTATTCCTAATTACAACGGTCGGCGGCTTTTGGAAAAGAACCTGCCAATGGTACTGGTAGCCTGTCAAAAGTGGGAGAAAAGCGGGCCTGTCCGCCGGCCGGCGGATTGGGAGGTAATTGTTGTTGATGATGCTTCGACTGACGAGAGCGTTAGTTTTTTAAAAAAGAATTATCCTCAAATAAAAGTGGTTGTCCATCAAAAAAATCAGCGTTTCGCCGCCGCTTGTAATAGCGGAGTGAAGACGGCAAAAGGTGAGATAGTGGTTTTATTGAACAATGATGTTATCCCAGAGCCTAATTTTTTAAACCCGCTGGTGAAACATTTTGAGGACCCCATGGTTTTCGCCGTTGGTTGTAAAGAAAAAGATGTTAAAGATGGAAAAATAGTTTATAGCGGTCGGGGATTGGGAGAATTCAAACGAGGATTTTTGATTCATTGGCGAGCTGAAAATCAGGACAAAACTGATACTCTCTGGGCGACAGCGGGAAGTATGGCTGTGGATAAAGAAAAATGGTTAAAGCTCGGAGGAATGGACACTATTTTTCGACCGGCTTATTGGGAGGACATTGATTTATCCTGGAGAGCAAAAAAGGTGGGCTGGCAGATTCTTTTCGAACCGAGGTCAATTGTTATCCACCATCACGAAACGACTAATATCCCTACTTTTGGCAAAAAACAAATGAAAGTTTTTGCTTATAAAAATCAGTTTTTGTTTGTTTGGAAAAATGGTGATTTTAAAATGTTACTCCAACATATTTTTTGGCTACCATATCATTTATTGAAGGCCTCTTTTTCCGGAGATTGGCTATTTTGGCAAGGATTACTGAAAGCTTTGGTCCAGTTGTTATGAAACTTTCAATTGTAATTCCGGTTTTTAACGAAGAAAGAACCTTAGAAGAGTTAGTTGGACGAGTATTGAGAGTGAAACTAACCGGAGTAAAAAAGGAAATTGTTATAATTGATGATAAATCAATTGATGGTAGTCGGAAAATAATGGAGAAACTTAAACGAGAGCATCCCGATTTAAAATTGATTTTTCGTTCTCAACAAGGTGGAAAAGGCGCAGCGATAAGGAGCAGCTTTGGACAAACCACGGGAGACTATATTATCATTCAGGACGCTGATTTGGAGTACGACCCTCAAGATATTCCTCGGCTACTCAAACCAATCCATGAGGGCAAGGCTGAGGTTGTTTATGGTTCAAGGTTTACCGGAGAGCATCGGAATATGTTTTTCTGGCACATGATGGGGAATAAGTTTTTGAGTTTTGTGACTAATGTTTTGTATAACACTACCCTTTCAGATATGGAAGTTTGTTATAAGCTTTTCCCTCGGCGGTTTTTTAAAAAAATTACCCTTAAAGAAAATGGTTGGGGATGGGATCCAGAAATTACGGTTAAACTACTTAAACAGGGAGTGCGGATTTATGAGGTGCCTATCAGTTATGCGGGCCGAGAATTTTGGCAGGGCAAAAAAATCAGCTGGAAAGATTCATTTCGAATTCTTTGGGTGCTTTTAAAGTATCGTTTTCTTGATTAGTGATTTAAAATATAGATAATGAAAAAAATTTCCTTGTCTGCGGTTTTGCTTTTTGCCCTCGTAGTTCCTTTTATTATGACTTATCGAATTGGACCAGGCGAGACTCCTTATTGGCTTTTTGGAATCATTTTTGGACTTCTTTTTAGCTTTTTAGCAACCGAAAAATTAAAGTCGATAATATGGTGGCTAATCGTGGTTTTGGTTATTGGTAGTGCTAACTATTCGGCGATTTTAGTGCGCCATCGGACCGCCCCCGTTTATCAAGTTCATGATATCATTCTCCAGCAGGAGGCAGCGATTCGGTTTTTATTGCAGGGAAGAAACCCATATGCCGTTACTTATTTCAACACTCCCCTGGAGAGCTGGCATTATTCAGACACCGAAGTTAACCCCGCCCTGTTTCATTTTGTAATGATGCCTTGGTATTTATTGTTTGCTTTACCTTTTTACTTTCTAAATCTGAGTATTTTTGGTTTTTTCGACGCTCGGTTGCCTTTGGTTTTTCTTTTTGCCGTTTTGTTGATTTTGGCCTGGCGATTACTTAAAAAAGATTCTGAACAACGCCGGTTATTTTTGACGCTACTAGCTTTTAATCCCGCCACTCTTGGTTATTTTCTTGAGGGTCGATCTGATGTTTTTGCATTTACCTTTTTATTTTTAAGTTGGTATTGGTTAACCGCTGAACGTTATGCTTTAGCTAGCGTTCCTTTAGCTTTAGCCTTAGCGACTAAACAATCGACTTGGCCGATTCTGCCGCTTTATTTGGTTTTTGTTTGGCTCAAAGCAAGGAAAAATTGGAGGGAAACAGTCAGGTTAGTATTGCCACTATTTTTGACTTTTGGGATAGTGGTTTTGCCCTTCTTTTTCTGGCAGCCGAGGGCTTTTTTAGAAAGTACCGTTTTTTACTTGAACGGTAGCGCCGGGCACAGCTATCCGGTAGCCGGCTATGGATGGGGAATGGTGCTACACCAATTGGGATTTATCAAGGATCTTCATAATTATTACCCTTTTTGGTTGTGGCAGGCGATTTTTGGTGTTCCATTGTTGGTGGTTTTAATTCGTTGGTTGGTCAAAAAACCAAGCGTTGATAAATTGATTGTGGCTTACGGTTTTTTAACCATGGCGTTTTGGTATTTTTCTCGCTATTTTAATAATAGCCATTTAGGTTATTTATCAATGGTTTTTATTAGTGCTTACTTTTGGCCGAAAAATGGAAAAGTATAAAAAATCTTTACCCTTAATATTAGTTTTGATTTTGGCGGCGGCTTTGCGGTTTTGGGGATTGGGAATAAACCCGCCGGCTTTGAATTGGGATGAAGCCGCTTGGGGGTATAACGCCTATAGTTTGGGGCAGACTGGGCGGGATGAATTCGGTCGCTTTCTGCCTTTAAATTATCTTGAGTCATTCGGCGATTTCAAGCCACCTGTTTACGCTTATCTGACAATTTTGCCGGTTAAAATTTTTGGCTTAAATGAGTTTGCAGTTCGTTTTCCCTCGGCATTTTTTGGTGTTTTAACTGTTTTGCTGACCTATTTTTTGGTGAAAGAAATGTTCCCTTCTACTTCTTTGACGCTTCCTTTAATTGCGAGCTTTTTGTTGGCAATTTCGCCTTGGCATATTATGCTTTCCCGAGCAGCATTTGAGGCGAATGTGGCAACTTTTTTTATCATTGCTGGTATTTTTTGTTTTTTAAGAGCGATTAATCAAGACGGACGATTTCTGCCTTTAGCGGCTTTAAGTTTTGCTTTAAGTTTGCAGACTTTCAATACGGCTCGGGTAGTAACCCCTCTTTTGGTTTTCGGTTTGGTGGTTGCTTTTCGCCAAAGACTTTGGCAGAAAAGAAATTGGTTGCTGGTGTCAGCCATACTTGGGCTACTTTTACTTTTGCCAGCCTTGCGTTTTTATTTGACGCCCCAAGCCAAATTACGCTTTAAAGAAGTTAATATTTTTACCGAAGCCAGTGTGGTGGAAACTGCCAATCAAGAAATGACCAATGATAACTGGGTCTGGTGGTCGAGAATTATTCACAACCGGCGTTGGGGCTACCTGCGGTTGTTTTTGCGCCATTACTTTGACCATTTTAATCCCTACTTTTTGTTTTTTAAAGGTGATGGCAATCCAAAATTTTCCACCCAGGATGTTGGTGAATTTTATCTTTGGGAATTGCCTTTTCTAGTTGCTGGAATTTTGATATTAATCAAGAAAAAACCGGGCTACTGGTGGTTAGTCCCTTTTTGGCTGCTGGTGGGAATTATCCCGGCGGCCACCGCCCGAGAAACACCCCATGCTTTAAGAATTGAAACCACCTTACCAACCTGGCAAATTCTAACGGCGTTAGGGGTAGTTGAATTTTGGAATTTTTTAGACAAACAAAAACGGTTTATCGGTTACGGGTTGCTGGTTGCCTGTTGGGGGTTAGTAACGATGAGTGTCGTTTATTTTCAGCATGGCTACTGGCGTCACTATCCAGTAGAATACTCTGGTGAATGGCAATATGGCTATAAACCAGTGATCGATTATCTTAAATCAGTCGAAAATAAATACGACCAGATTTGGTTCACAGATAATCTTGGTCGACCATATATTTATTTTCTTTTTTATCTTAAATATTCACCTAAATCTTTTTGGCAAAAAGCACAAGTTGAGCGTGATCCGTTTGGGTTTGTGCACGTGAGGGGATTCGACAAATATCATTTTTTTGGCGCCGAGGGCCCGCGTACAGTTGAGGGAGCTTTATATGTTGATGCTCCCACCAGGGTGCCAGACCATGCCAGCAGGATTAAAACTTTTAACCTTTTGAATGACAGCGAAATACTGGTGGTCTATGAAAGAGTTACTCAACAGAATGACTAAACAAAAAGAAATCCTCGCCTTGTTTATTATCTTAATCCTGGCGATCTTTTTGCGATTCTGGCAGCTAGGTAAGGTGCCAGCCTCGCCGGACTGGGATGAAGCGGCTTTAGGTTATAACGCCTATTCGATTTTAAAGACGGGTAAGGATGAATATGGTCAGTTTTTACCGTTAATTTTGAGGTCTTTTGATGATTATAAGCCAGCCGTTTATGCTTACTTGGCTACTTTGCCGATTAAATTTTTCGGTCTTAATCTTTGGGCGGTTCGTTTACCTTCGGCCATATTTGGAGTTTTAGCTGTTTTTTTAGTTTATCTTTTGGTTAAAGAGTTGTTTAGAAATTCACTATCGGCCACTCGTTGGGCACTACTCAGCGCCTTTTTACTTGCCATTTCTCCCTGGCATCTTCAGTTCTCCCGGGCAGCTTTTGAGTCGGGGGTAGGAATGACCCTTAACATCTTAATTGCCCTCCTTTTTCTTAAGGGTTTAAAAAAGCCTTGGTTTTTTATTTTGTGTGCTCTTTTTGCTGGTTTAAATATCTATGTTTATCAGGCGGAGAAAATTTTTACCCCCTTTTTGGTTTTGGCTCTGTTGATAATCTGGAGGAAAGATTGGCTAAAGTTACCAAAGAAATATTTGGCAGTAGCCTTATTAACGGGAGCGATTTTGGTTCTACCTTTTATTAAGATGACTTTATCCAATCCAGAAATATTTTTGCGGGCTAAAGGAACAAGTTTTGCCTCCGACCAAACTGTCTTTCTCTCAAGGACGGCCCAGAAACTAATAAGAGATATAAACAATAACGATTATCTAGGATTGATCTTAGATAATCGCCGGATTACTTATCTTCAATCATTCCTAAGCGGTTATCTTTCTCATTTTAATTTTAATTGGTTGTTTATTGCCGGTGACGATGCTCGACATCATGCTCCGGGAATGGGCTTGCTTTATTTAGCCGAATTGCCCTTTTTTGTCTACGGGATTTACTGGTTGATTTTTAATCAGAAACATCGTCAGGCAAAGTTTTTGCTTTTTATTTGGTTCTTGCTGGCGCCTCTCCCGGCAGCTTTTACCAGTGGAGTTCCCCATGCGGTAAGGGCTTTAAGGTTTTTACCGGTAGTTCAAGTTTTTACCGCTCTTGGGTTAATGAATTTTTGGCAGAAAATTGAAAAGTTTCCTTCTTGGAAAAAATTTCCGGTTTTCTTTGCCGTCTTGGGTTTTTTTATTTTTAACTTCGGCTACTTTTTTAATCAATATTTCGTTCAGCTTAATTACTTTACCTCCCAGGCTTGGCAATATGGGTATGAACAAGCAGTAAAAGAAGTAAAGAAAATTGAGGGTAATTACGAGAAAGTCATTGTTTCCAATCAACCCTATTTAGACCAGTCATATATGTTTTTCCTATTTTACCTTAAATATGATCCAGCTGCCTACCAGAGAACTGGTGGGACTGTTTCTGGAGGATTTGCCGAAGACAGGAATTCTTTTGATAAATACGTTTTTCGGCCAATAAAATGGTCAGAGGAAGAAAAAAGTAAACACATTTTGTATGTAGGCCGAGCGGACGATTTTTCCGTGGGCGCTTCAGTTCATAAAACAATTAATTTTCTTGACGGCAAGCCGGCAATCGTAATCGTAAAAGGAGAATGAAAAAAATTCTTTTTCTTATTCTTTTATTTCTTATTCTTCTATTGGGCGCTTTTTTTCGGCTTTATCGTTTAAATGAGGTACCACCTAGCCCTTCTTTAGACGAGGTTTCTATTGGTTGGAATGCCTATTCAATTTTGAAAACCGGCAAGGATGAATATGGCTATCGGTTTCCGGTACTCCTCCGAGCCTATGATGATTGGCGACCAGCGCTTTATGTTTATTTGACGATTCCTTTTCTAAAAGTTCTCGGTTTATCCACCACCTCGGTTCGCTTACCAGCGGTCCTTTTGTCTTTAACCACGATTCTAGGGGCTTATTTTTTGGTCAAAGAACTTTTCAAAAATTCACGATTCACTGTTTACTATTCACTAATTACTAGTTTTCTACTAGCCATTTCTCCCTGGCATATCTATCTTTCCAGGCTGGGTCATGAAGTCGGAGCAGGATTGACTTTTTCTGTTTTAGCCGTTTTGTTT
>CAYIUX010000001.1:0-48155 GCA_964366795.1 uncultured Gammaproteobacteria bacterium | reverse complement strand
CCTTTATAAAGCCCAGGCAAATCTTCATCAGGGACATAGTTTAAAAATTTGACTTTTTTCTCCACCCCGAATTTTTTTGGCGCCTGATAAATTTCTTCAAAAAGCCACCCGGGCTTGCCAACGATTATTAGGGTGTAGGCAGTAGATTGTAGGGTGGAGAAAGCCTCAATTAAACGGATATAATTTTTCCGCGGCTGAAGCGTCCCTACTGATAAAATATAATCCCCTTTTATTCCGTATTTTTCTTTTATAGTTTTTAGTTTTAAGTTTTTAGTTTTAAGTTTCATTTCGTGTCCCGGATAAGTAACCACCACCTTTTCTTCCGGTACCTGGTAATACTTAATTATATCATTCCTGCTGGCCTTGGAGATAGTCAAAATTTTTTTGGCTTTTTTAACCGAATAAGCGGTCCAATTTTTAAGTTGGTATAAATCCTGCTTGCGAAACATTCCTGGAAAATGAAGATAAGACAGGTCCATAATCGAAATCACTCTCGGACAAGGCGAAAATCGGGGGGCATAATGAGAGGGTGTAAAAAAAACATTGGGTTTTGGTCGTTGCCAAAATAAAGTCAATGGTAATCCAATCTGGGTCCACAACTTTCTTGGTCCAACGACTTTATACTGCCACCAATCAGTTTGTCTTGGTAAATCAGGTAAAGGTTTATCCTTGAGATAGATGTGACAGGTGAGAGGCGACAGGTGACAGGTATAGAATTGCTTCAGTAGTTCAAAGGCATATCGCCCAACGCCGACTCTTTTGTCTATATTTGCTTCATTACCATCAATTCCGACTAACATTTTCCTCCTGGATAAACTACCCGCAATCTTTTCTCTTCTATTCCCAAAATCTCCATGGCATCTTTTTTGGTTGCCTTGGAAATACAAAAAATAATATCCGATTCCTTTTTCACCCAGGCAAGTTTTCGCCTTTGAGTGGTGACTATTTTCTTATCCGTCTCTTCTGGGTGTTTGTAGACAATTAAATCATAAAGAATTGTCGCTTTTTTGGCTTTTGTTGTCGGTGGTTCAGTCCAATCAGAGGTAATAAAGATATCAACATCCCCAATTAACCATTCAATGGGAATGATGTGCAACCTATTCCAGAAAACATCCAATAAAGTAGGAGGGAATTTAAAAGTTTTAATCTTAACTTTGGGATTTGGGATTTGAGATTTATTTAGAAATTGGAAATTAGAAATTAGAAATTTTCTTCTGAGCGAAGCGAAGAAAAATATATATTCATTCTTTCTATCAATTTTTAGTAAATTCTCCACTAGATTTCTAGTGTAATTAGCCACCCCAGTTCCTTCGTGAGCTATCTGACTAATATCAATGCCAATTCTCATTTCTTTAAATTTCCTTTCTTTAATAATTCAAATAATTGAAGAATTATGCTGTAGGCAAAAAATGCCGCCGCATACCAAGTTAACCGTTCGGCGGTGAAAAAAATCCAGAATTTGAACAAAGGAATCGCTAGAACAAGACAAAAAAGACCGATGCTCACCGCTAGTTTACTGCTTCGACGCCAAAAAACGAGCAAAAATACCAAAATAAAGGCCAGGTCTTGAATCTTTATCACCATCAATCATATTATATTATAAAATGCTTAAGTTTATAAACTTCCTCGCTAAAAACGCTTTTAAGCTCTTTCTAGTTTGGGTTATTGTCCTTTCCATCTTCTACTCCACCCTTTCTGTTCTTCGCCATAATCATTTTCAATCAGGTGGATTTGATTTAGGACTTTATGACCAGGCTGTTTGGCAATATTCAAGATTTTTTGAACCCTACAATACCATTAAAGAACGCCATATTTTAGGTGACCATTTGAATTTAACTTTGCCCCTGCTCTCTCCGCTTTTTTGGCTCTGGGATAATGTCAGGATGCTTTTAATTTTCCAGGCTTTCTGGATTAGTTTTTCTAGTTTGGCAATTTATAAATTATGCCGCTTAAGAAAGTTTTCTCCTTTAACTTCCCTTAATCTTAGTTTTATCTACAGCCTTTTTTACGGCATCCAGCAGGCAGTCTTTTTTGATTTTCATCCAGTAGTAATCGGGGTGGGCTTGCTCGCTTGGGTGGCATATTTTCTGGAATCAGGAAAAACTAAGCCTTTTATAATCACTTTGATTCTACTTTTAGCCACCCAAGAAAACATGGGGATTGCCTTGGCTTGTTTGGGTTTAATATATCTTTTCCAAAAAAAATACCGACGGATTGCGTTGGGGTTCATTATCGGCGGCTTTGGCTGGAGTTTTTTGGCGGCAAAAGTTATTGCTTCTTTTTCTAATGTTGGCTTCCAATATTGGCCAGAAATCAGTTTAAACCCAGTTAAAATCGCTGTTGACTTTTTTAACTCTCAAGAAAAGCGCCTAACATGGCTTTACTCGCTTTCTTGGTTTTCCTTTTTGCCTTTATTATCCCCGGGGGTAATGCTAGCCGTTCTTCTTGATTTGTCTCAATATTTTGTCACCGGTAAAGAATTTGCCCGAATGTGGAGTCCTTTTATGCATCACCGAGTAATTTTAGCCCCATTTTTACTTTTAGGAATGCTGGACGCACTTAAACTCTTAAACAAAATTAAACCCTTAAACCAAAAAGTTTTCTCACAGACGATTTCGCTTTTTCTTGTCTTGGTTGCTTTAAGCCTACAGTATTTTTTCCATTTTCCCTTAAACAAACTCTCCAAGCCAATTTATTGGCGCGAAGAACCTTGGATGGCAGATAATCGAGGATTATTTAAATCAATTCCGCCAGAAGCGAGTGTCGCCACCCAACAAAGTCTCGCACCACATCTTAGCCATCGGAAGGAAATCTATTTGGTCTATCCACGCCAGCATGATTTTGACAACAAACCCTGTGGTCAAATTAGCTGTTGGTGGTTGGATTTTGGGGGAAAACCAGAGTATTTAGTCGTTGACCTTCATCCTTATCAGTGGCTAACCCAACTTTTGGAAAGCAACGAAAATTTTGAAAGCGCGATTAAGAACATGGAAAAAGCGGGGAAAATCAGATTGGAAAAAGAAGTCAACGACGCCAAGCTCTACCGGATTATTTACTAACGGACTTCATACATAGCAATTTTGTCGGCAACCTCAATCTTTTTCAGCCAGGGAATCGTATCTAAAAACTCCTCGACTTCTTCTCTTTGTTGGGGATTATATTTCCACTCAGCAATAAAAATTTCTTTCTCGGAATCAAAAGGAACAACTATGTATTTAATCCCCATTTGAGCCATAATTTCCGCGGTTTTAGGATTCAAAAAGTAGCTTAACTCGCGGACATAACATCGGTCATTGGGAAAACATTTCTCGCCCCATTTGCTCGGCATTTCCATTTTTAAAGAACAAAAGGGTTCTTTACAGATAAAATCGGTCAGATAATCTTCGCTATTAATAGCCGGATGGTTATTGGAAGAAAAGCCAAAACGTTGTTTTGTCGGTAACCACAAAACTCGACCAGAAGACTGGTCCTTAATCAAAAAGTCTTTAAGGGCAATATATTCTTGAGGAACTTCTTTTGCCCTAAATGTTCCCCCTAGCTGACCCAAAATCAGCGGCTTGATTAAAAATAGTAAATAACCAAGGGCAAATAGTAAAAATAAATATTTCACTTTTGACTTTAACAAGCTGTAAATTTTGTAAATACTGAATGGTACCAGGACGCTGTAAGAGAGGCAGACTAACAAGTAGAATTTAGTTGGGTCGCGGAAAAGATTAAAACCAGGAATTTGGAACAGCCAACGGTTGATTATTCCCAGCGGTGGATTAACCCCCTTAGCCAGAAAAGCGCCGATGAGCGCCAAAAGCGCGAAATAAGTAATTAGTAATTGGTAATTAGTTATTAGTGATTTAAGAAAAAGCAAAGAACTAAAGGCTAAAATTGGTAAGATAATAAATTCTGGTTTCATAAAATAGGTTTTACCAAAGATATTTTCCGGCCAGTTGGGGTGTAAAAGGGAAATTCCATCTGAAAATTTAGCGATGCTTAAATAATTCATCCAGCCCGATTCTCTATAGCTTTCCAGTTGGGTGGGCACACCAAATCTTATCGTTGGTAAAATCCAATATGAATTGAGAAAAAACGCCAGAAAAACAGGGATAATCAAAAGTTTCAACCTCTCTAAGCGGTTAATAAACCAATAAACTAATACCACCAGCACTGTAATAAAAGCGATCCGAGGATCAAACATTATTTGAATCGCCAAAACAACACCGGTAAACATTAAAGGCTTGAGGCTTGAGGTTTGAGGTTTGAGGTTTTTCCTCATAAATCTTCCTAAAACAAGAGGGGCCAGAGAATAAGCCATCGCCACTCCCATCTGTCCCCCACCAACAACCATCAAAATATAAGTATTAAAGCCATAAAGTAAAAAGTAAAAAGTAAAAAGTAAAAAGCTTGCTTTCTTAAAAATTGTTTTCACTAGATACCAAGAAGAAAAAATTGTTAAAAACAAAAATGGCCAGAACCAGACAATTTTTTCTGTTAATTCCCAAGAAAAACCCAAATACTGAACAAATATTTTCGCCGTCAGTTGATAAAAAGGAGTCAGCCATAAAAAAGGCCATTGGGGGAAGAAGGAAAATTCAGCAATATTCTCTGGAAAAAGATAGGGCCAATCTCCAGCCGAAAGGGATTTTAAAACAAACCATTCTTTAAAAATCATTTTTAAGCCTTGGTTATTTTTGAAATAACCGCCAACCATAAAAGAAAATAAATAGCAATTCCCAAGATCTCAGAAAAATTATAAAGCTTAACTAATGTAAGCAAAAAAGCAATTAATAAAAGAAACAGGCTCAATAAAACTAACGGCAAGTGGTGGATTTTCCAGGGAAAAATTAAAAAAAGCAGAAGTAAGCCATAAAAAATCCAGAGTTTTCCAGCAACGAGAACATTAACATAAGGCAACTCCCTAAAAACTAAAGAGAGGGACAAAAGAATTAAAATTAACAAAATTTTTGTCTTTCCAAAAGTAAATCTCATCGAATTAGATATAATAAACTTACAACAATCATCAAAATAGAAATAAAGACGCCCCAATAAAATAGTCGTTGCGGCTGGTATTCAAAAATAAGGTCATAATCTCCTTTTTGGTTAACCTGCCAACCATTGGCATAACCATTTAGTCTAAAATGCGACTCTTCAAATCCAGTCAGTTGCCAACCGTGGTTGTATCTCTCCATGAAAGCAAGAAAGAAAGGCACCTCCGCGTCTTGAACCTTTAAGCGATACTTTGTCGGATTAATTTTTTCATAAGCAATCGGCATCACTTGAGCTTTTTGGGCCTTTTCGGTGGTGAGAACAATTGAGGGATGCATAACTTCTATAACCCGTAGCCTTGTTTTTGTATCTAAGAGCTCTTTTGATAATTCAGGTGAACAAAGTCCAACAGAAACCTCTTCAATATTTTTCTTTGAATAAATTAGCTCTTCGAAGTGTTTTTCGCCATAACCACTAATAAACTCAAAAAGATTTTCCAACCGCTCACCATTTTCATTCTTTTGCTGAATAACCATCAAGAAATCATCAGAAAAATCATTTTCATAAAAAAGATCACTTTTGTAAACTTTTAGGTTATCGAATTCCATGATTTTAGAGGAGAAACATTTCATTTGTTTACCCCACAAATTTTCTTCCGAAAAGACAACTTCTTTTGTAAGGTTGGGAAGAGGTGGTAGAGACAATAAAAGATAATGTTTGCCTTTTTCAAGCTCTATCCTCCCCAGCCTGAGATAGCTACTGTTCTCTAAATCTTCAAGCTCAATCTCAAATTTCTTTTCAAGGCTTTCATCGATAACGACTGTTACCTCAAGTTTTTTGTCAAGAATAGCTTCAATGCTCTCACGTCTAAGTAACAACTCGTAAGGGCCCGTTGCGTCAAGACTAAAAGAATAAAGTCGATTATTAGATTTATCCTTTTTTAAAAGAAAAGGATTAATCTTTCCTCTAAAGTCTTGAATAGCAAGAAATACTTTTTTGATTTCTCTTTCATCTTCTGCATAAATTACCCGTCTTTCCAAAAGAGGTTCAAGGAAATAGTCATTTTGGGCTTCCAAAAAATAGTCAAGATCTTCGGCAATCTGAAACTTGTCTTCGAATTCCTGAATTTGGTCATATTGCTGACTAGTTCTTTGTAAAAGATCAAGATAGCCTTGGATGTATTCACTCTTAAGTTCTTTTCGTTGCAAAATCATTTCTCTAATCTCAGCCGTTCGCTTGAGCGATAGACCTATATTGTCATAAATCATGCTCTTTTGGTCTGTTTCTTTTAACTGCAACCTTTCCTTTAATAAAACCAGGGGGTAAATGATTGAATCAGGAAGAATCTCTCTTGTAGGAAAATTAATCGGCGGTTTTTTTTCATGACGACAGTTAAGACATTGAGGAAAGAGATAATTGGCGTTATCTCCGGCCAGAATAAACTGGGATTCCTTTTGGGGTTTTAAGCTAAGATAATTCTCAATCTCTTTCAAGGAAATATCGACAATGTCTGGTTGAGAAAAAGCAAAAATATTCTCCAACTGAGTCGAATCTATCTCATATAGCTCCCAGGATCCAAACTCCTCTTTCTTAGGATAGTTAAATTTCTTAATCGCCTCCTCGTACAGGAAGGGGCTCTCTGTTCTCGCCCATTCTAAATCATAATAAAAGTCTTTCCGGACCACTAAGTATTTTATCCGAAGTAAAAAAGCCAGTCGTTCAAAAAGTTCTTTTTCCCCATTAATTAAAGACTTATAGGTTAATTCTAAAAGAGGCTGTTCTTCTTTGTTAAGATTTTGGCTGTTTACATAGACTAACGGCTGTTTATTTAAAAGCCAACCTAGAGGTTCTAAGCTTAAATAGCCCCATTTATAAATATCGTATTGCCAGTCTGGATTATTCGGTGGCAAAAAAAGCACCCGGGAATCATCTTTCTTATCTTTTTCCAACCAATTACCAAAATCAAAAACAGACTGGGGTATTTTAAGTCTGGTGGAAAAATTTTCTCGCCAATTAAAAAAATTGCCGGTAAAATAGGGAAAATGATAACCTAAAATCAGAAAAATCCAAAAACAACTAAAAATTAATGTTAAAACTTTATGTTTTCCAATTTTTTCTCTTAAATAATCAAGGGTAAAAGCACAAAGAAAAGCACTAGAAATAAACAAGGCTGGAGCAAATTTATAAAAAGGAGTTCTAAAGATGGCAAAACCAGGGATAAATTGGACAAACAATTGGTAAATTAAACCTAGAGGTGGATGAGTTCCGGCGGTAAAAAATATTCCCACCAGATAAACAAGAAAGAAATAGAGAATATATTTAGCTTCTCTTTTTTTTCTAACAAGAATTAAAGAAAGAAAAATTAAAAGTGGCCAAATAAAACTTATTGAAATCAAAATTGGGTTGGTCAAAAAATATTTTGCGTAAGGATGTTGAGGATTGTCATACCATTCAGCTATTCCCTGGAGTCGGAAAAGATTGGTAAAGCTAGCCCCAACGCTAATCTCTTGCGCCCAAGCAAGAACTCCAGAAATACCACCTATCCCTCCTAGCCGCGAACCATACTGACCAAAAAATTGACTTAAGGCAGGTACAAGATAATATGAATTAACCAGCAAAAAACCAACCATAGTTAAAACCGCTACCAAAATTAAATTTTTAGCCAGTGAATATTCTTTTTGAAGAAAACTCATTAGGAAAAAGAAAACGATAAACAAGCCAACAGAAACAAAAAGCCCCCCATAAAGAGGAATTCCGAAAAGCCCACCAGCGTTAAAGAAAAAAAGAATTAGGGAATTTAAAATTGCCGCCTTTAAAATACTAATTTTTCGCTGATAAACCAAAAGAAATACCGAGAGCACGAGAGGCAAAGCAATATAAGCAGAAAATTTAGTCCGTTCTCCTATCCACCATCCTTGAAGAATAAAAAAGTTAAACTGATAAAAAACAGTCACAAATAGTTTAAAAAAACGGCTTTTTTCATTTATCAAAGAAGCCAATATATAAACAGAAAGTCCAATTAGAAAAAACCAAAAAACGTAAACTATCTTTTGAGTAGTTTGCAGGGAAAAACCTAAAAGAGACGGCAAGGCATCGATAAAATGAATGGGAATACTTCCCATAATTAAAGATTGATTCTGACCAAGGGCTTTATTTTGACTCCAGGTATAAAGCCTCCCTTCAAGAAAAGATTGAGGGTCTAGGGGAAAAATATTATCATGACCAACCATAATCTCCCCAGGTCTGAACCATAAAAGCGGAGTTAAACTTAAAAGAAAAATAAGAAAAATATCAATTAGTACTTTTTTCATTCCATTGCTTCCCACATTTTATCAATTCCCTGCCAAACTGTAGTTTTGGGTTTCCATTTTGAATTAGCTGTAATTTTGGTAATATCGCTGATATAAATCCGATGGTCTGCCGGTCGCCAGGGATAAAATTTTAATTTTAATTTCTTCCCGCCTTTTTTATTAAGATAATCTATTACTTCAAGGAGGGAAACGGTATTTTTCAGTCCGCCCCCAACATTATAGACCTGTCCTTGATGTTTTTTGATATTTTCCAATTCTTCAAGATAAAGTTCGGCTAAATCAGTGCCAAATAAAGCATCCCTCACCTGTTTACCATTACCGTAAATATTTAAGGGCAGGTTTTTCTTTTTCGCCTCAACAAACCACCATAACCATCCTTGATCCTCAACTCCTTTTTGGTGTAAACCGTAAATACAACTCATCCGGTTAACTACCGTGGGCACTCCATAAATATGGAAATATTCTTGATGATATAAATCAGCCGCCGCTTTAGAACAACCGTAAGGGGAATGAGGATACTTGCCAGCACTATCCATAGGAAATTCCTCATTAATCCCCTTAAATTTTTTATCTTTCCAAACATATCTTGTCTTTCTTTCGACCATAGGGATTTCGTTAATTTCCTCAGAATAGATTTTGTTAGTTGAGGCAAATAAAACGGGAGTGTTGCCTAATTTTCGGGCCATTTCCAAAAGATTTAAAGCTCCTAGGGTATTAATACTAAAATCATAAAGGGGCCATTTAATTGACCAGGGAATACCAGGATTAGCGGCTAAATTAATAATGGCGTTAATCTTAGGCAACCGCGTTAAATCGTCAATCGAGCGAACATCTCCCCGAATAATTTTTCCCCCAAGTTTTTCTAAATAAACAGCGTTCTCTTCAACCCCGGGACGAACAAAATTATCAAAAATAATAACTTTATATCCTCTCTTTAAAGCAAGTTCGCCAATATTTGTTCCAATAAATCCCGCTCCCCCGGCAATTAAGATGGTCTTATATTTCATTTATTAGCCTCCAATTCTTTGACAGCAAATATCTGAAAAGCAAGTCTGGGAAAATAATAAACAAAAACTTGTGATAAAACCGAAATTAATCCCCAAAAAATCCAAGGTTTATATTTAATACTCGCAAATTCACCCCTAATAAACTTCAAACCTCTCATTCCCCAACATTTAAAACCTAAATTTTTAAGCTCTTTTAAACTCCAACTGGAAAGATGTTTTTGAAAGGGGTTTCCCTCCCAAGCGGGCTGTTTTAGAAACCCTTGAGGAGTAAGCAAAATCACCTTTTTTCTGGCAATTTTTTCCATTTTACTGATTAAATCTAAAGCTTGACTCTTTCTTAAATGTTCAATTAAATCCAAAGCAATAACTGCATCAAAACTTTTGGGTGGGTAAAATTTATCTATTTTAGTTACATCCCCAAATCGATAGTCATCGTGAATTTTAGCTTTTTTACTTTTTTCCAGACTTGGTTTGTAACTATCCAAACCAACGCTTTTAAAATGCTTTTTTATTTTTGCTAAAGGCGAATTACTCCCACACCCCAAATCTAAAACCGAATCCATTCCTCTAAGCTCACTTTCCAGTTTCTTATAGTATGAAGCATCTCCAATGTCAACTAAAAACTGTTTTAACTTCTTAATTATCATTTTTCTTTACAGCAATTAAATGCGATGATATCATAATGGGGATGCTTTTTCCAAATATCTTAATCGCTACCTTTGCTGTCTGGACAAAAGGAAAACGCACTCCTATTAACGGGATGATTGAACCGCTTTTAAGTTTTTTTTCTCCCCGAGTGACTAGAATTGACCTTATCGACGGACCTCATCCGGGCAGCGATCGGGTAATTTCTAGAATTGAAATCTATAAAAATGGAAAATTACAAAAATTCTTTTTAGCAAAAACATCCTTTTTACTTTATCCACTTTTAAAATTAACCAATGTTTCTAAAACTCAAATCTCTTTCAAACTAAGAGATTTTTTGGCGGTTTTAGAATGGGGAATCTTTTCTGGACAAAAATATCAACTTTTTATTGGTCTGGAATCAGTTAATACTTTAGCCGGGGTAATTCTTAAAAAACTTGGGCGAATTCAAATAGTTGTTTATTATGTTTCCGATTATTCTCCTAATCGGTATCCAAGCCGTTGGCTGAACAACTTTTATCTTTGGCTTGACCGTTTTTGCGCTACCAAAGCAGATTTCATCTGGGATGTTTCTAAGGCAATGCAGCCAGCCCGAATTAAAGCTGGTCTTGACCCAAGAAAATCTGCCCCGGAAATTAATGTTCCCAATGCTTTATTTCCCAAACAAATCGATTATCTTTCCTTAAACGCTCTTAAACCAAACACCTTAGTTTATGCCGGGACATTTGGCAAAGAAAATGGGGTTGACCTGGGAATAAAAGCCATTCCTTTAATTAAAAGAAAAATCCCCAATATCAAACTTCATATTTACGGAGGAGATGGTCCGGATGAGAAGAAATTAAAAAAATTAGTGGATAAATTAAATCTTCAAAAATCAGTTTTATTCCATGGGCTCATTTTGAACCCCGTCAAGCTATCCGGACTTATTCGGCGATTTCAAATCGGAATTGCCCCATACCTGGCAATTCCCGGTTCTCACCGCTGGTATGCTGATGCGACAAAATTAAGACTTTATTTAGCTGCTGGCTTGCCAATTGTAACCACCCAAGTTCCCCCTCTTGGAAGAGAAATAGCTGAAGCAGGAGGAGGTCTAATCACCAAAGATAATCCTAAGGACTTTGCCGAAACCGTAGTTAAATTACTAACCAACGCCAATCTTTATCAAAAAACGCGCCAGGCAGCGATAAAATATATCAAACACAACACCTGGGAAAATTCCTACATCAACGCCCTTAAAAAAATGGGGGTGCTTTAGTATAATCTCTTACCCAAAAATCTTTTGAGGACTTGTTTTAAAGATAAAATATAAAAATAGAAATTCTCCTTACTGGAAAATAATTTTTTAAGATGTTTGAGAATAAACTTGTAATTAAATAAATAACAGGTTAGCCAGGCTTTTTTATACATTTTCAAGATAAATCCGGGCGATAATTTATCGGTAAAAAACAGCGGTTTTTCAAACATCTGATAATCCTCCCAGTTTTCCGAAAGCAACCAGCCTTTGCTTTTTAAAATTTGGTGAAGAGCCGTTCCTGGAAAAGGGGTATTAATCGTAAACTGAACTGCATCGGCATTCAAATTTTTGGCAAAATTTATAGTTTGATTAATCGTCCGAGGGGTATCGACATGATGGCCAATAATGAAATAACCTCCGGTCAACAATCCAGCCTTTTGCGCCGTCTTAAAAGCTTTTTTTACCTCACCTAAAGTAATATCTTTGCCAATTTTTTTCAGAACTTGATTGTTCCCGGACTCCACCCCAAACAAAACTCGATAACAGCCACTGGCTTTCATTAACTCAAACATTTTTTTATCAAGAACATCAACTCGAGTATTCGAACAGGCCCATTTGATATTTAGTTTTTCTTTAATCAGTAGTCTACAGATTTCCTTGACTCTTTTAGCATCAAAAGTGAAAAAATCATCGGCAAAAGAGATTTCTTTTATTCCATATTTATCTTTAAGCATTTTTATTTCTTCAACAATATTTTCCGCTGACCGAGAGGCAATCTGTCGAGAAAATATTTGTTTATTACAAAAAACGCATTTACCAGTACAACCACGACTACTGATAAGATGGGCAGAAAATTCCTCCTTTTTTAGTTTTAAAAAGGGCATATAATTTTTGGGAAACTCAAAGAGATGTCTAGCCGGAAATGGTATTCCATCCAAATCCGTTATTCTTTCTTGAGGAGGATTGTGACTAAATTTTTTCCCTACTTTGAAGGAAATACCTTTAATTTTGGCAAGATTTTTTGCTTTTCCTCCAGCTAAAAATGGTACCAATTCCGTAAATATTTTCTCGCCTTCACCTCTAACAACAATATCAACCCCATGACTAAGGGCTTCTTCGGGAAGAACGGTTGGATGAATTCCTCCCATTAAAATTTTTATTTTGGGATTGAGTCTTTTAACAAAATTAACAATTTTATAGGCATTAAAGATAGCTGGAGTCGTACTAGTAATGCCGACAATATTGATAGCTTTATCTTTTATTAATCGACGCAGTTTCTGAAAATCAAGCTTCTCAATCTGATAATCAAGACAGCAAACAGAAATATTATTTTCCTCCAAAATGGCCGCCAAATAAGCAATCCCCAGGGGAACATAAGGAGTTTCGCTGATAGTTGTGGCTGGATTTATAAATAAAAATCTAAGCTTTTTCTTTTCAGATTCCGATAATTTTATTTGGTAGTCCATGGGTAAAGCTTGGAGAAATAAAGCATTCATGAGCACAATAACAAACTTTTTTCTCAATTATTTCTTTCCGCTGGTTTAATCGCTTTTGACTTTGCCAAGCCTTAGGAAAATTGCCTCCCTTTATCTTGCCTGTTTCCGGCAGCATTTCACAATTGGCAATTCTTCCGTCCTCATAAATTACCCCAACCAATTTTCCTGCGACACAAGGAACTATCTGATGTTTAGCTACGAGGGTTTTAACTTTAGCTTCATTTATTTTTTTAATAAGGCCGGTATAAATTAAACCATTTTTTCTTTGATATAATCTTTCAATTTTTCCATTAAGGGAACACAATTTGTCAACCTGGGGTAAATCTATTTTATCAGTATAAAATCTTCCTCTTTCATATCCCAAGTAATGATGGCTAATTAATGGCATATTGTCCACAACCCAGTCAGCTAAAACAAACAAATCGTCAATATTCTTTTTAGTAACAGTGGAGGTGATGTTGATGAAAAAATTTTTATAAGTTTTTTTAAGACCAACTAAATTATGATAATTGGCGATTACTTTTTTAAAATTTCCCTTAATCCCCCTCATTGTGTCGTGCACCTTTTCTGTTCCATCTAAAGATAAATTAAGATTTAGTTCAATCCCTGGACGTTGCCGTAAAATTGTTTTCACCACCTTGTAAATTTTATTGGCTAACAAACTATTAGTGGGAATCTGAAGTTCTTCTAAATGATTATTTTTATAAAATATTTCACAAATTTCTGGCAAATCTTTTCTTAAAAATGGTTCGCCTCCGGAAAGTTCAAGTTGATAAATTTTCCCCATTGATTGACTAATTTTTTTAATTTCCTCTAGGGTTAGGTCGTTCTTTCTATTTAAATTATTCTTGTAAAAACAATGAGGACATTTTGAATTACAGGCTGAAGTAACAAAAAAAATTAAAATCGGCGGGGTTTTAAAATAATTTTTAAATAAACATAGTTTGTTACTTCGTAATAAAGAAAGATGAATAAGTTTTTTTAATTTTCTAATAATCATTGAAAAATCTCCTTTAATAATCTTACGGCAATACCCAAATGATAAACAAGATAACCCAAAAAGATAAAAGGCATTAAAAAAATTATTTTCCAGTTTGAAGAAAAGTTCAAATAAAGATTCGCTCCAGTGTATAAAATTGCCATTGGGATTATAAATAAAAAGTAGGCTTGTTTGAAAATTGGTAATAACACCCTAACAAGGGCAATTCTCTGGTGAGTTTTTAAAATATAAAGACCAGTTGCTAAGCCATTGTTATACATATACTTGAGAAACTTACTAAGAGTATCTCTCTTGTGATTGTGAAGAACCACTATTTCTGGGTTATACCAGCTGATATAACCATATTTTTCTAATTTATTAATAAAATCAACATCCTCGCCAACTTTAGCTTTTTCATCAAAACCACTGACCTTTAGGAATGCTTCCTTCTTCACTGCCAGTGAAGCGGTATAAAGTTGGCTTGTCTTTCTTAGTTGATTATTTTGCTGGCGCCAGAAATTGGTATAGTCAGTACAGCGACTAAAAAATTTAGGTGATTTGCCGACTATTTTTCCTCCAACAGCACCAATATTTTTTCGACTCTTTAAAAAATTAATATTTTTTTCTATCCAATCTTTGGATGCAATACAGTCGTCATCCAAAAATAAAAGATATTTACCTGAAGCTTTTTTCGCTCCCAAATTCCGCGCCTGTCCTGGCAGAAGGTTCTTAATAACAATTATCTCATAAGAAAATTTAGTTTTTTGACGCAAAAGAGACTCTCTGGTTTTTTTTAAGCCTTTAGTTCTGGTGGACGGAATAATTATCGAAGCTTCCATAATTGCTCCTGAATTTTTCTAGCGTAAACCTTGTAAGTAAGCTTAGCCAGAGTATATTTCTTTCCTTTTTCCGCCATTTCTTTTATTTTTCCTTTGTGTCCATAAATATAAATAAGTTTTCGGTAATAATCATCATGGCTTAATTTCATCACCAAGCCAATTTTTTCTTTTTCAATCAACTCAGCGGCACCGCATTTTTCCGAAACCAAGGGAATTGTTCCAAAAGCAAGCGCCTCAAAAGGGACCAATCCCCATGATTGAATTAGAGAGGGAAAGACTAAAACATCGGCTTTTTGGTAAAAAGCCGCCAATAAAAGGCTATTAAGTGGTAGTAGTCTGCCGGTTAAGATTACACTTTCTTGAAGTTTTAAATTTCTTATTTTTTCCTCTATTTTTTCTCTTAAGGGTCCGTTTCCTATTAATATTAATTTTGCTTTAGGAATTTTTTGCTGAATTTTTTTAAAAACATCAATAGTCAAGAGTTGATTTTTTTCATAAGTAAACTGACCGACTTGAAGAATATTAAAATCTGAACTAAGATTGTATTTTTTAAGCGCTTTTAAATTAATCTTTTGGCTCAACAAGTCCGGACCGATTCCTGGATGAAAGACAATTGCCCTTTTTTTATAAAGGTTATAAATTTGATTTTCAGTTTGCTCCGATAAAACAAAAATATACTTTATTCCATAACGAATTATTTTTTTATCTATCCATTCATAAACCCTTTCTAATATGTCTTGAATAAAATTATTTTTCTTAACTCTTAGGGGAAAGTAATTGCTGTCTTTAGGTCGCCAAAGGGCGACCGGTTCAAAGCAATTCCAAATCACTGGACATTTGAAATAAAAAGCCAAAACCCAATTGAAGGGTTGCTGGTGAACAATAACAACATCTATTTTCTTTTGGTCAATTATTTTTATCAGCTCAAATTTAATTTTAAAAAGTCGAATTAGCAAAAGAAATAAATTATCGATGTTTTGATATTGGGTGGTTTGCCCTCCAGCTTTTAGAATTTTGTGCTTTGATTCAATAAACTTTAAATTTTTAAATTTTTCTGGTATGGTCTTTTGGTCTATAAGAGTAGTAAACAGCCAAACCTCGTTCCCTAATCTTTCAAGATAATAAGCCAGGTTTAGAACAGTTCTTTGAGCACCACCGGTGGTGATATTAGGGTTTAAGATTAAGATATTCATCGGTTATGTCAACTACTTTATTTTTATTATAATCATATTTAAGAATAGAAACTTTTTCCGGGTCAAATTTAGAAAGAATCACAATCTGATTATTTTCCCAAGCAGGGTCACCAGTTGTCATAAACTTAATCTTTTTATCTCTTCCGTAAAATCTCTCAATAAATTCTTGCCCATGAAATATCATCTCTCTGGGAAGAACGACTAGGGAATTATCCGGGAGGTCGGTTGACAATGATTTAACATAAGCTATTGTCGCCAAACTGGCAGTAAACCTTGGTTGGACTTCGGCAAAAGCCATAAAATTCATCTTAATATTAAAAAATAACCAAAAAACAACAAGACCTAAGAATATTAATCTTTTAAAAATACTCTTCTGATAAAGCAGTAGAAAAAGAAATGTCGCCCAAAAAAAAGAAACGCCGATTAAAGGTAGATAAAAATACCGATCGGTGTCCCAACTAGTGAAAATGTCCATTCTTTCGTGATAAATATTAACCAAAAGGCAGAAAATTGAAGAAAACAAGAAAGAGAACACTAGTTTTCTTAATTTTTCTCCTTTCCTAAATACATAAATCGTTGCTGCTAGATAGACAATTACCACTAAAGGGGTTAGGCCGAAAACTATCGTCTGACTATTACTGAATACATCACTCCAGATGGTTATGAGAAATTTCACAACCCCTAATTGCTGCAAAATAAAGAAGGGGAAGGTAACCACTGTCAACTGAAAAAAAATCTTTTTCAAAAGTTCAAGAAAATTCGGATAATGGATTAAGAAATCTAAGAAATTCCTGTTATCAGCAATCGCCATAATTTGATTGCCGTTTAATAAGAGAACACTCGCTAAGAAAAATGGGGTTAAAAAAAGAACTCCCTCAACAATCTTCCTTAATTTTTTTTGTTCCAAGAGGATATCCATCACAGTATAAAAAATAAATAAGGATAGAAGAGGAACACCAAATCGAGACATAAAAATTGATAAAAAATAAAGACCAAAACTTAAGAAATAATTTCTTTTAACATAAAAATAAAAAGCAGCAAACAAGGGAATTAAATTAGGAATTCGGGAAATAAAAAATTGAACTTGTCCTACCGCCAAATTGGTAAAAAATCCCAGATAGTTTACGCCCCAAAAAACTGTAGCTAAAAAACCAATAATTTTATTATTAGTTATCTTCCAGACCAAGACATAAAATGAAACAATGAGCAAAATAAATAAAAACAAGAAAAATGTCATATAGGCGCTGATATTATCTTGGAAAATAGGAATTATAAAAGGAAAAAGAAGCCGGGCAAAAGAATCGGCAGCAAAAAAAACATCTTTGGTCATTAATCTTCCTCCCTCATCAAAAACCGCCAATCTTTTTTCAAAATAACTCCAGCCCTCTCCCGAAAAAGATTGAAAACTTATCCTATACCAAGCGATTAACGTCAAAATGACAATTATAAAAATAGGCAAAAAATTTTGAAGTTGTCTTTTTTTTCTCATATCCAGGTAATAAAATCTTTAACCATCCAGAAAAACTGTTTTAAGTCGCCAAAGGAACGGATTCTTTTTATCGTTTGCCAAATAATCTTTGGTCTTAAATAAAAATTGTTAAAAGCCTGGCGTCTTAGTTCCATAACTTCCTCTGCCTTAAGGTTGGGGGTAGTTAAAACAGAAAAGTTTTGCTCAAAAAAACCCCAATCTTCGCTGGTTATCCAATTTTCCTTTTTTGCCAGATCAAAAAGGTCGGAACCAGGGAAAGGAACAGCACAATAAAATTGAACAAAATCCAAATCAAGATTCTTAGCAAATTCAATCGTCTGTTGAGTGGTCTTTCTCGTTTCCCCGGGATATCCAATCACACAATGACCAGTCACTTCCAGTCCTGCTCGATGAGCATCTTGGACGGCCCTTTTAGCCTGTTTAAGAGTCGTTCCTTTCTCCATCATATCTAAAACTTTTTGCTCTCCACTTTCAATTCCATAACCTATCATCCAACATCCAGCCTGGGCAAATTTTTTGAGCAAAGGGTAATCAACAGTGTCCACCCGACTATTGCAAACCCAGGAAACTTTAAGTCGGCGACGGATAATTTCTTGAGCGACGCTTTGGGCAAATTGATGGTTAATGGTAAAAGATTCTGACCAAAACAAGAAATCTTTGACTCCAAATTTTTTACCTACCCATTCTATTTCATCAACTACGCTTTTAGGCGACCGTAATCTCAATCTCATCCCATAGAAGGTTTTGTCAGCACAAAATTTACATTGATATGGACATCCCCTGCCGGTGGCAACTAATAAAAAGGGGGTGTTTTTGAAAGGCATAAGATGACGGTTGATTTTTATATGTTGCCAGGCGGGAAAGGGAAGTTTGTCTAAATTTTCCAATGGCGGTCGGTCTGGATTGTGAACGATTTTTTTGCCTTTTTTGAAAGAAATTCCCTTAATTTTTTCCAATCCCCTCTTTTTCCTTATTGCCAAAGCAATATCTTTAATTGTTATTTCCGGTTCACCCCGGACAACGCAATCCAATGCCGGCTCCATCTTCAGTGATTCTTCAGGTAAAGCCGTTACATGAATTCCAAAGACAACAGTTTTACATTTTGGATTTGCTTTTTTTGCTAAACTTGCCACCTTAAGATCAGTAACTATTGATGGGGTGGCAGTATTAATAACTATCAAATCTGGCTTAAATCGTTTAAGCTCTTGTTGAAGTTGGGGAAAGTCAATTTCATTAACAATACAATCATCTAATTTAACCTCAAAACCCTCATTTTCCAAAACAGCGGCAATGATGGCTAAAGAAACTGGCGCCCAAACGGCCGTCCAGGCTCCCCTTCTTTGCATACACCTGCCTTCGCGAACAATTTTTATTCCCTGGTAGGCAGGAGGATTAATTAGGTAGACTTTCATGATTTCCTCAACTTAGTAATTCTTTAAAAAGCCTTAAAAGAAACCTCCAGGCTTGAATTGTTGGGAGTTTAGAAACTCCCCATTTCCTTTGATATTCATGACCAGCAACTTCTACGATTCTTCCCTTGTGTTTAAGACATTTCATAATCATTTCCTCTTCAATTTCAAACCCATTAGATTCCAACTTTAAAGCTAAAGCAGTTTTTTTCCTTATCGCCCGAAACCCATTTTGAATATCAGTTAAGTTTGCCCGCCAACGAAGATTAACTAAAATGGCGGCAATTTCGCTACCAATTTGTCTAAATAAACCTTCAAAATCCAGTCTAACCTCATCACTTCCTCCTTTTGCCCGAGAAGCGACTACCAAATCGGCTTCTCCCTTTTTAATTGGTGCCACCAATTTAGGAATATCGCGAGGGTTATGAGAACCATCGGCATCAATAAAAACAATAATATCTCCTTTTGCTTTTCTAATCCCCTTCCTTATACCATCTCCCTTTCCTCTACCTCCATCTAAGACGACTTTGGCCCCATATTCCTTGGCAATTTGCCGAGTTTTATCTTTTGAATGACCATCAACAACCAAAATTTCATCCGCCAGGGGGCGGACTTGTTTTATAATCTTTTCAATCCCTTCTTCTTCGTTTTTGGCTGGTATAACCACACTAACTTTCATAAACTTTTCCTTTTCTCAAAAAATAAGCGATAATCCCTAGAGCAGCGGCAATTCCTTTAACAAAATACAAAAATAAAAGGCCAAGAAACCAGGCAGGTTTTCTTAAAGCCACTTTTGTAAAATAAACTCTTCTAGGAAAACTATGAGCAATGACTGGTCCAGGATAACCCTTTAAAGCATCAAAATAATAAAGTCCATAACGATAGAATTTTTTGAAAAATTTTCTCCAACTATCAACTTCATAATGTCTCAATGATGGCGAAGATATATATTCCACCTTAGCCCCTTTTTTGACGATTTCCAAAAAAATTCCTGTATGGTCAAAAACAGAAAGTTCTTTGGGCCAAACAATTCCTCTTAAAATTTCTGCTCTAAAAAAACGGGGAACAGCCGTTCCGAAAATCGCATCATCATCTTTTAAAGAATCAATCACGAATTTGTCATAGGCAATCAGTTTTTCCACCAGTGTTCCTTTTCTAATAATTGATTTTTCTGATAAGGTTAGGGCGTCGCAATTTGTTTTCTCACATTTTGCCACACATTTGGCGATTAAATCTTTATCCATCACTTGGTCTGAATCGAAAAATAAAACATATTTTCCCTGGCTTTTAGAAAACGCTTTAAATCTGGCTCGACCTAATTCTTGAGCATAATAAACTTTGGCGCCGTATTTTTTGGCAATCTTTAGGGTATCATCCTGACTGTGACCATCGGCAACTATAATTTCAATGTTGGGATATGTTTGTTTCTTCACCGATTCTAGGGTCTCAGCCAATGTCAGACTGGAGTTATAAGTAGGAATATTGACCGAAACCAAAGGAAATTTTTTCATTTAAGCTGTTGGCGAATTTTTAAGGTAATATCAATTAGAGATTGATTTGTTGAATCGTAAGAAAAAGCGATTATGCTTTCTTTAGGCAGATTGTTTTCTTTCACCGCTTCGTTTAAAAGTTCAAGTTTTCGAAAATACCCAAACTCTCTTCCTTGACAGAACTTATAATCTTCACTTAAAAGTACATAAAGGAATTTTTCCTTAAAAAAACAGGCGGGAAATTCTTCCCCTCGATTATTATACCAAACTAAAAGGGTTTGCCCAAAACCTGATTGAAAAGGCAAAATTTTTTCTTCGGGCGGCAAACCATAATAAGCTTTGTCGCTTTCGGTGTAAAAAATTACCTTTTCGGGCAGATTAGGATAGGTTTTGTAAATTTGGACAAGAATTGATTTTCTCAACTGCCCAACATCCACCTGTCTTCCAATATCAGCCTTAATTTTGTAACCATGAAAGAAGATTAGGAAAATTAAAAACACAATCCCCAAAACCTTTTGCCAACGGCTAAAAGTGTAAATCATAATTGCTAAAAACAAGCTAGAACCAAGGCTTAAAATATAAAAATGTCGGGGCTCAAAAATCGAAAAATATCCCGCTTTTCCGGGAATAAAAATAAGTGGCAGACAACCAAAGGCAATAAAAGATAGGGAAAAAACTAGCGATTTGCTAAGATTCTCTTCTTTTAAACCCCTAAAATATTTGAAGACATACCAAGAAATGATAAGAATTATTGTCGTTAAACCATAAGTCACAATATCTGCCGCCACGCTCTCGACCACATAAGGATCAGGAACCCCCTTGGGAGCAAAATGAGGATAAGCGAGAAGAACCATTATTTTTGATAAACCAAGAATCAAATTCGCGGGGACGATGCTTTGAGAAATTGCCTTAGCCGGAAGAGTAAAAACACGATAGAGATAAACTACCGGCGTAATAGGTTGAGAGACTGTCCCCGGCGGCGCCGAAGATGGCGGAGCATTAATAGCCAAAAGAATTCTTAAGCAAAAATATAAAAAGCCTACTACCAAAAGCGGAACAAGGATTTTTTTAAAATTCGCAAGGGAAATTTTTCTTTCAAAGATTAACCAAAAAACTGGCAAAAAAGCAAAAAGAAAAAGTGATGTTTCTTTAAAACTCAAAGACAAAACAAGCATCAGTAAAGATAAAACCAAATTTTTTTTGATAAAGAAAATCAAAGTTAGAAGGAGGAAAATAGTTGTTCCCACTGTTCCGGTAGTCGTCGCCACCCAAGTTACCGCCTGATGGGAGATTGAATTAACCGCAAACAGCAACCCGATGGCAAAACTTAACCATTTTTTCTTCAAAATTAGAAAACTTAGATAGAAAACCAAAAAAGAGTTTACGAGGTGTAGCCCGAGGCTAAAAAATGCATAACGACTAAAATCTAAACCGAACAATTGAAACTGGAAATAGGAAAGCAACTGACTAAAAGGCAAAATATGGACATCTTGTTCGTAAACAAACAATCTTTCAAACCAGGAAAGTCCGGCTTTCTCCCAATAAATCAAATTGCCAAAAATCGCCCATTCATCCTGCTGGAAGAATGTTTTTGGAAAACCCCAAAAAACAAAAAGGATGAAAAGGAAATATAACAAAAAAATGGTGATGGCGTCTTTTTTTCTCATACGTCGGTGGTTCCGCAACAACGGAAACATCCTGGGAAATGGCGGTTTTTCTTAAGATATCGTCGAAATTTTTTATATAAGTCACTATTCCACAAATATCTAAAATCTTCCTCCATTAGGTTGCCGGCTTTCAAGCTAAAACATGGCACTAAATCTCCATTTGGTAAAATTGTAACGGAAAACCAAGGATTAGTGCAGGCAAAATCATTAAAATATTTGCCGCTATAATAATCATCAATTTTAGCAAAAGGAACAGGGGGAGCAAAAGAAACAGAAACTGGATGTGGCCGGGAGAAGATTTTTTGAATTTGTTGTTTCAAAATCTCTGGTTTGATGCCGACAAATTTTTTCTCTGCCAGTGAAAGCATATTCCCCACCACATAACCCAAACAGCCTATTGACTGATTAAAGTACCCTATCATACAATTTTGGTGAGTTTTAGCAATTTTTTGAGTTTTATAATCCAAGTGGAAAAATACAATCTCCTCGATTTTTAAATCTCCAGCTAACTTAACCATCTCTTCCAAATAACGATAAGAAAAACCGGAAATGACGGTGGCTATTTTTAATTTGGGGAAAAGGGTATTGTTTCTTTGGCGAACCTTCCTAAGAAGTCTTATCCCCTCCACTGCTTTTTCGAAATTACCTTTACCTCTTATCTGGTCATTAATCATTTTTGGTCCGTCAATTGAAACAGCAATACCATCAACTCCAGATTTAATCAAACTTCTTGCTCTTTTGCTATTGAGCAAAATTCCATTGGTTGTAAAAGTAGTTATCAATCCCCTCTTTTTAGCGTAGGCAATTATTTGCTCTAAATCATTCCTCAAAAGCGGCTCGCCTCCGGCGATGTAAAAATGGGGCTTAAAAAAAGCAATCTGGTCAATTATTTTTTTAATTTCCAAAAGCGTCAGTTCTTTGGGAAAATCATAAGAACTAATCACACACATTTTGCAATTCAGATTACACCTGGCAGTCGGATGAAAAACAATGGTGGTCGGATAAAAACTAAAGCCATTATTGAATAATCGGTAATCCAAAAGAGATTTTTTTCGAATAACCTGGAAAACAGCAATCACACTCGCCAGTGGATTTCTTAAAAACAAAAAAAATAACAGTTTAAATCTTCTCATTTTGAAGTTTTTCCCTTATCTGTTGACTAACATCCTTAAACTCTTCGGCTTTTCCTTTCCAAGAAAAAGCAAAAACATCATCAACCGAAAGATTATTCTCTCTTAAAGCTTCTTTTAACTGATTATAATCCCGAAAATAACCAAATCCCCTTCCCTGGCATTCTTGATAACCCTGGGAAATTAAATCATGGAGAAACTGATCTTCATAAAGACATCCCGGAAAATTTTCTTTTTCTTGATACCAAATCATCAACATTCGACCAAATCCAGATTGAACCGGCAAAGTTTTCTCTTCTTCTGGCAGGCCATAATAGCAAGCATCGCTTTGGGTATAAAATATTACTTTTTGGGGTAATTCAGGATAAGATGTCTGAATCTGAATTAAAAAAGACCTTCTTAAATCACTAATAACTTTCAAATTCTTAATATCTTTTTGAATAGTTTTAATATGAAAGAATAAAAGAGGTATTAGAAAAAACAAAGTTAAAAAATTAACAATTTTAGGCTTTTTACTCAGCAAGCTCGCTAAAATATAAGAAAAAATAACCAACATAAGACTCGAACCGATTGCTAAAATATAAAGATTTCGCGGCTCAAAAATGGAAAAATAACCAGCGCGTCCGGGAACAAAAACAAAAGGCAAAGAACTGATACCCATAAAAACCAAAGAAAATACCAGGGCTTTAGTTAAGCTCTTTTCTTTATTACCTACCAGATACCTGAAAACACAATAAAATAAGAGGAGGATAATCGCTACCAAACCATAAACAACAAGATCGGCGACGGCGCTTTCAACTAAATATGGATCTGCCATCCCATCAGAGGCTATAAATTGAGGGTAAGCAAGATAAACAATTCTCCTAGAGAAACCAAGAATCATCTTTGCAGGAAAAATACTCTGAGAAACTGCCTTAAGAGGAATTGTAAATAATCGGTAAATATATGCGGGCAAAGGAACAATGCTTACATCTGTAACTTCGGGCTGCGATGAGCTAAGCCCAAAAAATAATAAGAAAACCCTTAGAAATACGTAAAAAACCCCAAAAGAAATCAGGGCTAAAAACGGTTTTTTAGCTCCTATAAGGCTGATTTTCAGATTTGAAAAATTATAAATAAGCCAAGCTAGGGGAAAGAAAACAAATAAAAAAACTGCTGTTTCTTTCAAAAGAAGAGCGACGGTTAAAAAAAACAAAGAAACCAAAAAATACTTAAAGCGATTTTCTTTCTCAAGATAATCAACAAAAAAAATTAAAGAGAGCAAGATAAAAAGAGTACTCGGCAAAGTGCCAATCACGCTCGCCACCCAACTCACAGCTTGATGAGAAATGCTGTTAACGGCGAAAAGTAAAGACGCCATAAAGGCAATTATTGTCCTTTTGGAAATTTTTTTTATCAGAAAAAAAACCAAAAACGTATTTATGAGATGAAAAGTTATATTTACCAATGCGTAAGGAGGAAAATCTGTTTTAAATAAAAGATATTCCAAAAGGAAAAACAAGTTCGAGAGGGGAAAGAAATGGGTCAACCCTCCTTTAAATGGCAGAATGATGCTTAAGAAATGATTATCGGAAGATAGGGCATAAATTATAGAACCAAAATATTGCCATTCATCTTGCTGGAAAAAAGTCTTAGGTAATTCCCAGAAAGTAAATAAAATCGCTATTGTGATTATTAAAAAAATATATCTAGTTTTTAAATTAACGACGGTGTTCATTCTTCACCAACAAAATATTAATTAAATTTAAATTGGGAGATAAATTTAGGGGAATTCCAAATTGTTTTATAATTTTTGGGAAATGTTGTTTAATATCTTCAACTGTTATTGAATACAAATGGTCTGGGGAGCGAAGGGGAAATCTTCCTGTCAAAAGCCTCACAAGCTGGAAAAGACTTTCATTTGGAATACTAAAGATAACATAACCCCCATTCTTAACTACTCTTTTTATTTCTCTCATGCTTTTTATAGGGTCGAGCAGATGTTCCAAAACATCACATGCCAGAGCCACATCGAATTTTCTATTTTTAAAAGGCATTTTCCTGGCATCAGCCTTGATTAATTCTGCTTTATTAGTGATTTTATTTTCTTTCAAAATACGCTTAAAATAAGCAATTTGAGTAGGCGAAATATCTACTCCGGTATAATCACAATTTTCCTTTACCAATTCAAAAAGACCACCATCTGCACACCCGACGTCAATAATTGAATTATAAGAGAGATTATCGAGCAAATTTTTAATAATTTTTTTCTTTCTTTGCCAAACCCATCTTTCCAAAATATTTTTTGAATGATAATGAGTCCTCATGGGAGTCGTTCTTACAACCAATTCGTTAATTTCATAAAATTTCTTGGAATCTATTTCTACTAATTTCTTCATTTTCATAATCTCCTTCCTACCCCCACAACCATTTTGCCGACTTTTTTCTTGAAAAAATTTCGGCCGTCGATGATGATTGTCTTTGGTCCAATTATCTGCTTTGCGTCTTTTTCCAACTGTTGATGGTCGGTAGCGACGATTAATAAATCAAATCGGGTGAGTCGACGGCAAGGTTTTAATCCAAAACCCCTAATCTCCGAAAGGGTATAAAAAGGATCATAAACCTCAAATTTTATTTTTCTTTTTTTCAAAATCTGACAAAGGGCGACAGCCGGACTCTCCCTAACATCCTTAACTCCAGGTTTATAGGAAAGGCCATAAACCAAAACCTTGCTTCCTGGTTGATAATTATTAGCAACGTATCCAGCCACAAACTCCGGCATACTTTCATTTTCCATTAGGGCTTTTTCTAGCATGGGCATTTTAACTCCTTCTTTTTTTGCCATATCTAAAAGATAATAAGGATCAACGGGAATACAATGACCACCAACCCCAACCCCTGGGTAATGAGCTTGAAAAGTCCATTTTGATTTTGCTGCTTCGATTATTTCTAAAACATCAAGTCCAGTTTTTTGGCAAAATTTCGCTAATTCATTTATTAGAGCGATATTCACTGCCCGATAACTATTCTCTAAAAGTTTCACCGTCTCGGCTACTTCCAAGGAGCTAACTGTTACTAGTAGCGCTTTTATAATCATCTCATAAAGGGCTTTTGTCAGGGCGAGATCCTCTTTCCCTAGTCCAGCCACCACTTTCGGAGTATTTTCCAGCCGATGTTTTAAGTCTCCGGGATTAATCCTTTCTGGTGAACAACCAAGAAAAAAATCATTTCCCCGCCGAAGGCGGGATTCTTTTTGAATAATACTACCGACAATAGAGGCGGTAGTTGAGGGGGCAACCGTTGATTCATTAACTATCAGCTTGCCTAATGGTTTGGATAAACCAATTGATTTGGCTGCTTTTTTTAATGAGTTAATGTTAGGTCTGTGCTTTTTATCAACCGGGGTTGGAACGCAGATTATAATCACATCCTGGTTTTTACACCCAGAAACAATCTCTGAACTGGCTTTTAAAAATCCTTCCCTAACGACTTTTTTAAAATCCTCATTAATTCCCATCTCTTTCAAATAATTTTCTCCGCGATTAATTGCCTTGACTTTGTTTTTATCAATATCCAAACCGGTAACCTGAAACCCATTTTTGGCAAAACAAACTGCCAATGGCAAACCAACATATCCCAGGCCAATAATGCCAATTTTGGCTTTTTTGTTTTTTATTTTTTCCAAAAGAGAATTAAAAAAATTCATAAAATGCTTATGGGATACAATTCTTTTTCCGAAATTTTTGGTTTGATATAAGGAATATTTGGAAAATTTTGGGGAGGCAAAGTATCAGATTCAAAAAGAGCCACCTCATCAAGCCAAGAAGAAAACCCCGAAGATAAATTATTCCGTTGAAAACTTAAAACTACAAAGTGGGCACCCTCGGGAGCCACCGCCTCCGCTTTTTTCTCAACCCATTCGGTAGTTCCAAAAACACGAGCAGATAAGGCAACTTTTAATCTATCTTTACTTATCTGGGCATCAGCTCTATCTTTAAAAAACTCCATTCTTAAAAATCCATCCCGGTTCCGACTATTCAATTTATCGCTGTTTTTAATCCAACCAGAAAAGATATAATATTTACCTGGCTTAATGGGAATTGGGGGCGAGGAAAAATGAGCGGTGGAAAATCCACTTGCCCCTTGATCAATTTTTAAACTCCCCTTTCCAGAATATCCTTCATTTTCATCCCAAATAAATCCTATTATTTTTTGTCCCAATGTCCCTTTAACCCGCCAGCCCTCCTCGTTTTCGGCAAAGTTAAAAGCAACAATTTTTTTCCCAGGATTATCTAGGGGTGAGGGTATTTTAAAAACAAGATAATTTAAATCGTTGGTCTGCCAAGGTTTAAAAAATTCTCCGACGGTGAAATCCAGCCATTCTTCTAAAGCTAATCCTGGGAAAGTATTAGCAAGATATTCGTAAGGAACGCCAGAATATTTAATCATCTGTTTGGGAGATAAATTAAACCAATCATATAATAACAGGTGATATGAATCTATGTTCATGACCGCAAACTGATTGTCATCCTCCTGAAATTCTTTAAGGGAATTTTCCTCAAAGATAGGCCAATCTACGCGGTTTATATTTTTCCCTTCAGGAAAGTTAACCCCCGAATGACTTTTAACCTGAACATTAGGAGGGAGATTTTTTGCTAGCCAAACAGAAAGTCTATCGATGTTCCAGGGTTTTGTATAAAAATAAGCAAGAGCGGTTGAATTTTTAATTGATTCCAAGTTAACTATAAAAAGCAAAATAAAAAAAATTGGAGCTAAAACATAAGCAGACAATTTAGTTATTTTCTTGAGCAAACGAAATGCTTCAGCCAAGAAAAATCCGGCAAAAATAACTAAAAAAGGAATAACTGTCGTAAAATTACGGGTAAAAAGTCCCCCTCCAGAGTAATAGGTCATGACAAAAAGGAAGGGAAGAATAAAAGACAAAAGGAAAAGAGTTCTTAGTGGTTTAAGAGTTAAACCCAGTAAGAACCCACTAATAATCGCCAAAAACGGTAAATTGCCAATCCCCCAATGATATAAATAAAAATAGGGGTAAAATGCAAATTTTCTTATACCCATGTGGTAGCGCATGCCAACGTATTTAATTATCGGAATTGCTTCTTTTAGATTTAGGAGCAGATAGGGGTTAATTACGGCAAAAATTATCGGAATTAAAAATAAGGCGATAACAAAATTTTTATTAAAGATCTCTTTTAAAGATTTTTTCCTAACAACCCAAGTTAAATGGATAAATATAAAAGTAAAAATGGGGAAAAATTGATATTTCATTGATAAATAAAGACCACAGGTTAAGCCTGCCAACAAATAACGACTCCGACTTTGTTTTTCCAGTAAAAAAGCACAGGCTAAAACTGCCAGAACAGCAAAAAAACCATTAGGAATATCAGATAAAGCAAAATGAGACGAGAAAACATGACGATAGTTAAATGCCAGAAAAAATGCCGCAATCAAACCGGTATTTTTATTGAAAACCCTTTTGGCTAAAAGATAAGTTAAAAAAACTATCCCCGCGCCAAGAATGGCGGTTACATATCTGGAAAAGAACAGAGCCTCGTACTCACCACGACCAAAAATAGCCACTTTAAATTCATCCATAAATCGAGGCCCGATTTGTAAGGCGGTGAAAAATACCCGTGGATGAGGGAAAAAAAGTTTAAAAAGAGCTATTGGAAGAAAAAAAATCCTGTAAAAAACCATATGAACTAGAGGAACCCCAGCTGGATAATCATAGCGTTTGGGATCCAAATTCCCATTGATAATCATATTCATGGCTGAACTATAGCTCATCGGTTCATCGGGATGATAGGGAGGATAGCCGGGGTTTGTACCAATTATTCGAATAAGAAAAGCGGCTAATAAGATAAGAACAATAGTAATATTTTCTTTTAATATCTTTCTCATTTTTTTTCTAAAACATAAATAACATGGGCAAAAGGTTTACCTTTATCGGCTTTGATAATTTTAGCTTTAAATCCCAGCTTAGTAAACAGCCTACCAAATTCATCTGGAAACCGATAGTAAATTTTATCCCCAGGATATAAAAGAAAATCAGCTAATCGCCCTAAAATAAACTTAAAAAATGGTTTTTTATCAACTTCAGCAATAATTAACTCTCCATTTCTAGTTAATTTCTTTTTACATTCAGTCAAAAGCTTCTCCTGTTCTTGAAAAGAATTCAAATGATGCAATACATGAATCAACAAAATAGCCCCTGCTTTTTTGAGGGTTATTTTGGTAATATCTGCTTCCAAAAATTTAACATTAGCCACCCCCCTATTGGCAAATTTAATCTTTTCAGAATCAAGCTCTATCCCTAAAATTTGCCTTTTCGGTCCAGTTAGACCCAAAAAATTACTAAAAATCCCATAGCCACAACCCAAATCAATAATAAAGCCTTTTTTGGGAATTAATTGCTCTAACTTCTCGTATGGAGCAGTAAAAAAACGAATACGAGTAAAAGTTGTTGGCCAACCAAGATTTTGATAAAGCTTTTTTGTTAAGGTGGTGGCGGTTTTTATATTCATCCTAGCATGTAAGCTTTCGCCCTTCTTAAAATATATTTTAATTGTTCAAATGTGCGAATTTCTTTAATCAACCGCCAGAGAATTATTGGGCGGAGGTAAAACTCCAAATGAGCCCGTCTTTGGAGGTCTTTTAATTCTTTTTGACTAATGCCCATCGGGGCGTAAGGTACGTCCGCCTGAAAAATTTGATTCCAGTCAATTCTTTTTTCTTTAAATTCGCCGTTAGCTAATAACTTTTGATATGATTCGGTTCGCGGTAAAGGTAAATAATTATAAAAGGCGGCTCGAGTGAGACCCAGACTTTTAGCAAATTTTATAGTTTTAAGAATATCTTTTTTTGTTTCCCCAGGATAGCCAAGAATAAAAAATCCGTTAATTGTCATCCTCACCTCATTTACCATCTTCGTCATTTTTTTTATTTTTTTGATGGTTGTTCCCTTTTTCATTAGTGTTAAAATCCGATCGGAGCCTGACTCAATTCCCACCGAAACATAATAACAGCCCGCTTTTTTCATTAGTTTCAAAAGCCTTTTATTTAAAGTATCAAGCCTGACTCCATTTGGGCAACACCAGCTAATTTTAAAGCCTTTTTTTAAAAGTTGGCGACAAAAATCCTCAACATAATCCCTATTTAAAGTAAAATTGTCATCCAAAAAATGAATTTCTCTCACTCCATATTTTTTATATAAAAATTCTATTTCCTTCAAAATATGACCAACGCTTCTTCTTCTTACTTTCTTTCCAGAGATTGTCCAACCGGCACAAAAAGTACAAGAAAAAGGGCAGCCTCTGGTAGCCATAATTGGAGCAATCGGTAAATTTTTAAAAATTATCCCCTGTGGGGCATCGGGATATTCTTGGGGTTTTAGCAAATCCCAGGCAGGAAATCCCAAACCATCTAAATCATCAACAAAAATTTGGGGATTGATGACTATTTTCCCTTTTTTATTTCTCCAGCCTAATCCTGGGATCTGGGAAAATCCCCTTCTTGTTTTTAAAGCCCTGACAAGCATGGGTAGTCCAATTTCTGCCTCACCACAGAAGACAAAATCGAGATTTTTAAAATCTTTAAGTGTTTCTTCTGGTAAACCTGAAGGATGGGGACCACCGGCAAGGGTAATAATTTGGGGATTAATTTTTTTTACTATTTCAAGGCTCTTTTCCAAAGAAGGTAAATCTTGGGAAAAAATCTGGAAGCCAACAATGTCGGGTCGGTATTTGTTAATTTTTTTCTTAAATGAAGGATAATCTAGCCCCTCCTTTACGCAATCAAGAATAGCGACATCTTTAAATCTCTCCTTTCGAAGAGCGGTGGCAAGATAACCTAACCCAATTGGGGGAATACAATTCAAAACTACTCCTTGAGGAGTAACTGGTTTAACCAAAAGAATTCTCAACTCTTTCTCCCTTTTTTTAACTTTTGCAGGTTTTTTCTGATTCTGATTAACTCTCTAATTGTCAGGGGGATATATTTAAAACTCACTGTTGATTTTCCAGCAGTTCGGGGAAAATGAGGAACTCCAACCTCGATAATATTGAAACCAAAAAATCTTGCTTTGGCTAAAATTTCTGTATTAAAAAAGAAGTATTTGGATTCAATTTTAATCTTTTTAAAAATGTCTTTCCTAAATAGTTTGAAAGCGCAATCAATATCTTTAACATTTAAGTCAAAAAGGAAACTGGCTAAAGTATTGTAGCCCCAAGAAAGGAATTTTCTTAAAAATGGATCTTTTCTTTTTAATCGATAACCAATAACCAAATCAACTACTTGAGTTTTAGCAATTGGAAACATTACGTCTAAAGCATCTAGCTTAAACTGCCTATCAGCATCAGTAAAAAAAACATAATCGAACTTAGCAGAATTAAATCCGTCTCTTAGGGCTTGGGCATAGCCCTTATTCACAGGGTGAGTGAGTACTCTAACTTTTTTATTCCTTTGGGCGATTTTTTGAGCAATCTCTCCAGTTTTGTCCCACGAACCGTCATTAACAATAATAATTTCATAACCATCTTTTAATTTCCGCAAATAAGATAAACACTCGTCAACCATTTGCTCAATGTTTTTTTCTTCATTGAAGGCAGGTAGAATGATAGAAATTCCAGATGGTAGTTTTTTTTCTTTTGCCATATTATCTTCTTGGACCAAAGATTAATGCTTTAATAAATCCTAATCCTCCAGTGCCAAATTTAACAATTGTCATAATGCCAATTCCCAAAGATAGACTAGGGTGAGAAATAAAATCCTTCCAGTGGCGTAAATAAGCTCTTCTGACAGGATTTATTTGCTTTAGTCCCCTTTGGGGATGTTTTTTTAAGTAAGAAAGCATTTCTTGACCATAAAAAAAATGTTTTTTAGCAATATCCAGCAAAGATTTTGGCTCTCCTAAATGTCTCTCAATCGCCCTGATTCTACCCCATTTAAACCCTGCCTTTAAAAAACGATTATGAAAATCATAATCTTCTGGTCCATATAAGGTCTCATCAAAACCACCGATTTTCTCAAATGATTTTTTACTAAAGAATCTAACGGCAACAATCAGTTCGTCGTCTCGATAGGCATTTCTTTCAAGTTTTCTGACATCAGCCCAAAAACCAAGTCCTTCAGCCGAAGTATTAATCACGGCAATACCGTCTAGGCTCTCTTTCTCACATTTTTCTACACATTGTTCAACTACTTCGGGTTCTAAAATAAAATCGGAATCAACTCGATATAAATATTGACCCTTAGCTTTCTTTATCCCAAAGTTCATTTGAGCTGCCCGTTCTGGACCATGATTAAAAACTAATTTTGTGTATTTGCAAACAATCTCCTTTGTTTTATCAGTTGAATTATTATCAACAACAATAATTTCAATGTTTTTATAAGTCTGTTTTTTGATACTTTCCAGACAGGATTTAATAAATTGGGCTGAATTTTTGGCAGGAATTATTACCGAAACAAGAGGATTGGTTTCCATCCGTATTATTTTACCATTTCTGGACTATTCTTCCATATAGTTAAGACGGTTACTCCTTCAACTTTTAACTGATAAATTGGCTTTAAAGTTTGGAGATATTTTGCTTTCGCCGGAATCCAACCTTCCCAACCCTCATGAGTTAATTCCATTATATATTCTCCTTTACCGGCTGGACCGCTAAAATAATAATCACCAAAATTAATATCTTCCCTTATCCAAATCCGGGGAATATTAGACAAAAGTCCTCTGGCTAAAGTTAAATTTGCCTGGGGAGGAGCATTTTGGTTAAACCAGTTAATCCCCTGGCGATATTCATTGCCTAAACTTAATCCCCAATTGGGAAAATTTCTTTCCGCCGCTCCTTTTAATCCCCCAATTAAGGGATTAAAATAAAGGCCTTCATTGGGATGGAGCGAAATAAGCTTAAGAGCGATAGGAAGAAAAGAAAGAGCCAGGGCAATGTAAAATGTATAATGTAAAATGTATAATTTTTTTCTGTTTTTAATTCTAAATTGTAAATTGTTCATTATAAATTGTCTTAGGCTTTCTGCTCCCAAACCAGCTAGAAATGCCATCGCCGGGACAGATTACATTATTTGCCTTACCCCACCATAGATTGAAGTTTTAGGGACAGTTACTCTTAATATTGGCACCACCAGCCATAATAGCCACAAAAAACTTGTTTTTTCTTTTTCTTTTTTAAAAAGAAAAAAACAGGCAATAATGCCGATAAGACTAAAAAATAAAATTACCAGCGGAGTGGTAAAAATAACCGCCTGAAGAGGATAGGTATTGAAGCCCAAAATATAAAAATTCGGGGGTTGGAAATTTTGTTGTAATCCAATACTTTGGTAATATTTAATAATCTCCAGAGTGTGATTGAATGGGTCAGACCAAAAATAAGGCCGGGAAATAAAGAAAATTCCAAAAGAAACAAGTGGGTAAAAAAACAAAGATTTTAAAATTTTTTTAGAAAAGCTTCTTTTGATTCCTCTGGCAAAAAGCCAGGGTAAGATTATAAGCGGAACGAAAATAATGTTAAATTTTACTCCCAGAGCCATCCCGCAAAAAATTGCCGAAGAAATCATCCATTTAGGCGATTGACTCTTAATCGCTTTCCAGAAAGACCAAATAGTCAAACCAAAAAAACAGGTCTCAACCGGGTCTTTAATGTTAAAATGAGATTCTCCCAAAAAAAGAGGATAAAGAGCAAGCGATAAACCAGCGATTAACCCAGCAAAAACTCCATATGTTTCTTGGGCAAATAAACTCACTACCAAAACGAGAATCGCTCCAGTCAAAACTTCAAACAAATGATAGCTTTCAATATCGCCTAGGATTCCCAATTTTTGGTAAAAAATCCAATTGGTGGTGGCAGCCAAAATATCACCAAGCGGGGGATGACCGGAATCATCTTTATACCAATTAGCCAGCGTATAAAAGTCATTCTGGTAAATACTCCTCCGAAATTGACGGGGAAGTCCTTGATAATCTTTTTTGCCGGTAAAAAAATATCTTAAATACGCCTGTCCGCGCATAAAATGGTCGGGTTCATCCCAATTAATACCGTAATCACTCAAGGTAATTAATCCAACAAGGAAAAAAATTATGGCAAGTAAAAAAGGTAAGCCTTTAGTTAAAATTTTCTTCTTCATCACTTTCTGCTAAAATTATATCAGAGATTCATGAAAACAAAAAAGATTCTTCTCGGTGCTGGCTTTCTTTTCTTTTTTCTTTTTATTTTCAAAATCTATTACAAAAGGATTGGGGCTTTTGGTTGTTTTGATGACTGTTTCAACTATGTCGCTGCCTATTTTATGCTTAAAGGCAAAATTTTATACTCAGAAATCTTTTTTAATCACCAACCGTTGATGGCATATGTGAGCTACGCCATTCAGATACTGCTTCATCCCAGAAATCTTTATCAATTAATCCTCTATCATCGAATGTTTATATTTCTGGTTGCCCTTCTAATGGATTTTTTGCTTATTTTCCGCTTTGGCTGGATTGGGGTTGGATTTACCCTTATTTATGAGCCAACAAAATATTATCTTTTCGGCGATCGATTTTTAGCCGAGGGGATAATTGTTTATCCCCTAGTTTATATGCTCGGCCTGCTTTGGTCTAAGTGGCGAAAAGAGAAAATTCACTCCTTTGATTTTGTTTTGAGCGCTGTTTTTGCCTGGTTGGTAGTTTTTGCCCGAGAACCTTATATTCCCGTGGCTATATTTATTTATGCTTTAATTATCTGGGGAGGAAAATTTTCTAAGGATAAACTTATATCCATGATTTTATTCATCATTCTTTCTTCTTTTACCCTTTTATCTTTGCCCTTGCCAGATTATTTATTTAATGTAATTAAGATTAACTCGGCGGTGGAAATCAGGACAGGCGAAATTCTCGGAATCGGGTTCTTTAAAATCTTTGCTTATCCAATTTATCTTTTCTTCGGGGGAAAATGGAATTTCTTTAGGACTATTTTAATGAGTTTAGATGTTACCTTTTTGATTTTAATCGGGGCTTTGGTGACTCAAAGAAAAAGGGTAAAAGAGGTTATTGCCATAATTCTAATTTTGGGATTGGCTAACATCAGGTTTGTCGCTCCGGGGGCGGTATTTTATGAAGCTTTCCATATCGTCCCTTGGTATGGTTTGGTTATCGTCAGCATTTTTTGGTTATTGAAAGATATTAAAAACAAAAAATTGGCTTTGATGGCGTTATTTTTACTCGTCTTAACTTTCGCTTATTCGCTTTTTCCTGGTCGCTCATTTATTTGGGAGAAAATTGACCCAAAAGGAGAATTCAATACCAGTTATGGCAATTATTTTGTCAATGGAGAGATAATTAAAATTTTAGCCGAGCCAACCGATACCTTATTTGTGGAAATGTGGGATGATTTAATTTACTGGCAGGCAAATCTTCCTTCATCTTATAAATATTCTTGGTATACCTCGGTAATGCCTTATTTTCCAAAATATACTGAAGCGCGAGATGAGATGTTTCGCCGAAATCCTCCTGATTTTTATTACGGAGATTGCCCAAAAGATGTATACTATTCCCAGTCGTTACCTGAATATCAAGTAAAAGATTATATTCAGTTATATTTTTCCGGCAAACCAACTTGTTTATATATTAAGAAAACGAAATTAACTGAAATACCTGCTGAAAGATGGGAAAAAGTAAAAAAATTTGGATTTTACCTACCCTAGTTTTTATCCTTCTTTTAGGATTTTTCTTAAGATTTCATAATTATGATAAATTTCCCCGTCACGGAGCGACTTTTGATGAATTTGCCTGGACCTGGCAAGGAATTAGTCTTTGGCAAAATCATGTTCCTACCTCTTGGTCGCCTCACTATCAATATAAAAACTACGAGCTTAAAAAATTCCAGGGCGCTTGGGTTCGATTGGTTACCCCCTATTTAGAACATCCCCCCTTTTTTGGTCTCGTCGCCGGTGGTTTCGCTCTCATAACTGGCTCTAAGGAAATGTTCGACATCAGTCTTAGCCAAATAAGAATTTTGTCTTTAATATTGGGGGTACTCTCAATTTTCCTAGTTTTTGTCTTAGCCAGAAAACTTTATGGAGATTTTGTGGGTCTTTTATCAGCCCTTCTTTATGCCACTATTCCCACGATTGTTATTGGTTCCCGAATTGTCCAAAACGAAAACTTTTTAATTCCAATAATGTTAGTCATTTGGCTGATTACACTTCGTTATTTAGAATCAAGAAAAACTTGGCAGCGAAATCTGGTCGCTGTTCTTTGTGGTCTTTTGGTTTTGGCTAAAATTCCCTGGTCAGCGGTAACGCTGGCAGTTTGTTTGCTTTTGGCTAAGGAAAAACGCTGGACTGATGCCTTCATTATTGGTCTTGTGGCTGTTGGTTTCTTTTCTCTGTTTTTTCTCTACGGTTGGTATTACGATTGGCAAACATTTGTTAGCCTTTGGGGGTTGCAACTTGCCCGGGCGAAAATTGGACTAGGAAACGTCTTGGCATTATTTACTCACCCATATTTAGTCGACCGTCTTTATCCGGATGGTTGGATTTATTTTGGTTGGCTGGCAACTTTTATATTAAGTTTGAATTTCAAAAGACATTTTAAGCTCTTAATTCCTTTGCTCGCTTATTTTCTGATTTTTGTCTTCGCTATCCCCGGCGTGGAAGCCCAGGGTTGGTATCGTTCCCCTTTTTATCCATTTTTGATTATTGCCTCGGCGGTTGTAATTAAAAAAATATTAGACCAACCTGGTCTGCTTAATTTATTTTTCTTTTTCTTAATTGCTTCTTCAGCTTTTCTTTGGGGTTGGGAGGAGATATTTGGCATCTCCACCACTCTTTTTAGAACTATTGTCATCCTTGGTACGGCCTCGCTTTTACCATCCGCCTTTTGGCAAAAAAATTTTACCAGCCTTGGCAAGAGAGCAACATATTTTTGGCTAATCATTTTCCTAATTTTAAATATTCTCTCTGTTTTAACTCATGTCCATTCTTAAAACCATTAAAAAAATCTTACCCTTTTTAATTTTAAGCCTAATTATATTTCGGATTGGATTTTATCTTTGGAATCAACCTAATACTTTCCAAAAGTTTGATCCTCTGGCTCATAAAAGAGCCTATCTTGGTTCAACTTACGCCCAAAAAGGTGGCGCTCCTATTTCAGACTATATCGTCTATGGATATGCCGCCTGGGAATATGTCCATGGTAAAAATCCAACCTTAATTAATCCGGAGATGCCTCCCTTAGGAAAATATCTTATGGGGATTTCGATTTTGCTTTTTAAGCGGATTGAGGTTGGCTCTTTAATTTTTGGCATCTTTTCCTTAATTTTGGTTTTTCTAATCGGAAAAATCATTTTAAAATCAACTATTCTTGCTCTTATCCCGATAGTCATCTTGTCTTTTGAATCTCTTTTTGTCAGCCAATTAGATAATGCCTTGCTGGATATTTATCATCTTTTCTTTGTTCTTTTAGCTTTTTATTTCTTTTTAACGGCTCAAAAAAGAAAGGTTTTCTTTGCTTTTGCCTCACTGGCTTTGGGTGGAGTAATCGCCACGAAATTTTATTTCTCCGGGGTGATTGTTATTTTTTCTTGGATAACATATCTAGTTTTAAGTCGCAACCGCCAAGGTCTGGCAAATTTAATAATCAGTTTACCTTTGGCAATATTAGTTTTGATGGCTTCTTATCTTAAGATTTTTATTGAGGGAGAAAGCTTGCGCCGTTTTTTCGGGATTCAAAAATGGATGTGGAATTTTCATTCTCAAGGAAAATTTTTGGTGCCACCAGGTTCTGTTTGGCAACTTATCTTTCTTAAAAAATGGATTACTTGGTGGGCAGACCGGAGACCTTTGCCTGCTCCTGATTGGCAAATCACCTGGCCAATAACGACAATCATTTCCTTAATAATGGGAGCTTTAGCTTTACTTAAAAAGAAGAAATGGCCGAGCGAAGCTAATATTCTTCTTATCTGGGTGATTGTTTATCTTGCCTCACTCTCATTCGGAGTTGTCTATCCCCGCTATCTTTTACCTCTTTTGCCGTTTATGTACATTCTTTCAATTTTGGCTTTGAAAATGGTAAAATACCGCTAATGGATATATCTTTTGTCATTCCCGTTAAAGATGAAGAAAAAACCCTCGAAGCCCTGTATGGGGAAATTTTAGCGGCAACAAAACCGCTTAAAAAATCTTTTGAAATTATTTTTATTGACGATGGCAGTACTGACAATTCTCTCGAGATTATGGAAAAGCTTCGAAAAAAGGACAAGCAGGTAAGCATCATTAAATTTCGGGGTAATTTTGGTAAATCAGAGGCTTTGTCTTCGGGTTTTAATCAAGCAAAAGGAAAAATAATTATTACCATGGACGCTGATCTTCAGGATGACCCGGCGGAAATCCCAAAATTTTTAACCAAAATCAACCAAAATTATGATTTTGTTTGCGGTTGGAAAAAAGAGAGAGAAGACCCTTTAAGCAAAGTCATTCCTTCCCGTTTTTGGAATTTTTTGGCTTCTACCCTTTCGGGGGTGAAACTTCACGATTTTAACTGCGGTTTTAAGGCTTACAAAAAAGAGGTAGTTAAAAGTCTACCTTTATACGGCGAACTTTATCGGCTAATTCCTATTTTAGTTGCCGAAAATAAATTTAAAATCACGGAAATCCCTGTTCGTCATCGTCCTAGAAAATTTGGTCAATCAAAGTTCGGCTGGGATCGTTTTCTAAAAGGCTTTCTTGATTTAATCACGATTGTATTCTTAACCAAATTTATCCGCCGCCCGGCTCATTTTTTTGGTAGTATCGGAGTAGTTCTTTTTTTCATCGGTTTTATCATCGGTTGTTATATCAGCTATCTTAGGTTTTCATTTGGTAACATTCAGGGGCGCCAGCCACTTCTTCTGGGCGGTATCCTTCTAATGGTCATTGGTGTCCAGCTTTTTTCCACCGGACTTTTGGCAGAAATGATAACTTATCTTAACCGCAAAAAAGCCACTTAAGATATGAAAGTTTTGTTTTTCCTTCAAGAATTTCAATTCTTTGAGCGAATGGGAATAATGTCATTGTCTGCGGTAATAAAGCAAGGGGGTCATCAAACTAAACTTCTTAAAACGCAAAATCTTGGTTTTGATCAAATTCTGAAGAAGGTAAAAGAATATTCCCCAGATGTTTTTGCTTATAGCACAATGACTGGGGAGCATAATTATTACCTTAATCTAAATAAACGTTTAAAAAAGAAATTCAGGGCTTTTTCTATTTTTGGCGGCCCTCACCCAACTTTTTTTCCCGAAATGATTAATAAAAGCGGGGTTGATGCTGTTTGTATTGGCGAAGGCGAAGGAGCAATAATAGACCTTCTTGAAAGATTAAAAAAAGGAAAGTCGATTGATAAAATTAAAAATTTATGGATTAAGAAGGGAAACAAAATTATTAAAAATCTACCAAGACCACTCATAGAAGATTTAGACAGCCTGCCTTTTCCAGATAGAGAGATTCTTTATGAAAGTTCTCCTGAAATCAAAGAATACAAGTCAAAAGTCTTTTTTTCTGGGAGAGGCTGTCCCTACCAATGCACCTATTGTTTTAATCATAAGTATAACGAGATTTATAAAAATAAGGGGGAAATTATTAGATTTAGAAGCGTTGATAATTTTATTGCGGAAATTTTAGAAGTTAAAAAGAAATATCCTTTTCAATTTGCCATGATTGAAGATGATACTTTTCTTTTGAAACCAAAAGAATGGCTTGAGGATTTTGCCGTAAAAATGAAGAAAACAAAAATCCGCTTTTGGTGCAATATTAGAGCTAATTTAATCAATAAAGAAGTGGTTCGCCTTCTAAAAAAGGCTGGCTGCTACGCTGTCTGGTTTGGCATAGAATGCGGAAACGAAAAGATTCGAAATAAACTTCTTAAAAGACTTATGACTAATGAGCAAATTTTTAAAACATGCGAATTATTAAAAAAATACTCTATTATTTTTACGAGTCAAAATTTGATTGCTCTTCCGGTCAAGCATTCATTAAAGATTGACCTTCAAACACTAGATTTAAATATAAAATGTCGTCCTAATTTCGCCTGGTCGTCTATTCTTTATCCTTACCCTGGGACTTCTATTGGAAATTACGCCTTGAAAAATGGATATTTTAAGAAAAAAAGCTGGGATCAGGTTGCGGTAACAAATAAAATGACCTCGGAACTAGTTTTCTCAGATCCTAAAGAGAAAAAGAAAGCTGAGCGGCTACATAAAATTTTTGGTATTGTCGTCGAATTTCCTTTTTTGCGCCGGTTTATGGATGTTTTAATCTCTTTACCTTTAGATAGACTTTATCAGTTTATCTTTTTTAGTTGGTATGGATATTGTATGAGGATTAGGATGGAAAGTTGGGAAAAAACGCCTTCTGATTTTTTACAACTCACAAAATCTTTATTTAATTATCTGAAAAATATCAATAAGCAATCTTTAGACTAATTTAAATACATCCCTATAATAACTCTCTTTTAACTGGCATCCTTTTGATGGTTATTAGAGTTCAAAGGAAGATTAAAACTGAAGAGTAAAAAACCAATTCGGTTGCATTGAACAAGAACGGCAAGGGGGAATTGTATCTGATTTACCTCTAAGATGTAGTTGGCGAATTTCCCAGACTTTTTTACTCTGCCAAATTTTTTCAAGACTAGTATTGTTCAAGTTTCCTTGTGGATATTGACACTCGTAATCAATACAGCAAAGGGTAACTCGCCCATCCCAACAAATTGCCATCTGGAAAAAAAGTAAATGGCAGGGAAATGAAGGTCTGGGGGTAACTTCTTGACTTCCCCAGTTATGAATTGGGAAAAAGCGAATTTTGTCGGTAAATTTTCCCCAGGTTTTTTGGATCAATTTCCTCTCTTGTTTGTTGCCTTTTTGATGAGTTACATTAATAATCAACTCGGGAATTTTCTTGCTCCTCTTAAGCGCTTTTTGGCGTTCAAGATTAAAATTTTCCAAGTTAGTCTGAAGCTTAGAAAAACTAGCTCCTTTTCTAATCCGCTCCAAGGTTTTTCGAGAACCACCATCAATACTAACAATCACCTCGTCAATCCCTGATTCTATTAATTGTTTTGATATTTTTTTATTTAAAGGCATGGCGTTGGTAAACATTTTGACCGTTAAATTTTTCTTTTTGGCATAGGCAATTTTTTTGACAATATCTTTATCCAAAAGGGGCTCACCCATTCCTGCCAGTTTAATATTCTTAACCCTTAGTCTTGCTGCTTGGTCAATAATTTTTTGAAAAAGCTTGTTGCTCATAATCCCCTTTTCTCTTTTCATTGTTTTGTGGGGACACATTAAACAAGCTAAATTACAGAGGTTAGTTGGTTCAATCATCAACTCCAGGGGAGCTTTTTTAGTCTGTCTAAGTCCTCTTTTAACCAGCTTTTGGGAAAGAGGGCTTTTTAGAAATAATGGCGAAGATATAAGAAATTCCGCTGCTTGGATGGTGTAAAAATGGTAACGAATTAGATTGTAAATTTTTTTTATCATACTTTTCTTAGGGTTTTAAATCTCGCAATGTTGTTATTTTAACACTATTACCAACCCTTAAATAACTTCTATCAAAGGGGGTTATCTTTATTTTTAAAAATCGCGCTGGGATAGCAGCAAAAAAATGGGTTATCATTCCATTTTTCAGTTTTTGAACTCGGGGAATTTGGTTTTGGGAAAGACCTTCTGGTTGCTCATCCCAAGAAACCCCATCCAAAGAGGTGGAAATTACTCCCCATTTAATTTCATTTGTCTTTTTAGGATCCAAAAATACCTCCATTCTGGTCAAAAAAACTGGTTTTTGGAAGTCTACTAACAATCCATAATCTTCAACCGCAATTTTTGTTTCCGAGGTGATATCTTTTTCGGCAACAAAACCATTTTTTGTGTGAGCCAAATCGTTTTTCCAAATTTTCAAAATTGACATCCCCTCAACTTTCTTTTCCCAACCAGGCTCAAGATATCTTTCCGGGTATTGGGTATCATACGGCAAGGGGAAACTATAGTATGTCAAACCCATAATATATTCTCCCTCCCGCCAGGTGAGACTTTCTAAGGCATTAGAAAATTCAATATCCTCTCGGAGTTTTATCTTTGGTACATTAGTCATCATCCCCAAAGATAAAACCAGTTTGGCATTTGGCTCCACATTTTGATTAAGCCATTTAACTCCCTGGAGATATGGATTGCCAAGGGTTATTCCCCAACCAGGGAAATTTTTTTCTGCCGCCCCCTGCAACCCTCCAATTAAGGGATTAAAGTAAAGATTTTGATTAGGATGGATGGAAATTATTTTAAAAGTAATAGGAAGAAACATAAGAAGGATTAATAGCTGAATGGTTAAATGGTTAAATGGTTTTTTTATTCTAGCCATATAGCCATGTAACCATGTAACCATAGAGCTGGCTCCTAAGCCAGTTAATAACGCCATTGCTGGAATATATTCCATAATTTGTCTGACCCCGCCATAAATACTTGCCCCAGGCAAACTTACCCTCATAATCGGAATTAAAAACCACAAAAGCCACAAAAAAGAAGTTTTTTGCTTTTTTCTTAAATTAGCAAAAGCACCAATGATGCCGATGAATGAAAAAAATAAAACAACCAAAGGGGTGGTAAAAATAATCGCTTGCAGAGGATAAGTACTGAAGCCGGCCACGATAAACTGAGGCTGATAAACTGCCCCAGTTCCAATTTCTTTATAATACCCAAATGTCTTTAAAAGATTAAAAATCGGCTCTTGCCAGAGAAAAGGCCAAGAAGCAAAAAAAATCACCAAAACAATAAAGGGGTAAACAAGAAAGAAGAGGGCAAATTTTTTGGAAAAAATTTTTTTAATCCCCAGAGCCAACAGCCAGGGAAAAAGAATAAAAGGGAGGAACAAAATATTAAATTTTGTTCCTAAGGCAAAACCGGCAAATAAAGAAGAAAAAATTATCCACCGCCAATTTTGGCATTTTATCCCTTTATAAAACCCATAAAGAGCAAAAGCAAAAAATGAGGCTTCAACCGGATCTTTAATATTATTGTGAGACTCACCAAAAAATAAGGGGTAAAAGGTTAAAGATAAAAAGGCAACTACACCCGCAAACAAACCATACTCTTCCCTCGCCCAATAAAAAATAAGAAAAGCTAAGCAGGTTGAGACTAAGATAATAAACAGATGATAAGCCTCAATATCTCCTAAAATCCCTAATTTTTGGTAAAAAATATAATTCGTTAAAGCGGCTAAGATTCCGTTTAAGGGAGGATGACCGGAGTCGTTTTCCAAAAAATACTCTCCATCTAAGGTATTGCTTTGATAAATACTTAAGCGTGGAAGAGAAGAAGGTAAGTTTTTATAATTTTTCTCTCCAGTTAAAAAATATCGCAAATAAGCCTGACCGCGCATAAAATGAACTGGCTCATCCCAGTTAACGTTGTAATCAGAAAGAGTAAACAAAGAAATTAGAAAAAAAATTAAGGTAATTAGTAATCCAACAAAAATTGGCTTAACTTTCATGGTGAAGCAGCTTTCTTCTTAATTTTTGGATTTTTCTCACCCAGGGAGTTAAACGAAAGCCTATTTTTATAATTATACGGCGAAGAAAATTATTTTTACAAAGAAAAATCAACGGTCTACCCAGCTTTTCTCCTACTGTTTTTACAATCAATCGTTCGACAAAAAATTGCTCCCCTAAATCAAAAGCCTTTCGTCTTTCTTCAACCGGAAAATCATCGGTTTCAAAAACAGGATTGCGTTGAAGACGATCGTATTTATTAAGATAAACTTCAGGGGAGTACAAAAATCGACCATTTTTTAAAGCCCAATCATAAAGTTCGGTTCCTGGATAAGGGACGGTGTTGTAAAAACGGACTTCGCTTAAATCAAGACCCTTGGCAAACCTTAAGGTTTTTCTAAATTTGACTGGTGTATCTCCTGGAAGTCCAATCATAAAAAATCCACTTGATTCTAAACCATGTTTATTGACTAACTTAACTGCCCTTTTTGCCTGCGTCGGTGTCGTCCCCTTTTTCATCAGATTTAATACCTTCTGATCAGCCGATTCAATTCCAAAAGCAAAAAAGAAAAAACCAGCCTCTTTCATTTTCAAAAGCAGATTTTCGTTAAGCTTATCTACCCTCACTCCCGTTCGAAGTTCAAAAGTGGTTTTTAAATTGTTTTTAATAATTAAATCACAAATTTTTTCTGCCCATTCGGCATCGCCGGTAAATTCATCGTCATTAAAACCAAAATCTTGATATCCCCTTTTATACCAATATTTAATTTCCTCCAAAATATTTTCCGGGCTTCTTCTTCTAAATCCTCTGCCCAGAATTAACCTAGAAGCACAATAAGTACAACCATAAGGGCAACCCCGTTCACCAATTAAAGGAATTTTATGCTCCAAATATTTATCTAAAGAAAATTTTTTATATTTTGGAAAGGGAAGGTCGTCAAGATCAAAAATCAACTCCCGAGGGGGGTTTATGACAATCTCTCCTTTCCTTCGCCAAATCAAGCCCTTGATTCTTGCCGGTGGTATTCTTCTGGCGATATCCAAAATGGTTTTCTCCCCTTCTCCGTAAACTACCCAATCGGTTTTGGAATATTGTAAAACCTGTTCTTTAACAATAGAGGCGTGCGGACCTCCCATGATAATGGGGATAGAAAAACCTTCCTTAATTTTATCCACAAGATCATAAACTTTTTGGTATTCTAAACTAGCGGCAGTGATTCCAATATAATCCGGTCGAAATTTTTGGATTCTTGATACCAACTGGGAAAAGCTTATGTTAAGTCGCATATCGGCAATTTCAACTTGGTGTTTGTTGGCCAAAAGCGTTTCCGCCAAATAACCAAAACCAACATGGGGAGTAGCTGGTTTCCAATAACGACCCATTGCCGGCGGATTGACTAAAAGAAACTTCATTTTTGGAAGTTAATTATTTTTTGGAAATGGTAAATATACTTTCGGGCAAGTTTATCCCAAGTAAAATATTTATGAACCATTTGGTAGCCTATTTTACCATATTTTCGGCGTAAACTTTCCGAGGAGGCTAATTTTAAAATCGCTAAGGCTAAAAGTTCTGGTCTTTTTTGGGGAATTAATAAACCATTTACGCCATCTTTAACAACTAAGGGATTGCCGGCAATATTGGTCGCCACAATTGGTTTTCCACAAACCATGGCGTCAACCACACAAACGTTTAAACCATCAGCGGGTGGACTGACCGAGGGCATAACAAAAATATCAGCTAGATTGTAAAGGTACAAAAGTTTATCGTATCTCACCCTCCCAGTGAATAAAACATTTTTTCCCACTTTTAATTTCCGGCTTAAGTCGATTAATTCTTGTCTCAAATCACCATCACCAACGATAACTGCCTTTACTTTTGGGTTTTCCTTGAGAATTTCTGGCATAGCTTTAATTAAAATGTCAAACCCCTTTTTATAAACTAACCTCCCGACGGCCAAGACAACAATATCATCTTGATTTAATCCCAGTTTTTTTCTTAATCTAACATTCTGGCTAGTATCAATTCTCATTTTGTTTTTGTCTATGCCATAAACGATCATCTCAAGTTTCTTCGGATCAGCTCCCAAATCAACCATCGCCTGCTTAAGGTCCTCGCTATTGGTGGTCACTAGATTAGCTGTTTGATGAGCAAAAAGAGCCATTTTGGCAAAAAAGGGATTTTTCCTGGCCACCTGAATATCCGAACCAGGAATAGAAATCACCAATGGAGTTTTGGTCAGCCGGCAAACCACGGCAGCAATCAAGCCGTTAGGCAGAATCCAGTGGGCGTGAACTATATCGATTTTCTCCTTTTGGATCAACCGCCAAAGCCGCCAAACAGCTGCTAAAAACATCCACGGCTCCAGAAAATAGTTGATCATCCGCAGGCGAACATCGGCATACATTGAGCGTGAGTATCCCAAAAGATGTAATCGCTCAGGCCAAATGTATTTGTAAAGAACAACCTGGAGATTTTTTTGTCGTTGTTTTTTAAAATCCTTCACAAACGGGGTAAGCACCCAAGCCTGCTGGCCCAATTTGGCATAATTTTGGGCTAAATCAGCCATAAAAGGGGCAGTGCTGTCGCCAGCAAATTTTGGATAAGTGTGGGTTAAAATGCAAATTTTCATTACCATTATGTTATTATACTGCTAGTCAGAATGAAAGTTTTACTTGTTTATCCTCCAACCGTCTCAGGGTGTTTTTTTGGCCTTCCTCGGACACCGCCATTGGGGATTTGCTATTTAGCCTCAGTTTTGCTAGAAAAGGGGCACAAAGTGAAGTTAATTGACATGAGGCTAAAAAATTATGGTTACGAAAAACTTGAAAGATTGATTAAAAAATTTAAACCCAAAGTAGCCGGAGTCAGCGCCACAAGCTTTGACTATCCAGGGGCGCAACAAGTACTGCAATTTGTTAAAAAAATCTCCCCAAAAACAATTACCGTTTTGGGGGGAATGCATGCCTCTTTGGTTGGTAATGAGCTAATAAAGTCACTGGAGGTTGATGTTATTGTAAAAGGAGAGGGTGAAAAATCTTTCCCGAAACTGATTAATTGCTTGGAAAAAGAACGAAGTCTTTCTTATTGTGAGGGCGTCATTTATAAAAATAAAAATGGTGAAATCATTGATAAACGCAACCAGGCAAAAATAATTTTTGATCTTGACAAAATTCCCTTTCCCCGTTTTGATTTGTTGCCTTTAGAAGAATACCGGGCGGCTGGTTTTTTAGAACTGCCAATAATCACTTCCCGAGGATGTCCTTACAATTGTATCTTTTGTGCCAGTTGGCATGTCCATGGTCGAACTTACCGGGGAAGAAGCGGAAAAAATGTCGTTGATGAAATCGAACAGAATATTAAAAAATATCGCACTAAAAATTTCACTGTTGTCGATGATAATTTTAATTTTGACAAAAAAAGAGTCAAAGAAATCTGTAAAGAAATTATCCGCCGAAAACTTGATATTTCTTGGCAATGTGCTCAAGGGATTAGAGCTGACAGGGCGGATGAGGAAGTTTTTCAGTTGATGAAGAAGGCTGGCTGTCGGCTTGTCGCTTTAGGGATAGAATCAACCAGCCCTAAAGTACTTAAAGCCATCAGAAAAGGAGAAACCATTGGAACAATTAAAAAAGCGCTTAAGGCGGCAAAAAGGGCCGGTTTAATCGTCAAGGCTTTTTTCATTGTTGGCGCGCCAAAAGATAATGAAGAAACAGTCAAAAAATCGGTCGAATTTTTTCAAAAATCTCCAGACATTGACATTCCGCGGATCAGTAATATGGTCGTTTATCCTTATACTGATTTATGGGATTGGGTAGAAAAAAAGGGTCGTTTTCTTAATAATCCTTTAGACTATATCACTAAAAACGCCGAGCAATCTTTTGGAACCCAATTCGAAACCAGAGACTTTCCAAAAGAAAAAAGACTTAAAATGTTCAACTGGTCTTCAGCCGAGGCAGAAAAAAAGATAATTAAGTATAGGCTAAATTCAATGTTTGGAGAAAAAATCGGGAAGTACTTTTATGAAATCCTGAAAACCGATATTTTCAGGAAAATCCTTAAAGAGATGTATCGCTTTAAACTGATTAAACTTGCTGACTAGAATTATATCTTCAGTTGGTATTCTTCAATCAATCCGTTGATGCTCTCAAGAGATTTTTCTATTAGGCTTTTTTGTTCCTCTTTGACTTTGCCTTTCATTCTTTCCAAAACAACCAAATGTTTTTGAAGGTCTTTGGCGTATTCCCCTTTAAGCCAAAGTTGAGATTGGGAATCTGGGGCAGAAGAAAGTAATTTTAAGCCCTCCTCTAAATTATTTAAAGATTCTTTTATTGTTTTGAGAAAGGAGGGGAAACGTCCAATTTCCACCAACCCTTCTGCTTCTACCAGTCTTTTATTGGCTAAGGTTTTAAGATATTCTGATTTTTTTAAATCGCTAAACATCAAAAAGCCAATAAATTTATCGCGCCAAATTTTCAGGATATAAAATCTGTCGCCAGGAACCTTACCCGCCATCACTGGCCAAAACATTTCGTAAGTTGTCATTGAGGAAAAATCATATTCTGGTTTTGGGGTAGGGGTTGGGATAGGTTGAGGTCCTTTTGCCAACGCAACCGAAGGCACCAGGAAGATAAAAAGAAAAAGATAAATTAATATTTTCTTAATCATCCAGGTCATCTTATCATAGCTTGTCAAGGACCTCAATGGCCACTTTGGCGGTTTTATTCCAATCATGCTTTTTTACTTCTTCCAAACCGCCCTTTTGTAATTTTTGATAAAGAGATTTATTTT